>JAJPJC010000182.1 GCA_021324445.1 Isosphaeraceae bacterium
CCGGAGACCATGCGGGCGCACTACCTGGCCCTGGATGAGGTGGCGATCACGGATCGGGTGATGGCCGAGATCCAGGGGTTCGGTCAGGGTGCCGGGGCGGTGGGTTCGGCCCCGGCCGATCAGGCGACTCCCTCGACTCCGGCCTCCTGAGGATTTGGAAGTGGGGAGAAAATGGGGAGATGGCCCCCGGAAAGCAGAAAGGACCTACGCCTCATCGACGTAAGTCCTTTCCTCATAGTGCCGAAGAGAGGACTTGAACCTCCACGGGCATGGTTAGCCCACTAGGACCTGAACCTAGCGCGTCTGCCAATTCCGCCACTTCGGCATCGCTCTATTAAAGAGCGCGCGCCGGACGATCGTCAAGAGGGGGATGCGATCGAAGCATTCATGCGTTCACTCATCGCCGGGCCATGTCCGGGTGTCGGTCGTCGGGCGGTTCCCGTTTGCGTTGCCTGGCTCCGCGTGCGAAAATCGGAGCCTCGGATCCGACGGGCACCCAGGAGGTTGAGATCCTCATGATCCGGCCACTACCCCGCGCAATCCTCTGCGTACTCTCTCTGGCGGGATTGGTTACGACCATGTCCATGAGTCCTCAGGTGAGAGCCAACGTCGATACCACGGAGGACGCCCACAGGTTCATTCGCGAGCACGAGCAGACGATCCGCCCCAAGGAGCGGGAGGCGGCGTTGACTTGGTGGAACGCGAACGTCACCGGCCGCGACGAGGACTTCCAGGCCAAGGAACAGGCCCAGAACCGGTTGGACGCCGCCTTGGCCGACCCCGTACGGTTCGCCAGGCTCAAGGCGATCCAGGAAAAGCCGGTCCCGGATCCGATTCTCGCCCGTGAAATCGCCGTGCTGTACTTGCAATACCTGGAGAAGCAGGTCGATCCCGGGCTGCTGCGCCAGATCACGGCCAAGGCCAACGCCATCGAGAAGGCGTTCAATGCGTATCGAGCCCCCGTCAACGGCCGCACCCTGACCGACAGCGAGGTGCGACGCGTCCTCAAGGAATCGCGCAGCTCGGCCGAGCGCAAAGCCGTCTGGGAGGGGAGCAAGGGGGTCGGTCCGATCGTCGCGGCCGATCTCAGGGCCCTGGTCAAACTCCGCAACGAGGCGGCGCGGAAGCTCGGGTTCCCCAACTATCACGCGATGCAGCTCCACCTGGCCGAGCAGTCGCAGGAGCAAGTCCTCAAGCTCTTCGACGAGCTCGATGCGCTGACGCGCGAACCGTTCCGCAAGCTCAAGTTCGACATCGACGCCAAGCTCGCCGTCCAGAGCGGAATCGCGGCCGCGGACATCCGCCCCTGGCATTATCAGGACCCGTTCTTCCAGGAGTCGCCGGCGATCTTCGCAGCCGACTTCGACTCGGTCTATGCCAAGGCCGACATCCTCAAGCTCTGTCGGGACTTCTACGCCGGGATCGGCTTGCCGATCGACGACGTGATTGCCCGCAGCGACCTCTACGAGAAGCCGGGGAAGAGCCCGCATGCCTTCTGCACCGACATCGACCGCGAGGGGGATGTGCGCGTCCTGGCCAACATCGTCCCCAACGAATACTGGATGGGTACGATGCTCCATGAGCTGGGCCACTCGGTCTATAGCAGCCGGAACATACCGCGGAGCGTCCCCTACGCCCTGCGGATGGAGGCGCATATCCTGACCACCGAAGGGATCGCCATGCTCTTCGAGCGGTTCTCCAAGGACGCCGACTGGCTCCAGGCGATGGGAGTCACCGTGCCCGACCCCGCGGCCTTCGACCGGGCCGGGGCCCAAATGCAGCGCGCCAAGCTCCTGGTCTTCTCACGATGGTGCCAGGTGATGTTCCGGTTCGAGAAGGCCCTCTACGACGATCCGGACCAGGACCTCAATACCCTCTGGTGGGACCTGGTCGAACGCTATCAGATGGTTCACAGGCCGGAGGGACGCCACGCGCCGGATTATGCCAGCAAGATCCACATCGTCAGCGCCCCGGCTTATTATCACAACTACCTGATGGGCCAACTGTTCGCCGACCAGGTCCTGCACGCGATCGCGCGCGACGTGCTCCACGGAGTCGACCCCGCCAAGGCGAACTTCGTCGGCAACAAGGCGGTCGGCGACTACCTCCGGGCCCGCATCTTCGCACCCGGCCGTTCGCTCGACTGGAACGGCCTGACCCGTCACGCGACCGGGGCAGACCTCAACGCTCAGGCATTCGCCGCCGAGATCGCGCGGGAATAGGGCCTGTTGTACCGAGCGGAAACCGATCCCACTCAACTCCGAGTGCCAGTCAGAACGCCGGACCGCGCCCCTGCCAGCCGCCACCGCCGGCCCTTGACCGGCAGGATCACCGCGGAATCTCCAGCACTTCGAGATGCGAGGGCATCGCGCGGGTGTGGTAGATCCGCTGGGTCGCCGGTTGGAAGTCCGACTCCTGGGCACCATAGATGTCAACGAACCGCTGAGGATTGCGATCGACCAGCGGAAACCAACTGCTCTGGATCTGGACCATGATCTTGTGTCCGGACCGGAAGGTGTGCGCGACGTCCTGGAGCGTGAAGTTGACCGGCGTGGGCCGGCCGGGGACGAACGGCTCCGGCTTCGACAGGCTGTTGCGGAACTTGCCGCGCATCACCTCGCCGCGGACGAGCTGTTGATAACCCCCGAGCTTCACCGAGTGCGGGCCGGCCGCGGGGTTCGGATAGTCGTCGGGATAGACGTCGATCAGCTTGACGATCCAGTCGGAGTCGGTCCCGCTGGTCGAGACGAAGAGCCGCGCCTGGATCGGGCCGACGAGGGTCAGGTCTTCCTTCAGGTCGCTCCCCTGGTAGCACAGGACGTCCGGCCGGCGCGCGACAACTCGCTGGTCCTGGATCATATAATCGCCGGTCATGCCGATCTCGATCTGGTCGATGTACTCCACCGGGTGTGACGGGTCACTGACGAACTCATCGAAGGCCTTGGAATCCCGATCGTCGGGAGCGACACAGGTCAATCCGCCGTGGGCCTGGAGGAACAGCGATCGGCGCTGCGCCGTGCGGGGGGGCCAGGCGTCGAAGGTCCGCCACTGGTTGGTCCCGGTCTCAAAGACCCACGCTTCCGGGAAGTTCGGGGAACCTTTCCCCTTCAAGTAATACTGAAAGAAAGGGAACTGGATGTGCTCTCGGAAGTACGCGGCAGTGTCCGAGTTGAAGGAGACGGGCCCCAGCGAGGCGCCCGCGCCACCGCTCCAGCCGCCGTGGGACCAGGGTCCCATCACCAGGACGTTGGTCGCGCCCGGACTGGAAGTTTCGACCTGCTTGTACGCTTCGAGCGCGCCGAAGAGGTTTTCGGCGTCGAACCAACCCCCGACGGTCATCACGGCCGGCTTGATGCCCTTGAGGTGCGGTCGGAGGTTGCGTGCCTGCCAGAACCCATCGTAGGTGCCGTGCTCCATGATCTCGTTCCAGAACGGCACGTCGTCCTTGAAATAGAGGCGGTTGGCATTGGACAGGGGGCCCATTCGGAGGAAGAAGGCATATCCGTCAGGAGTGCCGTACTTGAAGCGTTCGACTGGCTCCTTGGTCGGCATCGGGCGGGGATGGCCGAAAAAGGCCAGGAAGTTGAAGGCGTGCGGTAGGAAGAAGGCGCCGTTGTGGTGCCAGTCGTCGCCCGCGAACCAGTCGATCACAGGCGCCTGGGGCGAGGCCGCCTTGAGCGCCGGATGAGCGTCAATCATCCCGGCTGCCGTGTAGAAGCCGGGGTAGGAGATGCCCCAGATGCCGACGCGGCCGTTGTGGCCCGGCACATGCTGGATCAACCATTCGATCGTGTCATAGGTGTCCGTACTTTCGTCGATGTCGAGCGGACTGCTCTTCTGGGGCCGATGCGGCCGCATGTTGACGAACTCGCCCTCCGACATCCAGCGGCCGCGGACGTCCTGGTAGACCAGGATATAACCGTCCTCGCCGAAGTGCGACGAAGGGCCGAGGTCTGACTTGTACGCATCCTCGCCGTAGGGTTGGACGCCATAGGGGGTCCGCGTCAGGAGGATGGGATAGCGTTGCGTTTGATCCTTGGGCACGTAGACTGCGGTGAAGAGGCGGACACCATCGCGCATCGGGATGCGGTACTCGTACTTGGTGTAATGGGCCTTGACCGATTCTACCCCTTGCGCGGCGAGCTCCGCCGGGGAGAACAGGACCAGGAAGACCAGGGCCGCGCGCGGCACAGGAAAGCCAGAGGACCGGTATCGAAGCATACTCGCGTCTCCCCCTTGCATGGTGGTCCGTCGTCAGGCCGTCCCTAGCGGACCGCCCGCCGAGCCGGTGCAATTCGAACGGGAACAGCATAGCAGCCGCGAACCGAAAGGTGGACAGGGGTGGCAAGCGTCGCATGGCGAACACGTCAGTCCGACCGAGGGGTCTGCAGAGGTCGAGACCAATCCCGATACGGTCTCGGCCTCAGGCCGGGGCGCCTGGGTCAGAGGCTCCCCGGGAAGCCACGCCGCTTCCCGGGGAGCCTCTCATCCTACCGCCTCGGTCGGTTATAATAGGGAGCGGGGGTGACCGATGTCCAGGACCGCATGCATCCAGCGCGAGACGAACGAGACCCAGATTGAGCTGTCCCTCGATCTCGACGGCGGGGGTCAATCCCAGCTGGAGACCGGGGTCGGGTTCTTCGATCACATGCTGACGCTTCTCTCCAAGCACAGCCTCATCGACCTGCGCGTGAAGGCTCGGGGAGACTTGCACGTCGACCCGCACCACACCGTCGAAGACGTCGGCATCTGTTTCGGCAAGGCGCTGGCCCAGGCCCTGGGCGAGAAGACCGGAATTCGCCGTTACGGCCACTTCACCTTACCGATGGACGAGACGCTCGTCACGGCGGCGGTGGACCTCGGTGGCCGGCCCTACTTTGTCTGGAGGGCCGAAGTGCCGATCGAGCGACTCGGTGCCTTCAACTCCCCGCTCGCCGAGGAATTCTGGCAGGCCGTCGCCAACAACGCGCTGATGAATCTCCACATCACATGTCATTACGGCCGCAATACCCACCACATCATCGAGGCCGTTTTCAAGGCCAGCGCCCGCGCGCTGCGTCAGGCCATCGAGCCGGATCCGCGGATGACCGGTATCCCTTCGACCAAGGGGACGCTCAACGTCTGAAGGAGGTTCCGGGCCGCTCCCCTCAGGACGCGTGTGTGGACATCGCCTCGGTTGACGTGATTCAAGATGGCCGAGAGCGCCGACTGAGCTCACTTTGCGGCGCTCCAGCAGAGCGTCAGATCGGCCGATCAGGTCGGCAACTGCGTCGTCTTCGACGTGGGCAACAACCGCTTCCGGCTGATCGGCCGTATGTTCGACACCACCGGCAAGTTGTACATCCTCAAGGTGATGGACCACCAGGAATACGACAAGGGACGCTGGGTCGATGACTGCCGGTGCCACGAACCCCCGCCGAGGAAGACCTCCGGAGCGAACAAGCCCCCCGGCACCGGGGGCGGCCACGTCCCGCAGGCGGGCGAGAGGTCAGTCAGCGATGGCAGTCAAGGCCGCCGCGCAGGGTGCCGCAGACCTATTTGGAAGCTGGTGAAGCGATTCCCACTGAGCCCGATCCGGGACGAGGGCCATCTGGATGAGGCCCTGGTGGTGCTCAACGGGCTGTGCTTCCCATTCCCAGCGGGCTCAAGGCGCGATCGGATTCGTCCGGGGACTCAGCGGATGTCTCGAGAGATCAACCCCTCTCCGATCAGGCCGACCGTGGAAAAATCCAGGGGCGCGACCAGCCGGAGAGCCCGGAACGCGACGGCAGCTTGCCGTGCCCCTCGGGGCCTCTCTCGCGGCTACGGCCCCAGCTCGGCGATCTCGATGTCCTTGTAGCGGACCTCCATCGGCTCGGGCCAGACGTGGACCTGAAGTGCGATGATACCCTCCTTGTCGAACTGGGGGTCCTCACGATCGATGATCCGCGTGCCGTTGAACACGATCGTGACGTGCTGCCCCTTGGCGGTGATCACGAACTCGTTCCAGCCGTCGGGCCTGAGGAGGGCCCGCGCCTTGTCGAGGGGATAGCGCTGGAGTTGGCCGCGGCCCTTCTCCTCGTAGAGCAGCCCCCACTGGTTGTCGGCGACGTCGGCCTGGGGGCCGGAGACCACGCCGTCGGCGGAGCGCTTGCTGCGGAACTGGATGCCCGAGTTGCCGTTGCGGATCTTGACCTTGGCCTTGAGCACGAAATCGCCGTAGGACTTCTCCGTCGCCAGGAATTCGTTCTTCTTCAGCCTCTTGTCGGTGGTCCGGCCGACGATCTCTCCGTTTTCGACCGTGAACAGCGACTTGTCCTCCGGCGTGACCCAGCCGGTGAGGTCCTTGCCGTTGAACAAGGGATGGAACTGTGCCGGCTGCTGTCCCAGGACTCGCGGCGAGGCGCTCCAGCCGAGAACGCCCAGCAGCACGACGAACGCGGTGGCAAAACGCGGGGCTCGAATCATGGCGCGTGTCCTTCTCCCGGTTCCCGGGATCGGTCCAGGGGGAGGCGCTCAGATCGAACGCATCCCACGCGGACCGACCGTTGGTAAAATGCTGTGGTCTGGAATGACGATTGTGATACCGCCGGCTCGGGCGGTCAATGACCCGCCCGGCAGTCGACCATCACTGCGGGCGCGCTCCCAGGAATGCAGTCGATTCGAGAGAGGCGGGCTGGGATGGCCTTCGCGGAGGATCTGCGCCGGTTTGGACCCGGGGCCTCGGAGCGCGTTTCCCGCGACGAGGCGCTGGCCTATTGCGCGCGGCTGACGGCGACGCACTACGAGAACTTCAGCGTCGTGACCTGGCTGACCCCGCGCGCCCATCGGGCCGCGTTCCGGAGCATCTACGCCTTCTGCCGATGGTCCGACGACCTGGGCGACGAGGTCGGCGACCCCCAGCGGTCGCTCGAGCTGCTGGACTGGTGGCGCGGTGAGCTGCGGGCCATGTACCAGGGTCAGGTTCACCACCCGGTGATGATCGCGCTGGCCGAGACGGTCGCGCGCTATGGCATCCCGATCGAGCCGTTCGAAGCCCTGATCTCGGCCTTCGTCCAGGACCA
>JAJPJC010000022.1 GCA_021324445.1 Isosphaeraceae bacterium
CTGCCGAAGGAGCCGTCGTCGTTCTGGGAGCGGGCCAGCCAGGCCAGGCCGGCGGCGATGGCGTGGTCGACGGCGGGGGTCATCATCTCGGCGGTCCCCTCCGGCACGTCCCCACGCCGCGCCTCGCCGAAGCCCCCGACCGACTTGGACGTATCTTTGGGCGTGTCCTGGGCGATGGCGAGCCAGCCCGACCCAAGGATCATCGCCAGGGCGGCGACGACCGGTCCGATGCCGCGAAGTGGACCGCAGCGGTCTCCGATCGGGTTGCGCACGCGCGGACCATCGCGAAGAACCCCCCCTGGCCCCCCCTTTTCAAGGGGGGGAAAGGACCAGGGCGAGCCTCCCTCGGTTTCCCCCCCTTGATCAGGGGGGGTTGGGGGAGGTGGATGCGCCCGCCCAGGCTGGACCACCAACCCGGCGGCCCTCCGTGCGTAATCCGCTTTCGAATAACGAGCGCGCATGACGGATCACTCCTCGCGAACCAGCTTCCCCTTGGTGACCGAGAGCAAATAGCGTTCGATCAATTCCTTCTTGGAGGTGAGGTAGTCCTCTTTGTAGATGTTTTCCATCTCCTGCCGCAACTCCTCGGGGAGATGCCCCCAGACTTCCTTGCCGCCGACGTTGGAGTGGCGCGTGGTCGGCTTGGCGGGCTTCATGGGGGGAGCCCCGCGGGCCAGGGCGCCGGTCGTCTGGCCCGGCTGCTGACCCGGTCGCTGGCCGGGCCGGCGGACGCGGCGGACCATCATCCGCATCGACGAACCCGAGCGCTTCATCTCCTCGATCAGGCTCTCGATCTGCTTGACGATCTGCTTTTGCTGACCCCGCGTCCCCTCGCCGGTGTCGGGCTTGCCCAGCTTCTGCTCGACCTCCCGCATCTCCTTGATGATCTGGCCGATCGGCCCGCTCCGCTGCTCATCGTCGGCCTTGCGTTTCTTCCGCCGGCCGGTCAACTCTTCCAGGCGCTCGTCGATCTCCTTGTCCTTGCCGCCGAGCTTGGGGCGTTGGGCGCCGGTGGGCGGGCGCTCGTCCTTCTTCTCCTCGGTCGCGGCGCCGCCGTGGGGGCGGTCATCGGGCGCGGGCGTTTCCTTGGTTTCGCCCAGCTTCTGGAGCAGATCATCGATCTCTTGATCCTTGGGGGCGACGGTTGCCGCGCCGTCGCGCTTGGGTCGGCTGGCGGGAGCGGCCTTCTCACCGGCCGGACCGGGACCTGGTTTCGCCTGGTCCCGGGATCGATCCTTGGCCTCCTCCGGCTTGCTCTGGGGCTGCGACGGCTTGGCGGGGCGATCCGACTTCGCGCCGGGCGCGCCGGGTTTGGCGGATTCCTCTCCCTTCCGCGCGGCGCCGCCGGCCGGTTCAGCCAGCTTCTCGAGCAAGGAGTCGAGGGCATCGTCCTTGGTCTTGCCGGCCTCCTGGGACCAGGCGGGACTGCCCGCGGCGACCGACAGGCCGAGCGCGAGTGCCAGGACACGGGCTGCGTCTTTGACGATCATCGATCATTCCTCCCCATCATCCCGTCGCGGTCGGGTCAGGTCGCGAACCAGGTCAGCCAGGACTCCCTGATCCTCGGCCAGTCGCTTGAGCTCGGCCTCCTGCTCGGGGGTCAGGGTGCCCTTGCGCCGGCGCTGCTCGTCGAGGGCCTCGGTCCGGTCGTTGATTTCCTGTTGAAGGGTCTTCAAGAGCTTGAGCTGGGCGGTTGCCGGAATGCCGTCATCGTCGCCGCCGCCACCGCCTCCGCCGCCGCCACCCCCGCCGCCGCCTCCGCCCCCCTGCCCTGGGTTGCCGGCGGCATCGGCCTTGAGCGACTCGAGGAGCTGCTTGAAGCGGCTGGCGGCCGACTGGGCGGCCTTCTCTGTCTCGGCATCGGTCTTGATCTCCTGGAGCCGCTTGGCGGCGGTCTCCATCTGATCCGAGGCTCGGCGGAGGGTCAGCGCGATGACCGGCGCGCCGTCGAGCTTCTCGGCCAGCTCGCCGGTCTCGTCCTTCAGTCCGGCCTCGACCTGCCCGAGGCCCTCGATGCCGCGTTTCTGGGCCCGGGAGAGGTTGCCGTCGTTCTGCCGCCGCTGCCCCTCGTAGGACCTGGTCTCGGCGACGACCTTGTCCTGCCGCTCGGCGAGCGACTTGAGCTGGTCGCCCATGCGGGCGAGCTGCTCGGCGGCAAGCTGCTCCTCCGCCTCGCGGCGAGTTTGCTCCAGGTCGTCCTGGGCCTCCTCGAGGTCGGCCAGGGCTTCTTCCTGCTCCTTGCCGGCCTGTTCGCCTTGATCCTGGTCCATGTTGTTCTGCGCCCGGCTCATGCGGCCCGATGCGGACTGGCCGGCGCGGGAAGCGGCATCGGCGCTGAGCTTGGCCAGCCGCTGGAGCTGCCGCTGGAGGTCCTTCTGGATCTCGGCCTGCTCCTTGGCCAGCCGCCGCAACTGCTCGCGACGTTCCTGGGCGTTGGGATTGCGCTGGGCCTCACGGGTCTGCTTGAGGTTCCGCGCCTGCCGCGCGCGAGTCTGGGTCAGCTCGCGCTCGGCTTCCTTGAGCTCCTTGACCAGCCGGGCCAGCTCGCGTTCGCGGCGATTCTGGATGGCGTCGACCAGGTCGCGCAGCTCGTCGCGGGCCCGGCCTTGCTGCTCCCGGGCCGAGTTGACCTTATTGTCCCGGAGCTGATCGGCGGCCTGGCCCAGCTTGGCGACGGTCCCTTGCCGCTGACTCTTCTCGGCCGCCTCGCGCATCGCGGCGGAGGCCAGCGGATCCTGCTCGCTGAGCCGGCGGGCCATCTCGCCCATCCGTTCCTGGAGCTTCTGCAAGCCCTCCTTGACCTGACCTTGCTGCCCGGCCAGGTTGCCCAGTTCCGCCTTCTGTTCGTTCGTCAGCTCGTCCGGCGTCTTGCCCGTCAGCTCGGACCGGGACGCCACCTCGGCCGTCTGCTTCATGGCCTGCTCCTGTTGCTTGAGCAGGTCCTGGGCATCCTTGACCACGCCCCGATAGGTCTCGAACTCGCTCAGGCCGTCGAGCATCTTCTGAAGCTCGTCGGCGATCGCTTTCTGGTTCGTCTTGGCCTCGGCGAGCGCCTTTTGTCCGTTGTCCTGATTTGTCCGTTGTCCTGATTTGTCCGTTGTCCGTTGTCCGTTGTCCGTTGTCCGTTGTCCGCTCTCCCCCGGATGCTGCTCCGCTCGGGTGCCTTTCGAGGCTGGGTTCGTTCGGTCGGTTTTCGAGGCTGGGTTCGTTCGGTCAGATTTCGAGGCTGGGTTCGTTCGGTCAGATTTCGAGGCTGGGTTCGTTCGGTCGGTTTTCGCCTGGTCGGGGGGCGGGGACGCCTGTTCGCCACCGGCTGGGGGTTGGCGGTCGTTCGAGTCGGCCTGGGGGCGGTTGTCGAGACTCTTCATGGCGCGGGTGAGCCCTTGCTCAGCCGGACCCAGGTGCTGGTCGCGAACCGCGCCGACCCGATCGAGCATGTCTTGCATCTGCTTCTGCGCTTCCGGGTTGGCGAGCTTGAAGTTGCGGAGATCGTCCAGCATCCGGCTGATCCGGCTGGAGAGTCCATCGTCGCGATTGGTGAAGCGGCCGCTGACCTGTCGCTGGATCATCGCGGCGTTGTCGAGGTCCTCGCGCTGGGGTTGGGGGAGCCGGTCGGTCTGGGAGAGGGTGCGGCTGGCGTTCTCGACGGGAGTCATGGCCTGTTTCTGCATGGTGAGCACGCGGGCCAGCTCTTCGCGGAGCTCGCGCCGCGCGTCATCGAACTGGCGGGCCGCGTCTTCCTTGGAGACGATCCGCAGGCGGATCTCCCGGCTCTTGCCGATGTTGGGTCCCTTGATCGAGTCGAAGTCGCGGGCGTCGGCGTACAGGGTGATGACGCTGCCGATCGGGAGCTTCAGTGGGGCGAGCTCCCAGTTGTAGGCGAGCTCCTGGTGCTTCTCCAGCGAGGCGGGAGCCGGGACGGGGTTCTGGTCCTTGGCCGCCCAGAGCGGGATGGCGACCTCGCCGCGCGGCTCCGACTCACCGGTGGCGACCCGGTAAATGAGCCGGGCGGAATGCAGGCCGAAGTCGTCGTCGGCGAGGACCCGGACGGGAATCAGGGCGTCGGCCGGGACATCGCGGTCGGTCTTGGGGTCCTCGATCACGACGCGTGGGGGTTCATCACGGAAGCCGCGGACGTCGTAGCGGACCTCCTCACGGCTGCGGAACCCCTCGGTGTCCTTCAACCGGAACCAGAAGGTGAAGTTTCCCTTGACGGGCAGCTCGGTCTGGAACCGCGTGCGGGAGGCTTCGACGGCCAGTGCGCGGCCGTTGGCGTCCTCGCCGAGGCGCAGCTCGGCCTGGGCCAAGGGTTTGTTGGCCTCCGCCTTCAGCTCCAGCCGCGTCCCCTCCAGGGCTTTGAGCTGGGTCAGCCCGGGCGCCAGGGTCTGGACCGGCAAGCCGGTGTAGGGCGGCACGAGGAGCCGGACCGTCAGCGTCTTGAGACTCGGCGGCGGGACGACCTGCACCGGGATGTCCCGGATCGAGGACGTGTCATCCCCGGCGACCACCGTGAACCGGAACGGTTGATGGACGGCCTCGATCCGGCCGCGGAACTCGCCCCCCTCGAGCGCGCGGAGCGGCTCGACGACCTCCGCGCCGTCGGCGAACCGATAGGTCGCGCGGGACGCGTCGGGGACGCGATCACCGGGCCGGACCCGCACCGCCAGCGTGAACGGATCCCCGCGCGCCACCTTGAGGGTCGTATTCGCCTGGTCGAGGACCAGGTGGGTCAGCCGCGGCCAGGCCTCGGCCCCGAACGGGAAGAACAGCCGCCGCAGGGCGATCCGCGAGGAGACCGGGGCGACCAGGACCACCACCGCGCCCAGCACCAGCGCCGCGGAGGCCAGGCCCAGCGCGTGCACGACCGGCCGGGGCTCGATCACCTCGCGAAAGTCGATCGTGCTGGTCTCTTCGATCGCCTGCCGGACCGTGGCCTCCCGCAGTGCCGCCGAGCCATAGCGGTCGTCGCCGGCCTCCAGCCGCAGGAACTGGATCGTGCTGGCCAGCCGGTCGTTCAGGCCCGGCCACCGCTCCTCGATCCGCAGCGCGATGTCCAGGTCGGCGAAGCGGACAAACAACGGACGCAGCACGCGGCGATAGACCAGGTACAACGCCGTCGCCAGCAGGGCCAGCAGCAGCACCGCCCGGATCACCGCATCGAGGTGGAACAGCCAATCGATGCAGCCGGCCAGGATCACCAGCGGCACCAACTGGCCGAGCACCCAGCTCAGGCCGTGCAGGGCCACCAGCCGGCGGACCGAGGCGCGGAGGTTCCTGATCCGTGATTCCAACTCGCGAGTCGTCATCGATACCTCCCGGCAGCAGCATCCCGTCGGGGGACGGAGTCCTCTCCTACAGGCGTCTCTTTGTAGGAGCATCCCGTCCGGCGACTCCACTCGTCCAGCATCAAGCACTAACTATACCATTTGTTTGCGTTTCCGGATAACCCATTCCATCGTGATCAGGGCCAGGAAGAGCACCAGGATCGGCCAGGTATTCCAGAGCGGAATGGGGGGATCCGTATCCAGGGGGACCTTGGATGGCTTGGGCAAGTCCTTGAGCAGGGCATCGGC
This sequence comes from Isosphaeraceae bacterium, assembly GCA_021324445.1. GTDB lineage: Bacteria > Planctomycetota > Planctomycetia > Isosphaerales > Isosphaeraceae > JAJPJC01. The sequence goes on from JAJPJC010000022.1 coordinate 5,574, forward strand.
GTCCAGGGGCGTGTAGAACTTGCCGCCGGTCGCCTCGGCCGCCTTGATCAGCTCGGGCTCATTCATCTCGATCCGCTCGCGCTCGTTGATCGGGGCCTCGACGCGGAAATCGGCCGTGGGGATGGGATTGAGGCTGGGCGGCGGGATGAGCCGGACCTCGTAATTCCCCTCGGCGGCTTGCGGCAAGGCCCCTTCGAACACGTTGCGCGTGCCGGGGGCGAGCTTCAGGACCAGCTTGCGCGGTCCCTGGCCCTTGCGCTGGATCTCGAGCGTGACCTCGCCCGTGGGTGCCAACCCGGGGTTGGGGAACCGCACCCGGAACTGGATCGGCTGGCCCCGCTGATAGCGCTTCCGGTCGGTCTGGATCTCGGCCTGCCGCTGGCCGACCAGGCGCGAGCGGGCCATGAAGCGGATGGTCTGGACCCAGAACCGGCCGAAGAAGCGATCGCCGGCGCGGAACCGCCAATGCCAGGAGTCGTCGAAGCCGTGGAACATCACCTTGCCGGCGCCCAGGAACTGGTAGACGATCAGGGGCAGCTTGCCATCGGGTCCGATCACCGTGGGGTGCTGCGCCAGGACCTGCGCGGCCGGTTTCTTCCGCGGGGCTTCGAGATACCAGAAGAGCTGGGGCAGCTCCTGCCAGATCTGCATGCTGACCACGTCGTTCTCGCCCAGTCGGAAGATGGGGTTCGCCCGTCCCTCGAGAGTCAGCTCGGGGTGATAGGGCTCGACCGACGTCCCGACGGCCGTCGGGTTGCGCGCGTCGGCCAGCTCGATGGGCAGCAGCAGCTCCAGGGGCGTGCCGCGATAGGACAGCGGGTTGAACAGCTCGCCGGCGATGAAGAGCACGCCGCCCCCCTTCTCGGTGACGAACTGGGCGAGGTTCTGCATCTGGGACTGGCTCAAGAAGCTGGTATCCGCGTCACCGAAGAGGACGACGTCGTAAGCGAACAGGTCGTCCTTGGCGGCGGGGAAGGTCGGCAGGGCGGAGCGGTCCTGCTCGCTGTAGGCCGGGTCGGAGGAAAGCAAGACGACCCTCAGGTCGATGGTCTCTTCCCGCTCCAGGAAGCTCTTGAGATAGCGGTACAGGTAGCGGGGCTCGGTCTCGACATAGAGGACCTTGAGCTTCTCCTTGCGGACGGTGATGACGCGCTCGATCCGGTTGTTGTTGGTCTGGAGCTCGCGAGGGCGGGGCTCGACTTCGATGATAAAGGTCCGCTCGCCGGTAACCGTGGGCCGATGGATCAGCTCCACGCGCTCGGGATGGCCGCTCCGCGGTGCCGTCACGTCGGTGGAGGCCACGACGCGGTCGGACTTGGGGTCGTTCGAGCCGGGCTCGCGCTCCTTGAGCACGACTTTGAGCTTGTGTCCCTCGAAGCCGCGCGCCGCCAGCTTCGCCTGGAAGCGGACGTCGTCGTTGGCGAAGACCACGTCGTCGACGAGCAACTCGGTGAGCTCGAGGTCGCGGGCGGGCTCGGAGCTGCCCAGCCCGATCGGATAGACGGGCACCCCCTTGCGCGCCGCCAGCTCGGCGGCCTTGGCCAGCGGCTCGCCGTCGGTCGTCTGGCCGTCGGTGAACAGGACGATCGCCGAGGGCGGAGCGCCGCGCAGCTCGGTCAGGACCTGGCGCAAGCCGTCGCCGAGCCGGGTCTGCGCGCCGAGGGCCTGGAGCGCGCGGACCTTGGCCAGGGCCGGCTCCAGGTCCGCGGGGCGGTCGACCTCGGCGAGCATCTGCGCCGAGGTCGAGACCTGATAGATCCGCACCTTGTGCTGCTTCTGCAACTCGCGAATCAGCCGGGCGTCGTCCTTGAGGATCAGTCCCTGGGCGATCGCCAGCCGCGTCGTCGTGCTCTCGCCGTCGCCCGCGGGATCCGCCTGGGCCGCGGCCGCGGCGCGGCGCGGCGCCGCCTTGGCCGGCGCGGCCAGAACGTCAAGCTTGGCCTGGACCTCCGGCTTCTCGTACTGGTCGGCGATCTGCTGGCTGGCGGAGTCGTCCACCAGGATTGTCAAGTAGGGCAGCCCCGTGCGCTCGACCGACAGCACGGCCTCGGAGAGCATGAACACGGCCAGGAGCACCAGCATCACCCGCAGAGCGGCGAGCACCAGTTTGGACCCGGCCCCGACCCGCGCCTCGTGGCGATAGAGCCACACGATCAGGCCGACGCTGCCCAGCACGGTGAACACGAGGATCGTCTGACCCCAGGGCTGCTCGAAGCGGATGTGCGGGCTGATCGCCTCGCCGGCGCGGGCCGGGGCCACGCCCAGTCGATCGGCCAGCTTCTGGAGGATCCAGTCGGTCACGTTCGCCTCACTCTGTTCGGTAGTCGGCAGTAGGGCCGGCTGTGCCGGCCGGGATCGGCAGGGCAGCCGACGATCCCGCTCTGCGGTCAATATCTCAGAGTCTGTTCCCAAAGCTCCGGAGGGGCGGCGGTCAAGAGCCAGGGGCGACAGCCCCTGGTCGACCGCGGAGAGCCGAGCCCCCCCCTCTTCCCAGCAGCCCCGCGGGGGCGACAGTCACCCCTGTCGCCCCCGCGGGGCTCTCCCAAGGGGAGAGAGGCGCCGCAACGGTCCCAGGGGCTGACGCCCCTGGCTCTTGACCACCGCCCCCATTCGGGGGCTCAGATCCCTTTCGGAACAGACTTTCATGGGTGTCCGGCCGGCACAGCCGGCCCTACGGTCCACTTGCCGGGCTTCCATTTAGGACTCATTATGGCCGAACTTCCACGCCAAGATCGATTCGACCAGAAGCAGGACCAGGACGGCGTAGAGCAACGGCCGGTGCAGCTCGCCGCGGCGGCCGACCGAGCCGGCATCCTGGTTGAGGTTATTCCAATCCGATACATAAATGAAGTTCCAGCCCGGGATCAGCTCAGCCAGGGCGGCCTGGTCGAGCTTGGCGAGGTTGCTCTCGGCCGGGTCGGGATTGGCGGCGAACCACGATTCGGTGTTCAACGGCGGCCCGATCCGCACCTGGTAGGGACCCGAGAGGTCGGTCTGCTCGAAGTGGAACTGGCTGACTCCGCCGGCGGGTTGGAGCCGGGTCTCGACGATCTGCCCCTTGGGGGTGAGCACGGACACCGGCGCGGCCGCCCCGGGCGCGGCGAACGACTGGTCGTAGGGCTGGCCCACGCGGATATTCCGCTCGCTGAGCCGGCCGGCCGACGCGCGGAGGATGATCTGCTGCATGATCGGCGGGTAGCTGAGGTGGACCGGCCAGGTCGTCCAGCCCGTGTCGGCCGAGGTCGCCACCAGGACCACGGTCCCCCGGTGGCGGGGTGCCTCGATAATGGCCGGGTCGCCCGTCTCGAAGGCCAGCGCGACCGAGGCCTTCGAACCCTTGGGGATCATCAGTTTGTGGTATTGGTAGGTGTGGGCGCGGGTCAGCCCGATGATCACCGCGTTGGCCTCGCCCTGGTACTCGGCCACCAGGGGATGTCGATAGCCGATCGGGTCGAAGCCGAAGGCCGACTCTTTCTTGGCGGCGTCGCCGACGGTCGGCCCCAGGCTCGCCGGCAGCAAGCCCTTGCCGTCGTCGTAGAGCAGTCGATTGTACGTCTCGGGCAGGACCTGGTCGCCGCCGAAGATGACCACGCCCCCACCCTGCTTCAGGTAGTCTTCCAGCGCGGAGACCTCAGCCGGACTGAACTGCGCGACGTTGCAGAGGACCACCACGTCGTACGGGGTCAGCTCGCGGCGGGGCAGTTGCGACTCGGAGATCACCTCCACGCGGAGCGGGCTGGGTTGGCCGGGTGATCCCTCCGCCTCGGTGGGGGAGAGCGCCTGGGCCAGGTAGTCGGTCTCGGCCTTGTAGGGCTCCGACTGGAAATGGCCGTCGACCAGCAGGACGTTGAGCGACTCGCGGACCGGGACGACCAACCGGCGCCGGTCGTCGAGCTTGAGAGGATCCTCGGGGATGGAAACCTCCAGAACCGATTCGCCGGGACTGGAGAACTGATGGCGGAAGGCGACCGGCAGCTCACCGCCCGGCGGCAGGTCTTCTTCGGGGCTTTCCGGCCCGAGCCGGCCATCGACGGTCAGCCGCGCGCGGACCCCCTCGGCCCGGGTGGCGCTGAAATTCCGCACGACGCCGCGGACCCAGACGGGGGTGCCGACGGTCACCACCGGCGCATCGAGGTGCAGGTCGGTCACGGCCCGGTTCTCGCCGCCGGGTCTTCCCAGGTCGATCAGGACCGAGCGGGGCTGTCGGGCCTCGATCCGGGCGAGCACCCGCTTCAGGGCCGCGGCCGCCTCGGCCGGCGGACGCCAGCTCGCGGCCTGGAGGTCGGTCAAGAACACCACTTCCTTCTGGCCGATCGTCGAGGCCTCGAGCACCCGGTCCACCGCCGCGAAGGTAGCCGTCAGGTCGGTGCCGCCGTGCGTCATCGCCAGCTCGCCCACCTCTTTCTCCACCTCGCGCAGGTTGGGCGAGGGATCGCCGATGACCACCCGGGGCGGCTGGCCCATCAGGATCACGCTGATCGCATCGCCGCGGCGCGACGCCTTGACCAACTGGGCCGCCAGTGCCTTGGCCTGCTCGAACCGGCTGGTCCCCGCCGAGGTATAACCCATGCTCAGGGAGGCATCCAGCACCAGCACGCGATGCACCCGGCGGCCCGCGATCACCATGCCGAACGACTCCAGGAACGGCTTGGCCATCGCCGCGACCACCAGCAGGATGACCAGGGTCCGCACCGCCAGCAGGATCCACTGCTCGATCCGGATCCGCCGCTGGTTCTTGCGGATCGCCGCCAGGAGGAACCGCATCGCCGCCCAGGTCACCTCGCGGAACTTCCGGCGGTTCAACAGGTGGATGATGATGGGCACCGCCGCCGCCGCCAGGCCGTAGAGCAACGGAGCATTGGCAAATCCCAGGGCCCAGATGAGTGGGGAATTCACGATTCCAGATTCCAGATTCCCGATCCCAGATTCCAGATTCCCGATTCTGGACTCCTGGTTCCGGTTTCCCAGTGATCACAATCCGTTCATCGGTTTTTGATTCAGATGCATGGATTTCCGGATCTGGACCGAACACCGACCACGGTTCAACGCACCCGCGCCGATCGCGAGGCCAGGTAACTGGACAGGGGCACGTCCAGGCTCTGGTCGGTCCGGAGCGGGACGTAGTCGATGTCGATCATCCGGCAGCCTTTCTCCAGTTCGGTCAGGAACGCGCCCAGCTCGGCCTGGTAGGCGCGGCGCAGCGCATGGGGCTCGGTCAGGACCTCGGGCATCCCCTCCAGTCCCTTGAAGAGCGTGGTCGAGCGGAAGGGGAACTCCAGCTCGGCCGGGTCGAGGATGTGGAAGACGATGACCTCGTGGCGGCGGTGGCGGAAGTGCTTCAACCCGCTCATGATCCGCGCGGGCTCGTCGAAGAGGTCCGACAGGATGGCGACCACGCCCCGCTTCTTGAACCGCTCGGCCAGGTCGTGGAAGACCTGGCCCATGTCCGACTTCTCGCGCGCGGGGGTGAGGTCCATCAGGTGGAGCAGCTCCTTGAGCTGCGATGCCTGGCCGGCCGGCCGGAGGTAGCGCCGCACCGCATCGTCGAAGACGACCAGGCCCACCGAGTCCTGCTGCTGGAGGATCATGTAGCCCAGCGCGGCCGCCACGAACTGGGCGTACTGGAGCTTGGTCACATTGCGGCCCGAGGCATAGGCCATCGACTCGCTGGTGTCCAAAAGCAGGTAGAGCAGGAGGTTGGTCTCCTCCTCGTACTGCTTGAGGTAGAGCTTGTCGGTCTTGGACCAGACCTTCCAGTCGACGTGGCGGATGTCGTCGCCCGGGACATACTCGCGGTGCTCGGCGAACTCGACGGAGAAGCCGTGGTACGGGCTGGGGTGCATCCCGGCCACGTAGCCCTCGACCACCATCCGCGCCTGGAGGTCCAGTCCCTCCAGGCTAGCTAACGTTTGCGGATCTAAATATCTTTGGTAGTTTTCCACTTTGCTCGGCCTCGTGTTCGTCGACGGGGACCGCCTGGATCAGCCGCGCGACGATGTCATCGGGCTTGAGCCCCTCGGCCTCGGCGTTGAAGTTGGTGAGGATGCGGTGCCGCAGCACCGGCCCGGCGACGGCGCGGATGTCCTCGGTCGCGACATGGTAGCGCCCCTGGAGCAGCGCGCGCGCCTTGGCGGCCAGGACCAGGTACTGACTGGCCCGCGGGCCGGCTCCCCAGCTCACGTAGTCGCGGACGAAGTCGAAGCCGTCCTTGGAGCGGCGCGAGTTCCGCGTCAGCCGGATGGCGTACCGCGACACGTGGTCGGCGATCGGCACCTTGCGGACGAGCTCCTGGAGGCTGAGGATGTCGGCGCCGGAGAGGACCTTGCCCACCACCGGCCGGTGCACCGAGGTCGTCAGCCGGACGACGTCCAGCTCCTCCTCCTCGGACGGGTAGTCGACCAGGATATTGAGCATGAACCGGTCGAGCTGGGCCTCGGGCAGGGGATAGGTCCCCTCCTGTTCGATCGGGTTCTGGGTCGCCAGCACGAAGAACGGGTCGGGGAGCCGGTGCCGCTCGCCGCCGACGGTCACCTGCCGCTCCTGCATGGCCTCCAGGAGCGCGGCCTGGGTCTTGGGCGGCGTGCGGTTGACCTCGTCGGCCAGCACGATATTGGCGAAGACCGGGCCGCGCAGGAACTTGAACTGGCGGACCCCGGTCGCCTTGTCCTCCTGGATCACTTCGGTCCCGGTGATGTCCGAGGGCATCAGGTCGGGCGTGAACTGGATCCGGTTGTAGCTCAGGTTCAGAGCGTCGGCCAGGGTGTGGATCATCAAGGTCTTGGCCAACCCGGGAACGCCGATCAACAGGCAATGGCCCCGGGCGAAGATCGCGATCAGCAGCTCCTCCAGGACGGCATGCTGGCCCACGATCACCTTGGCCATCTCGCCCTTGAGCTTGGCGAAAGCGTCCTTGAGTCGCTCCACCGCGGCGAGGTCGTCGCCACTGGGCGGGATTTCGCTGGGTGCGGTGTCAGTCACGGGGGGGCTCCGAGAGTAGGTCAGGCTGAAGCCTGACAAGGTTCCGTGTCAGGCTAAAGCCTGACCTACTAATGTGTCAGGCTGAAGCCTGACCTACTAATGATTATTTCTCCTTGGGTCCCAGGCCCCAGACGCCCTGCGGGGTTGCCACCAGCGCGCCGCCGGGATCGATCCGGAAGGTCACGTCGCCCTGCGAGACCGCCGACTGGGCCGAATCGACCTTGGCGGCGGCTCCGGCGATCGGGGCCGGTAAGACGAACCGCTGGACCAGGGCGCCGGTCTCGCGGCGCCGGACCACCACGGGGATGCTCTCCAGGGCACCGTCCTCGGCCAGGCCGGTGTGGTTGGGGTAGGCGATGACATGGTGAGCCGCCAGCGCGATCGACCAGGCCGAATCCTCGGGCCCCGCCCAGTAGCACGCCCAGGCCGGCGCACCATCGGCCAGCGCGACGGCACGGAGCGTCACCGTCGACTCTTTGCGGCAGATGCAGTAGAGCCGCTCCTCGTCGAAGGCGATCGAGCTGGGACGGTCGCTCAGATCCTCGGTCCCCAGCAGGCAAGACCATCGCTTCGACCCGGTGGCCGGGTCGAGGCGGATCAGGTTGCGGCCGTTGTGCAGGACCAGCAGGCGCTCGGCATCGCCGAGCAAACGGGGTGGGCCATTGACCGGCAGCTCCTCACTCTCGCGGTAGTCCCAGATCGTCTGACCGCGATGCAGCTCGATCTTCTTGATGGTCCGGGGGTCGGTCACCACCAGCACGGCATCGTCCTCAACCGGCAAGGGGGGTCGTTCGAGCCACTCCCGCTCACCCAGGGGTGAGCGGGCGACCGGCTGGCCGTCGTCGGTCCGCAGCACCAGCAACTGGTTGGGCTTATCGAGCTGGAGCACCACGCGCTCGGCGCCGACGTAGAGGTTGGGATTGATCGCACCCGGCGGGGCGGCGAACGACCAGTCGAGGGCTCCGGAGTCGCCGTCGAGGGCGATCAGCTCGTCCTGGCCGCGGAGGCAGAAGACGCGGCCCTTGACCAGGTGGAAGTCGTGGAGGGTCCGGGCCAGCCGCTCCGGCCGGTCGTCCCCCTCGCCGGCGAGGGCGAAGGGGTCGGGGCGGGCCGACGGCCTGCCCGGGCGGTCCAGGTCGTACCGCCACTGGAGCGACCCCTGGGCCAGCTCCAGCGCCACGATCCGCCGCGGGGTCGCGACGATCAATTTGTCCGCGAGATAGCCGGCCCAGACCGCCGGCGATCCCAGCTCGGAGGACCAGCGCGTCGTGCCCAGGGCCGGGTCGAGGAACCGCAGGTCGTCGCGACGGCACAGGACCACGCGGCTGGCCGACGGCGAGGGGACGATCCCCGCGGTCGCCAGCGCGCGGACGGCACGGTCCGCCGGCGCCTGCCAGTGCCAGCGGCGAATCATCGGCAGGGGGATCGGCGGCTGCGGGCGGTCGGCCACCAGGTGCGCATACGGCTCGCGGGCCAGCTCGGCCGTCGCCAGCTCGGCCGCGGCCACGTCGTGCCCGCCCTGAGAGAGTCGCACGGCCGGATAACGCGCCAGCAGCTCGAGGTAGGCGTCGCGCGCCGAGACGAACAGCTTCCGCGCATCATACACCCGGCCCAACGACCAGATCGCCAGCGCGCGCGTCTGGTCGTCGGGAGCCAGCGCCAGCAAGCGCTTGTAGGCGGCGGCGGCCTCGGCGAGCCGGCCCGACGACTCGGAGAGCCTCCCCAGCTCGAGCAGGGCCTTTGGGACCACGCGGGCAATCGGATAATCGCGGCAGACCTCGTCGAGCACGTGGGGATCGCGCTGGTCCTTGCCGCGCTGATACAATGCGACCGCCTGCCGCTCGAAGGGCTCGTAGATCGTGCGGCCGTGCTGGCGGACGATCGCGCCCAAGCGATCGGCGATCAGCAGGTCGGCGCGGATGGTCCGATGCCCGTCGGCGGTGGCCACGGGCAAGGGCCGGAGCCGGCCGTCGCTGAGCAGTCGCTCCAGCGCCTCCAGGGCATCGCGGGGCCGTCCCGCATCCAGCAGGACGTCGGCCAGGAGCAACCGCGATTCCAGCCGCTCGGGATCGGTCCGGGCGATCTCGGCGGCCGACTCCAGCCGGGCCAGCGCCTCCTCCCAATGGCGATCGCGCCGCGATTGCCCGGCCAGCCGCATCAGCAGGCGGACCATCCGGTCGCGGGCCGTCCCGGCCAGCGGCATCCCGTCGACCGTCTCGCTGGGACGCGCCTTGGCGATGGCCTGGCGATAAGACGCCAGGGACAGCTCGTCCCGGCCGACCGCCTCCGCGGCCCGGGCGAGCCGATAATGGGTCGAGGCCTGCTCGGGCGCGCGGACGATCTCCTCACGGTAGCGCTCAATCAGCCGGCTGTTCTGGCAGAACACGACCAGGCCGTCCGCCTGGGCCACGACCAGGTAGCCGTCGCCGGCGGCCAGGTTCCCGCCGGTCGTGCGATAGGTCTCGGCCAGCTTGATCGGCCGATCGGCCAGCAGGCCGCTGCGCTGATCCAGCACCTGGATCTCCGTGCGGGTGGGCCAGTAGATCCGATCGCCGGCCAGCAGGCCGCGGCCGTAGCCTTCCATCGACTTGTTCGCCGAGTCGGGCCAGGTCGAGAGCAGCTTGCCGGTCTGGACATCGAACAGGAGCACGCGGTCGCCGGTGGCGACCAGCCGCCCCTGGGCCACGCCCAGCAGGTGCGTCAGCTTGATATCATCGGAGATCGGCTCGGTCCTCCAGAGCAACCGGCCGCTGGCGGCATCGAAGGCGAAGATGGCGTCGGCGTCGCTGGGGGCGACGATCACCCGGTCCTCGTGGACCACCGCCGGGTTCAAGTCGCGCTCGGTCGTCGGGCCGAACCGATTGGACTCCTTGCGCGGATAGGTGGCCACCCAGCGGGTCGCGCCGGTTTCGGCGTCGAGCGCGATCAGGGCCCCCAGGTTGGTCTGGTAGTACAGCGTGGGCCCATCGAGCGAGAGCAGGCGGTGGTGATAATCACCCGGCGTGCTGATGTTCCAGGTCATCCCCATGCCGAAGCCGCCGGCGTGATCGAACTCCGGTGTGGCCGTGCCCAGGTAGCGAATCCAGCGCCGGGTGCCGGTCTCGGCATCGAGGCCGGCGACATAGGTCGCGGTCTGCTCGCGGCGATCGGTCACCGCGACATAGACGTTCCGGGAGTCGGCGACGGGGGTCCCCTCGAAGTTGACGGTCCGGCTGGCGCCGGCGGGGCGGTCGGGCAGCTCGAAATTGGCCGACTTCAGCTCCCAGAGCAACTTCCCCTGAGTGTTCCAATCGAGGGCCACGATGGAGCTGCTGCCGGTTTCGCCAATCGGCATGGGCCCGAAGCGACGCCCCATGGGGGAATAGGCCGTGCTGCTGGCGAACCCCATGCGGGCGTAGATCCGCGAGCCGACGGCCGTGAGGGTATAGCGGGGGATGGCCGCGGGGTTGCGGGTGGCCTGGACGATCGGCGCGCCGTTGTCGGGATCGTGCCGCCAGGCCGGGGTGACCGGCCGGGCCTCAGTTCCCTCCGCGCCGTCCGGCCGATCGTTGAGGTTGTAGGCCAGCACCCGCGCGCCGTCACAGACCAGGACCTGATCACCCAGGACGATGGGATGGAAGGCCAGCAACCGCTCGGAGGCGGGCGGGTTGGCCGGGGTGGACATTCGGGTGACGTAGCCGCTGGGCGCCCGGGGCGCCGCGACCTTCTCGAGTTCGACCCGCCACTGCACCTGGCCGACGTCGATCGGGCCGGGCACGACGCGGGACCGGCGGGGCGAGCCCGCGAAGGTGGGCCAGCGGCTGTCGGGCTGCGCCGGCGGCTGGAGGTGATCGGCGGCCAGCGCCTCCGCCAGGATCGTGGCGTAACTCCCCTTGCGACCGGCCAGCGACCCCGCCGCGCCGGCATAGCGCCGGGCGAACTCCTCGAGATCGCGCTTTGTGGGCGGGTTCTCCCCGGCGGCGCGGCAGAGCCATGTCTTGGCCGCCACCCGGGCCAGGTCCACCGAGGGATCCGGATGGACCAGCACCGTCGGATCGTCGGGCCGGTCGGCCACCAGGCGGCCGTACATGGCCAGCGCCTCGCCGAACCGCCCGTCCTGGAACGCCAGGTCGCCCAGCAGCTCCAGGGCGTCGTCTCCCCAGGAGCTGCAAAACGCCCGGTCGATCACCCGGCGGAGCAAGCCGGTATCCCGCCGCGCCGCTCCCTGGCGATACCAGCCCTCGGCCAGGCCGTCGACCCGGTTGCGATAGACCGCGCGCGCCTCGGCCGGCAACCGGGCCAGGCAGCGGTGGCAGAACTGCCGGCCATCGACATACAGGATGAATTCGCCCGAGGGCTCCGCGCCCGGCTCGTCCCTGGGCAGCTTGGCGACCTTCTCGCCATACTGGTCGATGACTCGTTGGTAGATCTCGATCGCCTCGGACCACTGGCGCTCCCGCGCGTGGTTGGCCGCATTGCGGAGCAAGGTCTCCGCGGTATCGCTGGAGTCGGGGTAGAACTTGGAGCCGCCCCGGCCCGGGCTCTGACCGTGGACGCTCGTGCCGGCCCACCCGAGCCAGGCCACGCCGACCAGCACCCCAACACGCCAGGCGAATCCGACGCCGCCGGAGCGCCCGGATCGACCGACCCGATCCGACCGGAAACTGCTCATATCCCGACCCTCCTGACCCCGCCATCCCGGCACGGAGTCAGTCCAGGTAACGATCCTCATGCCCTTGCTGGGGAACCCGCGCGATCGTGCCACCCGTGTCGAACTCCCTTCTTGGAGTCAGGGCCGACCATCATCCCGATGGAGGATCGCACCGCGCTCCCGAGGGTCGGGGTCCACGGACCCGAACAGGCTGGAGATGTCTGACAGCTCGATAAACTCTTCGTTCCCACTTTTATTGGACCCGAGATGCCCCCTCTGTGCAAGGCAAATCCAATACCAATCCCGGCCACCACAGCCTTTCTCTCTCAATCAAGCGAGCGAGCAAGCAAGATGGGAGCCCGGCGTCTTCATGGGTTGCCCGGACGCTGGCAAGATCGAGCGATATTCGGGCCTCATGCGGCCCATCTGGATTGTAGGATGCCACGTGGGACAAAAGCCACGAAAATCCGCGGTCTCGCCGGCAATCGCAATGGGCGGCCTTGCTGAAAAAATAGGCAAAACCGCCGGCGGGAATCCCAGGCTCAGCCCTCAGGGCCGATGTTGGACCACGAACCCGATATAGAATACGAGGGCCCCGGCCCCGGCGATGAGCAGAGACTGGCCCAGCCCAACCCGACCAACCAGCTCGGAAGCGATCCCGAACGGCAGGATCAGCAAGCCGACGAACTGGAGCAAGCGGCCCAGGCGGTATCGCCACGACAGGGACGGGCCCTCGGCCTGCCGGACCGCCGGAGAATCCGCGTCGCGACGCCGCCGGGCGCGGCCAGAGCGGTGCTGGGCCACGGCAAGACCTCAAAGCCTGGTGCCCAAGGGAAGCCGACGGTGGTAGGGCGGGTGAAACCCACCAGCGCAACGCCTTGGTGGCCTTGGAGATCGGTGGGTTTCACCCACCCTGCGACAAGGCATCCTCACCCCGCCGCTACCCCGCCGACTTGACCCGGGACGGGTCAACCTGGATCTCCCCCACATCCGTCACTTCCCCGGCCTTGACGGTCACCGACCGGCCACGGCCCATCTCCGGCAGCATCACAAAGCCCACGTTCTCGTGCCACAAGACCAGGTTCTCCGGACCCGGCGGCACCCCCTTGATCTCGAACGTCCCGTCGGGCCCCGTCACCGCGAAAAACGGATGATCGAAGACCATAATCCAGGCATGCATCCAAGGATGAATGTCACAGGCGACGCGGATCGGCAGCCGCTCGGCGACGAGCTTGAGTTCGAGCTGGCCCTGGGGTGCGAGGTTCTGGTTGACTCCCGCGTTGGTGAATGGGGTGAGGCGGACGTTATGGTTGGTGGGGTCGCTCGATTTGACGAGGAGGATCTGGTCCTGGTGGATGGGCAGGACATAGGGCTGGAACTCGCAATTCTGCTGATCGAGCACGACCTTGGGGTGCTTGGCGACGAGTTGCTTGACGGCTTCGGGGTTGCGTCCCTTGGGGCGAGTGAGGTAGGCGAAGCCGAAGGCCACGCCCTTGGTCTTGGGATCGACGTTGACCTCGCGCGACAGGATCGGCTTGGCCCGGGCGCAGACATTGGGGTCCTTCGCCGCCTTGCCGACTTCTGCCAGGACCTTGACCGGCGGGATCTCGTCCCCACCCCAGACCAGCCGGCCCTTGATCGTACCGAATTGGCCCTGGCCGGCCAGACCGGCGGCGAGCGTCGCGACCGCGGGCGTCGCCGCCTGGCCGGGGAGCGGCCAGAACAATGGGATGGTCAGTGCCAGGCCCGCGAGAAGGCACGCCGATTTGTCCGAGGTCCGAGGTCCGAGGTCCGTGGTTGTTCCGCTCCCAGCCTCGGTCCTTCCAGGATCTGCGGCCTTGCTCGAACGCCGAAATCGCCTCATGGTTATCCCTCGTTCGTCGCCGGTCACCTTTACTGGCTCTGGCCTGCTCCCGAGTGGGGCGATGAAGCCAAGTCCTCGGGCCACGTTGACCTACGGAGCAACCTCGGCGCGGCCCGCAGCCCAACCACGGACCAAGGTTCAACCGGCCGGCCTCACCTTGCTCGGTTCGATCGTGAAGTCCTGGGTGGTGGTGTCATTGGGCTTGATCGTCACGTCGTCGCCCGATCCCTTGGTGACGAACCCAACAGCCTCCTGCCAGACGGTGACCTTCTGGGTGCCGGCCGGCACATTCTTGATCTCGAAATTCCCCTTGTCATCGGTCACCGCGAAGTAGGGGCTGTCGAGAATCATCCAGTAAGCCTCCATCCAGGGATGGATGCTACAGCTCACCCGGCCGGGGGTCCGCTCGGGTGAGGAGGGTGTGACCTCGATGTGACCGTGCGGTTCGAGCGTGGGATTGGCCTGGAGCGACCGGAGTGCGATGTTGGTGTTGTGGGTGACGGGATCGCTCGACTTGACCGTCACAGGGACACCCGTCATGACGGCCAGCGCATGGGGGAAGAACACGCACCCCTTCTGGTCGAACACCACCTTCGAGGAGGCGGCCGCCTTCTTGGCCTCTTCGTTGACCGCCGTGGGGCGCATCAGGTACACGAAGGCATTCTTGACCCCCTTGGTTCCGGAGTCGACCACCAGCCGCTCGGAGAGGATCGGTGCGTCCTAGGCGCAGAGCTCGGGATTCTTGACCGCCTTGCCTTTCTCTTGCAAGACCTGGGGCGGCGGCGGATCGCCGTTGAAAACGACCCGGCCTTTGAGCGTTCCCCACCCTTCGGCCTTGACGGCGGCGGTCGGGGCCGTGCCGCTGGCCGGGGCAGTGGAGGTCGTGGCAGTCCCGGGGGCGGGCGCCGCCGAGGGCGCCGCGGTGGTCGGGAGCTTGGCATTGGGCGAGGGAACGTAGACGGCATCGCTGGTCTCGCCGCCTTGGCCGCAACCGGCGGCCGCGGCCGCCAGGGTGGCCGACAGGCCCAGGCCGAACAGGACCGGCTTGTGAATCAAACGGATGTCCATTGGGTGTATCTCCTCTTCAGGATTGCGGGCTCCCGGCTTGCCCCGCAAAAGTTCCGGCAATGGTTTGCAGGCTTCTCCATGAAACACACGAAACACACAAAAAAAGCACGAGAAAACCTTCTTGATTCCCTTTCGTGTGGTTCGTGTGGTTCGTGGACGAACCATCTGAGGGATTCTGGGAGTTTGCCCGATCCTCCGAGGTTCTCGTGCAGACCGGATGCCGGTTCAGGTGGGCTGCGCTACGGGGTTGGCCTCGCCGGCTTGGCGGCTCCTCCTCCCGGTGGTCCCGCGCCGCCATTGGTGCTGCTGGCGAGCTGGAGCTCCACGGCGTTGACGTAATTCAGGAGGGTGTCGCGGATGGCGGTGACCATGTCGGCCGGCTGGTTCTCGAACGTCTTGGGCACCTGGATCTGGACGGCGCCGCGGGGCACGATGTTCTGGGGCATCGCCGTGTAGGGGATCAGCCGCCGGGGATTGGCCAGCCAGGCCCAGAGGAAGTCCGGCCGGAACCGGGACGACACCTGGCGGAGGTCGGGACCATTGACGACCTCCTGGCCACCGCTGGGCTTGTGCTGGCCAACCGCGTGGCACTGGACACAAGGCGAGCCCTTGTAGGTCATCATCTCCCAGCCGGCGCCGAGGTAATTCGGATGCGCTTGGTCGCGCTGGGCGAGATAGCCGGCGGTGTGCTCGTCGATCGTCTGGTACGGGAATTCGGCCCGGTCGCGCGCGGCGAAGTAGTTGGCCAGGTCGACCGTCTCGCGCGGGCGGCCTTGCCCGATCCCGGCATGGTCGTAATGGAACCGCGGCATCCGCAACTGGGTTGCGGGACGGATCGGATAGGGATCTTTCAGGAACGCGGTCAGCCACGGGGTCTGGACCTTGTTCCCTTCCCGGAGCAACGGCGGCGGCAGCCGGTTCCAGTACTGCTCGAACGGCGTGCCGGTGCGGTCGGCCTGATAGGTCGAATAGAGCCAGGCGAAGTTGCCGCCCGTGGAAGGCGACCGCTGGATCTTGGTCTGATCGAGGGTCACGTTGTCGCCGATGTTGAAGGTGTAACCGCGGACCTTCACCGGCCGCCAGATGGCGACACTCAGCTCGTTCTCGAAGAGGCCAACGGGCATCCCCTCGATCGTGATCGGCTGCTTGCCCTCATCGGGGGAGAGGCCCAGCTCACGCTCGATGTTGTTCGCGTCCAGCTTCTTGGTGGGATCATAGGTCAACGGCGGATCCAGGCCGAGGAATTTCGACAGGTCGGCCAGGTAGTCGTTGCCGCGCCCCTGATAGGATGAACGGAGGTTGGCCTTCAAATCGGTGAACGCCTCGGCCACCTTGACGCCCGCCGGGATCGTGAACCTGGGCATCTCCAGCACGTGGCAGCCGGTGCAGTTGTGGCGGCTGACCACCTTGGCGCCGCGGGCCACGGCCGTCTGGGTGGGCGTGTAGTGCGTCTTGGGGAGATACCGGGCGGCAACCCGCTCGTTGGTCAGCCCGAGTACGAAGGTCATCACCTCCTCGATGGCCTGCGGGTCGTTGGCCCAGGCGAACTGGGGCATCCGCAGCCGGTCGTCCCACGGCTTGTATTTCTCGTTCTTCTTCAGGTAGTCGAAGCTGCGGGGGCGGTGCAGCTTCTGGAAGAGGAAGCCCATCCGCGTCTCGTGCGTGACCTTTTCCTGGTAGAACAGGTCGGTGCCGTCGCGGGTGCCGTCGCCGTCGGGGGCTTGTTCTTCCAGGTATTCCCGGATGTGGCCGTAATCGAGCCGAGCGGGGCTCTTGACCCCCCAGTCGCTCAGCCCGGTGCCGATCGGCTTGGCGTTCTCGAACCCCGGGATCGTGTGGCAGCCGAAGCAGCCCAGCCGGGAGATCGTCCGCTCGCCGAGGTACAGCAGCTTCTCCTCCAGCCCGAGCCGATGGGTGACATAGTCGTCGACCTCGCTCAGCGCGACCGACTCCGACTTGCCGTCGGCCTTCTTGAACGTCCCGCTCTTCTCGACATACAGCTTGACCAGATCGTCCACGGCCTTCTTGACGTCGTCGGCCTTGCTGACGTCGGGGACCACGACCTTGACGGGCCATTCGCCCGGGACGGAGATGATCCAGCTCGCGATGTCGGCGGCATCCTGGAGCGAGAGCTGCAAGTTGGGCATCAAGCTCTTGGGATGGTAGTTCTCCGGGGCGTGGATCCAGTTGGCCAGCCACTTCAAGCCTTGCGGCTGGGACTGGAACTTGGCGGCGATGTTGGACAAGTTCGGGCCGTAATCGGCGCGGGCGTCCTGGCGGACCGACTGGGGAAACATCTTGGGATCGTAGGTCGCGGTGGCGGCGAGCTTGGGGACGCCCTGGGAATCGTAGTAGTCCGGGTTGGCCTCGGTGCGATCGGCCTGCTGGATCTCGGTCTGCTCATAGGGCCGGTGCGAGTGGCAGGCCAGGCAGCCCTTCTGGAGGAACAGCTCCTTCCCCCTGGCCGGGTCGGTCTTGGCGGGCGGATCGACGAAGCCGGGCGGCTCCGTGCTCCTGGCAAACAGGTAGTGCACGATCGCGTTGACCTCGGCGTGGTTCTTGGGCCAATCTTCGGGTGCGCCGTTGTTGGTCAGGCCGTAGAATCGCGGCATGCGTGAGTCGGGCCGGAAGGCGTGGGGATCGAGGATCCACCGGCGGATCCAGTCCGGGGCGACCTTGAATTTCACGTGGGAGAGATTGGGGCCGACCTGGGGCTCCTCGGTCAGGTCGGGGCCGATGGTCCCTTCGCCGCCGATGGTGTGGCAGCCGGTGCAGCCATAGCGGACGATGCGCTGATAGCCCGCCTGCAGCTTCTGGGCCTGGGGGATGTCCGTGACCTCATGGTGGCACTTCAGGCAGCTCGATTCGAGGAACCGCTTGGGCAGCATGGGGAAATCCCAGAAGTGGATCTCGCGCCAGCCATGCTCCGCATGCCACTCCTCGGCTTGCTTGAGCGTGTCGGGAGTGTGCGAGGCGAAGGTGAAGTCGGTGCCCGAGCCCTGGCCCGCGTGGCAGATCGTGCAGCCGAAGCTATTGAGCGGGTGCGGGCCGTTGCCGTCGAGGTAGAGCCCGGCCGTGACGACTTTCCCCTTGGGGTCGATGGCCGTGGAGCCCGAAGTCAGGAAGGGATGGGAGGCGAAGACCTTGGGCATCTGCTTCTGCTGGTCGTCAGGCGTCTTGTAGAACTCGTAGCCGAGCCGGTCGATGCCCTGGTGGCAGGTCGTGCAGCGGTCGTAGCGGGGGACCTCCTTGAAGTTGTAGTTGATCGTCAGCTCGGGGAGGCTGATCTGCTGGATCTTGGTCGGCGGCATCAGGTCGATGCCGGGCAGGCCCCGCAACCACGCCATCAGCCGGCTGAACGAGGGGTTGGGGGCGCCGTAGAGTTCCTCCTTCTGCTGGATCGACCGCTTGACCCGATCGACATCGCGCGTCAGGTCGTCCCGCTTCTTCTTGAGGTTGTCGACGAAACCCAGCAGCCGCTCCTTTTCCTCCTTCTTGGCGTTCAGCTCTTTCTGGGCTTGCTCCGCCTGCTCGGCGAGGGCGTTGAGCTCGTTCTGCGCTCCCGCGACGACGGTGGTGAGGTAGCTCCGCGCCTCGTGCTCCTCACCGCGATCGATCATGCCGTCATAGAGGCTCCGCTTGCTGTCCAGATCGGCCTTCTTGAACCGCCGCCGGATGTCCAGGTACTCCGCCCGGCCTCCCAGCCTGTCAATCTCCCGGTCGAGCTTCCGCAGCTCGGCGGCCCGTGTCTCGGCGTTCGCCTCGGCCTCCTGGATCTGGCGATTGATCTCGTCGAGCTGCGCCTGATACTTGTCGCGCAGCTCCTGGTCCTTCTCCTTCTCGGTGGCGACCAGCTTGTCGTGCTCGATCCCCTGAAACTCGCGCTGGAACTGCTTCCACGGACGCAAATGATCGGCCATCACCATCCACACCGTCGACAGCAGCATCGCCACGGACGAGACCGCGAAGACCAGGTGCAAGAACGGTTGGGAACGATAGGTTTCCTCGGTTGCCGGCATGATCGTTTGTCCTGGCGTCGTTTCTGAGTAGGGTGGGTGAAACCCACCCGGGGAAAGACTCGGCAGGTGATCGGTGGGTTTCACCCACCCTACTACTGACCGCTGCGCAAAGAAGGTCAAGTTTTTCAGGAGCTGGCTTCCAGCAGAGCTAACCCCATAGACTTCGTAAACCCCTTGTTTTTCAGGGGAAACTCACCCTC
>JAJPJC010000494.1 GCA_021324445.1 Isosphaeraceae bacterium
CGTCCACCGGCCGGAGCTGCTCGATCGCGTCCAGCAAGGTTAGCCGCACGATCTCGGCCGAGTCCCGCTGCCCGGCGCCCAGCAGCTCGGTAAGCGGATGCGTCCCCAGGTAGGAGCGGCTGTGGAGGTGCTCCAGCGCCTCGTGAACCAGACGAACGAGCGTGTCCTGATCCATGCCCCTCATGCTACCATATTGGACACCCTGTCCCATGAAGCGCCCGAATCTTTGCGCGCGGCGCCGGACACGGGTGGGAAGGCGGAATCCAGAATCGAGAAGAGAGACCGCGAACGCCTCGCGCCTTCTGGATTCTCGATTCTCGCTTCCGCATTCTCGCTTCTTCCTTCGCGCCTTCGCGGTGCCGGTCTCCCAGTGCTCGAAATTCGGGATCCCTGATGGATGTCCTCATGTCGGCATGTAGATGGCATGTAAACTTCTTGATTCGCGCCCTTCGGTCGTGTTGTATGTGTGCATCATCTCGTATGAAGAAGGAAGGTGCGTACAGTCATGTTTGACGGCAAGCACACGCGGCGAGGCCTCCTGAAGGGTCTCGCGGCGGTCGGCGTCGGCGCGCTGGCGGCTCAGATGCTCGCGGCCTGCGGCTCCAGCGCGCCGGCCGCCCCGGCTGCTCCCACCGCCGGCGGCGCGGCCAGCACCGGTAGCAAGCCCGCCGCTACCGCCGCGCCGGCGAGCACCGGTCCGATTCGGGTCGTCGTGTCCGGCTACGGCTTCATGCTCAAAGACGTGAACATGGCGCTCTTCGCGACCAAGTACAACTCGACCCAGGACCGGGTGATCATTCAGCCCGAGCTCACCCCGTCGGGACCGTGGTACCAGAAGCTCGCCGCCGAGGTCAACAGCAACCAGGTCACCTACAACGCGATCCTCTACGCGAACAGCTACAGCAACACCCCCCAGTTCGCCGGCATGGGGATCCTCCAGCCGATCGAGGACCTGCTTCGCTCGTCGTCGATCAAGGACGCCGACAAGCGATTCGACCTGATGTTCGCGCCGGCCAGGACAAACGCGAGCTACAAGGGCGTCCTCTACGGGTATCCGCTCGGCATTCAATACACCAGCAACACGATCCGCAAGGACTACGCGCAGAACGCCGGTTACACCGGCGACATCAGCAAGAGCTACGACGAGCTAACCAAGGCCGCGTTGCTGATTCGCCAGAAGTACAAGGACAAGAACGTCATCGGCATGTCGCTGGAAGAAGAGTCGGGCAACGGCACGATCTCGTACATGTTCTGGAGCATGACCCAGCAGCCGTTCATCAAGAAGCAGATTAAGGGGCAGGAGATCTCGTTCCTGGACTTCAAGGGCAAGGACTTCATCCGCACCCTCCAGCGGATCAAGGACTGGGTGGACCAGGACCTGACGGTGTCCAAGACCCAGGCTTTCGACATCGACTTCAAGGCCTGGCAGGGCGGAGTGGCCGGGATCAACATGCAGGAGAGCAGCCTCGGCTACGTCACCGGCGTCCCGCTCTTCGGCAAGGACAACGTTGCCCCGTCGGTCCCGCTGCCCATCGACGGCGGCAACGGCGGCTGCCTGACCTATTTCGTCAACACGCTGATTCCGGCCAAGGCGCCCCATCCCCAGGAGGCGCTGGACTGGCTGCTCTGGTGCAACGATCCCGCCAACACCGATTTTATGAACAACATCCTGACCTACCACTGGTATCCGGTCTTCAAGTCGGTCGTCGGCGACATCATGGAGAAGAGTGACGACTACAAGTGGATGGCGGTGTGGGGGCCGCAGATCGACAAGAGCATCCCGTATCCGAACGATAACCCGTACTACAATCTGAACACCGACCTGATCAACAAACACGCGAACAAGTTCTGGTCGGGCGATTACAAGACCGCCGAGGAGTGCGCGGCTGGCCTCGACCAGGACGTGACGGACTCGACGACCCGACAGATGGCGTAGGAGGAGACGAGCCTCACCCCCTTACCCCCGCTCCATTGGAAATGGAGAGGGGGAAGACGGCACGCCGAGTGCGCCGTGTCGGTCTCCCCTGGCTACCTCCGGTGGCGAGGGGCCGGGGGTGAGGCCACGCGTCCCCAAGAAGCGACGGAGCATCCAGAGCGATGAGCGTGGGCAAGAGCAGCGTCGACCAGGCCAGGGCCCAGGGTGGGATCGCCACCGTTAAGGAGTTCGGCCGGCAGGTTCAGGCGATCCGGAAGCAGCGGTGGGGAGATCCGACCGGCTACGTCTTGATCGGTCCGGCCGTCATCCTCTACCTCATCTTCAACGCTTATCCGGTCTTCCGTGGCCTGGAGATGGCGTTCATGGACATGCAGTACCTCAAGCCGGCCTCGGCCAACTTCTTCGTCTCCTTCAACGGCATCGACAACTACGTCGTGATGGCTCAGGACCCGGAGTTCCTCCACGCGTTGAAGATCTCGGTCGAGTTCAGCCTGATGTACTTGCCCGCGGCGATTATTCTCGCGCTGCTGGTCGCGGTGGTCATCGGCGCGATGGGCCAGAATTCGATCGCCCTGGTGTCCCGAGTGGTGATGTACGTCCCGGTCGTCATTCCGATCAGCGTGACCATGCTGATGTTCAAGAGCCTGTACGATCCGCGGCTCGGCTATCTGGACTACGCGCTGACCCGCCTCCCGTTCCTCGGCCCCGGGCCGGACTGGCTGGGCGACGCGAAATGGGCACTCCTCGCGCTGGCGATCGCGACGATCTGGACGCGGTTCGGCTACTTCGGTCTGCTCTTCCTGATCGGGGTGTACCAGATCAACAGCGAGCTGTACGAAGCGGCGGCGATGGACGGCGCGAACAACTTCCGCAAGTTCTGGCACATCACGATTCCGGCGCTGCGGCCGATCTTCGTCCTGATCCTGGTGCTGACCGGCGGCATCCTGAGCGCGACCCAGGAGCCGCTGATCCTGACCAACGGCGGACCGGGCGACTCGACGACGACCCTCGGCCTTTATATCTGGAAGACGGCCTTTCAGATCGGGAACCTTCGGGTCGGCTACGCGGCGTCGATGGCCCTCTTTCTCGGCGTGGTTCAGATCGCCTTCGCGTTCGTGGTGTTCCGGATCCTGGGCCTGAAGAGCGACGTCTGATGCCGTTTCAGCCGTCGCCGAGCAATCTTCTATTGAGCAATCGTTCCGTAGCGCGGGGGCTTGCCCCCCGCCCGTCCGGTTGCCCGAAGCGGGAAACAAGCCCCCGTGCTACGGGTTGATCGGATGCCTGAAGGTCCGATTGAATCACTCGGCGCTCTAGCGGGAGTCTGTCGAATTCGGCGCACTTCCCGCCGGTGCGTCGCCGGTAGTCATCGTCGTATAGGCATACCCACGGCGTCCGGTAGTCCGGTAGGGGCAGACCGTGCCGGATTCAACAAAGTCTAAACGGGGTGAAGGTCCGGAGGCGACCGGTCGAAACCCGGATCGGCCCCTCACCCCCGCCCTCTCCCGGAGGGAGAGGGAGAAGCAGGCGCGAGCGGGAACCAATCCTTGAGGTGGGAAGCGCATGGCAAGCACGAGCGCGCGGGCGAGCGCGATGCCGCGACGAACAATCGTCTTCGGTCTGGACGTATCGCAATGGGCAGCGGTGCTCTTTCTGGTCCTGGTGATCGTACTCTGCGTCTTCCCGTTCTGGTGGACGATCTCCTCCTCGTTCAAGTCGGCCCAGGAGATTCTCGTCGGCACGCCGAAGCTCTTTCCGAAAGGGCTCAACACCGTCAACTACGACTACATTCTGACCTTCCCGGGCATCAACTACATCGGCATGTTCGTCAACAGCATCTACGTGACCTGTTTCACCGTCATCCTCTACTGCATCCTCTGCGTAACGTCCGGCTATGGCTTCGCGCGGGTCGAGTTTCGAGGACGCGACGCGATCTTCCTCGGCCTCGTCCTGCTGCTGTTCGTGCCCCAGGCGGGCGGCCTGATCGCACTCTACGAGATGATGGACAAGCTCGGCCTGCGCAACAACCTCAACGGACTGGTCCTCTATTTCGCGTCGCAGATCACCGTCGGCGCGTTCATCATGCGCCAGGCGTTCCTGAACCTGCCGCGCGAGCTCGAGGACGCGGCGCGGATCGACGGCGCCCACACCTTCCAGGTGCTCTGGCACATCGCGGTGCCGATGGTCACCTCGGCGGTGCTGGTGATCACGATTCTCGAGTTCGTCCAGGTCTGGGGCGAGTTTTTGGTCACCTACACTCTGATCGACAACCAGCAGCGCCTCACCGCCGCGGTCGGCTACGCGATGGTCGCCTCGTCGGTGGTGACGCCTCAAATGAGCCAGGCCCACCTGGCCGACCTGAGCATCTACGGCACCAGCGACGCCTCGGCGGTGCTCCTGCTCCTCCCGGCCGTCCTGATCTACATCGCCCTCCAGAAGTGGTTCGTCCAGGGAATGCTGGAAGGGATCTTGAAGTTTTAGAGCAGGCAGCCACGATGATCAGCCGGCGGGAGTCCAATCGCCTCTCCCTCTGGGAGAGGAAGGTTCCCCCTGGCGAAGGGGGTTAGAGGGTAGAAAGGGTGAGGGTCGAGGCCAACTGGCAGCGACGCTTACCGGACCCTCACCCCAAACCTCTCCCAGAGGAAGGGAGTATTAAGCTCGGCCGATGGCTTAATCCATGGTGCGTTTGCTCCAAGGACTCTGGTGCGCTGAACCTTTGTTTCGGAAGGTTCAGCGCACCACGACGGCACGCGACTGATTTCAGAAGCCGCGTTGAGCGGCGTCTGCCGCCCCGGCTAGAGCAAACATGGTCGTAAAAAACGCCGACGACTGGCCTCGGAAGAGACCGTCGGCGATGAAGGCGTTGAGCGCCCCGGTCGCGGCGCCCGCGGTTTTGGTCGGACGAATAATGGAAACCTCCGGGAGCCCCGGGGCCAGCGGGAAGATCGTGGGTTCGGGCATGATCAGATTGGTTTGAAAGGTCTGGGTGTCGAACGGCGGAGAGTTCAGGTCCGGGAACACCAATCCATTCGTCGGGTCCTTCAAAGCCGGCGCGTTACCGGCCTTGTCATGCCACGTCTGAAAGTGCATGATCTCGGTCCCGCCGATACTCAGCAGGATCCGCAAGGCGTCCGGACTGGTGACCCGCTGGGCGAGTTGCGCGTAGAGGCTCGTTCCCCCTTGCTCGATCCACCCGAAATGGAATCCCGCGGTGTTCGCGATCGCCTGGATGTGGTCAGCCGGCGTCAGGTCGGCGTCGGTTCGAGGAATGGCGAGAAAGATGCCTTTGAGCAACCCCGGGACCGCTGGCGGGAAAGTCGGGGTGCCGAAATCGGGATTGGCATTGCTGGTGCGGTAGCGAGACCACCATGTGGTGTCGACGGTCAGCTCCATGAGGTTGGTGAGCCGCTTTTTGGCCTTTTGGGCCCCGGTTGCCTGGCTGCCGGTCAAGGTGCGGAATTGATCCAGATTGACCGGCTCGGCTCCGATCGCTCTCAGGTAGGCGTTGAGCCAGTTCATGTGGCTGATTTCGTCGTCGGTGTTGTCGTGGATGTACTGCGACATATCCGAGTCCAGCACCTGGATCGCCTTCGTGTAGACGGCGTTCCCACTTCCACCGGGAACTTCGCTGTCCTGGATTCCCCCGAGCTCGTTGTACTGTTGCCAGAGATCGGCTTCGATCGTCTCGATCGCGGCCAGAAATCGGAGAATCGCCACGTCTCCAGCGGTCGGTGTCGACGGAATGGATTGCTGGGCAAAGGCGGGACTACCGGCCAGAACCCCCGCTCCGATGGTTCCCGCTCCGACCGCAGCCCCCTTGAGCATGAAGGAGCGACGGCTGGTCGACGGGTGTGTCCCCTGACGCATGATGTTTCATCCTCCTGTTTCCACGTCCGTGAGGAGGCGCACTGGCCCGAGCCGCCGCGCGCCTCGTTGCATTGGATGCGCATACGTGTGACGCGAGCACTGCCCCGAGCGGGGCCCGCGTCGTCTCCTACCCTCCTTCGATAGCGGCACCGCGAGCGTCCGCCTGGAGGCGTCTCAGTTTTGATGACCGGTACGGGAGGAGAGTCGGGGAAAGGAGAATCCCTGGCTGGGGTCGTGGCTGGGCCAGGCGACCGAGTCGGCACTTGTCACCACGAGCAAAAAGCGTGCCGTCATACCAGCCATCACCACGGCAGCCTCGTCGCCGTCCGCGGGCTGTCCGCTCCCGCGGCAGATGGCTATCCGGTTTCGTCGTCGGCGAGCTCGTCCCGGTGCCCAAACATATCCACGGCATTAACCGGGTAGGCACGAGCACGGACCGACCGGTTTCGTGGTGGAAACGGGGACCGCGACGGGCGAGGTCAGGGCGCTCGATCGAGAAGTCCCTCTCTCGCCTTCACTGTGGACCGGTGGATTTAACGGGGCTGCTCCTTCGGCAGCCCAAAGCGATCGAGCGACGCGCCCTAATACCGATCCGAGTGCGCGAACTCGCTCATCGGCTTGCGCGGCTGCGGGTTCTTCGGCTTGGCCTGGATCGCCGCGGTATCGGGCACTCCCACCGCGACGACCGTCTTAACGCGGCGCTCGGCCGGGATGCCCAGGGCCGCTTTGACGTTGGCCGGGCCCTCGCCTTTCAGGGTGGTGATGCTGGCGCCCAGCCCGTGCGCCGACGCGGCGAGCAGCAGCCGCTCGGCCATCCGTCCCTCGTCGAAGACCTCGAGCTCCTCGCGGGCCGGGTCGCCCTGGGTGACGATCACCAGCGCGACGGCCGCCTTCGCCGCGGTGTTGGAGCCGCTGGCGGTCAGAAGCTGGAGTGTTCGCGGGTCGCGCACAACGACGACCTCGGACGTCTGGCGGTTGCTGGCGCTGCCCGACCAGCGTCCCACCTCGAGAATGTCGGCGAGCGCCTCGTCGGAGATCGGCTCCGGCCGATAATCGCGGACCTGGCGCACCCGGCGCAGAAACCTGATCCGGTCCCTGGCTTCCTCACTCACGGCAGAACCCTCGTGATCTGATTTTGATGCTGGCGTCTATTTTACCCGCCAGGGTCGCCGGGTCTCAACCGTTTCGAGGTGGTGGCCCCATCCCGCGAAGGATTCTCACGGAATCTAACGGAAGACCCGGCGGTGTGTGTAGGCGGTGATTCCGAGCGTCAGCGAGGAATCTCTGGCCCGGCGCGGCGAACACCGGAGGCCCCTCGCTTCGGCTCGGGGCGGTAGCCCATCACCGTTCAACCGGAATCGGTATCACGCCACCTGGCCGATCCATCCATCTCGAGCCACGCCCCCCGTTTCGCCTGCGCCGCGCGTCGTTTCGGGGGAAGGGCTTGCAATCGGGTATCGTGGAGGGCTCCTGGGAGCAAATTCGCGATCTGATTTACGAGGGACGCGGAGCGTGATCGCGATCGACACGAACCTCCTGGTGTACGCCCATCGTGAAGACTCGCAGTGGCATGCCGAAGCGTATCGGGTGATAGCCGGCCTTGCCGAGGGCCAGGCGCCCTGGGCAATTCCGTGGCCGTGTCTCCACGAATTCCTATCGACTGTCACCCACCCCCGCATTTACAGGCCGCCGACACCACCTGCCGACGCCCTGGATCAGATCGCGGCGTGGCTGGAATCGCCGAGTGTGGTCCTGCTGGCCGAGGGGACGGGTTACTTTCCCCAACTTCGCGAGCTACTGGAGGCAAGTCGCGTGGTGGGTCCACAGATCCACGACGCTCGGATCGCCGCCCTGTGCCGCTTTCACGGCGTGCATGAGCTTTGGACCGCCGACCGCGATTTCGGTCGCTTTGCCGGCCTCGCGACACGCAATCCACTCGTCAATCAGTGAAAGTCGTGGTCATGCGAGCGAACAGTTTTCAGCGCCGCCCTTCGTCGGACGAATCTATCGATAATCTATCGACAGCATGGCAACCAGGATCCCGCCGTCGCCCGATCGTGGCACCCGCGGAGGCCTGACGGAATCGGCCAAGGATCATCCGACGCGCTGGGGAAAGTATTCGATGACCCAGGGGAACGGAATGAACCGGAAGAAGCTCATCGAAGTCGCCCTCCCCCTCGACGCCATCAATAAGGCGTCGGCGCGCGAGATGAGTATTCGGCATGGCCACCCGAGCACGCTGCACCTCTGGTGGGCGCGCCGACCCCTCGCCGCGGCGCGGGCGGTGATCTTCGCCCAGATGGTGGACGACCCCTCGGCGCATCCGGACCTCTTCCCGACCGAGGTAGCCCAGGAGGCCGAGCGGCAACGGCTGTTCGAGATTATCGAAGAACGGGTGAAGGGGGAGAACACGACCAACGAGGCGGTCTTGCAGGAGGCGCGCGAGGAGATGTGGGAGA
>JAJPJC010000218.1 GCA_021324445.1 Isosphaeraceae bacterium
CACGGTATCTCCGCCATTCGAGACACTCAGGCGGGATGGGGTAAGTCGTTTCCATCC
This sequence comes from Isosphaeraceae bacterium, assembly GCA_021324445.1. Lineage (GTDB taxonomy): Bacteria > Planctomycetota > Planctomycetia > Isosphaerales > Isosphaeraceae > JAJPJC01. The sequence goes on from JAJPJC010000218.1 coordinate 58, forward strand.
CTCGATCTTACTGTAAGAAACTTAAACCTCTTTGCGCAGCGGTCAGTAACTCAACCGTCCGGCCCCGCGTAGGAGGATCGCGGTCGAGGACGGCTCGCGCGGACCGCATGGAACGACTCGAAGCCCCGAGAGGAACCTGCCGCGATGCCCCCTGTGCGACTGATCCGCTGGGAGTTGATCCTGGCCGTCCTGGTCTTTTCCATCGGAACGTGTCCCCGGGCCGCCGAACCGTCCCCGGTTCCGGCAAAGCGGCCCGGCATTGCGATCCGCGGCATCTACGGCGGCGTGCCTAGCCAGATCTTCGACCGCGGCCGGACCCTGGACGACTATGGCGTCAATGCGATCTGGATTGGGTCGGGCTCGGTCGACCGCGAGCGGGTCGAGGGCCTGAAGGCCAGGGCGAAGGGCCTGAAGGTCTTCGTCGAGTTCAACACCCTGCACGAGTCGAGTTACCTGAAAGATCACCCCGATGCCCGGCCGATCGGACCCGATGGCCAGGTCGCGCCCCCGCCCGACGGCTGGCAAGGTGTCTGCCCCACCCACGCAGGTTACCGACGTTCCCGCATGGAGGCCTTTCGACGCATCCTCCGCTCGGCGCCAATCGATGGCATCTGGCTCGACTATCATCATGCCCACGCCAGTTGGGAGCAGGCCCAGCCCAATCTGCCGGATACCTGCTTCTGCACGCGTTGCTTGTCCGAGTTCGAACGAGAGGCCGGCGTGAACCTCCCCGATGCGACGACCGCCGAGCGCGCCCGGCGGCTGCTGGGCGCCGACAAGCCGGCCTGGGTGAGCTGGCGGTGCGGCGTGTTCACCGACTGGGTCCGGGAATTTCGCACGATCCTCGATCAGGAGCGGCCGGGCGCACTCCTGGGGACGTTCCATTGCCCGTGGACGGAGGTGGAGCACAACCACGCCCTGCGCGAGAAGCTGGCCATCGACCTGAAGGCCCAGGCCCGCTTCCTGGACGTGCTGAGCATCATGCCGTACCACGCCCGTTTCGGCCACGGGGACGATCCGGCCTGGATCTCCCGCCAGACCGCAGCCCTGGGACGAGCCCTGGGGATCCGCGGCCAGCCCGGCGAACGCATCCGGATCTGGCCCATCGTCCAGCTCTCAGACTGGGGCGAGCCGGTCCCCCGGGCGCAGGTCCGGGACATCCTCGATCAGGGCACGCGACCGCCGGCCACGGGCGTGATGGTCTTCGTCTGGGGGAGCTTGTACCCGCAGTGGGACAAGGTCGAGGCGATGGGCGAATTCTACCGTGCGATCCGACCGTGACGTCCTTCCCTAGACCGCGGCCTGAACCCACTTCATGTGCTTCCGCACGCTCCGGATGACCTCGGCCCGATGCGTGAGGAATCCGATGTGGCCGGCGTCCTCCAGCACCTCGAACCGCGCACCCGAGATCGCCTCGGCCAGCGCGCGCTGCCGATCGGCGGGAACGATCACGTCCCGACGACCCGCCAGGACGAGTGTGGGGACCTCAATCCGCCAGAGACGATCCGTGACGTCGAACGACTCGAGGTGAGCGAGCCGGCGAGCCATGACACTCTGATCGGTCTCCCAGATGCGATCGACGACGAAGTCCACCAGTGGGCTGGGCTCCGGCTTCTTGCCGTAGAGGAGATTGAAGAATTGATTGATGAAGCGATTATCGTTGGGCAATGGGAAGCGTTCCAGCACCCGGCGCGCGATCGCCGAGCCGAGGCTCGAATGAAATCGGGCTTCCGCGCCGTGGACGATCAACCGACTCAAGCGATGGGGGTGCTGCACAGCCAATTCCAACGCCACCGCGCCGCCGAAGGAGACCCCGAAGACGGCGGGATTCGCCAGCCCGAGTCGATCCAGGACGACGGCCAGGTCCTCCGCGTATTCGCCGAGGTCGCCCCTCGACCCCGGCTCATCCCCCGCCCCGCCGAAGCCGGCCCGATCCCCGCGCAGCCCCGGGAGAAACACCTCGAAGTGCCGCGCCAGCCCGCGCGCCAAGGGCCAGAGCAGCTTCCAGCCCCCCGCTAATCCCGGGACGAGCACCAGGGGATCACCTCGCCCCAGGCGCATTACGTCCACCCATCCTCCACCAACGCAAACCGGCTCGACCGGCTCCTGTTCGAATCCCCGGACCCATTCCCACGAAGCCCGCCACTTCGGTGCGAAGCGCATGGTGTCTCCTCACTGCCCCATCTTCAACGCCGGTCGACGATTCTCAGCCCGCTGGACCAAACCCGGTCACACTCCGCAGTTGCTCGTCAAGCGATCCTCCCATTCGAGGTTAGCTCGCAGAGGCTACCTTGAGCGCATGAGCATGAGCCATGCCGGCAGGGATGGGCTGGCACGATTGGGGTGGAGCATGCCCAAAACCAGCCCAACACCAGCGCCGAGCCATCGGGACATCGGCGCGGATTCGGCGCCGAAGGGTCGTCTCCCCCAGTCCCAGGTCCCCACGCGCGTGGTCAGTCTTACCAAGTCTTCGCAGACTCACCATTTTGGAAGAACCAGGGGTGAAGGAAACGAATGAGTCCACAGTTTGGTTTGAGTTCTAGGCAAAGAGCGCGATCTGAAAAAAGTTGACCGAGGGTAGTAAGGGGAGGGGTGTAGGACGTTGGAGGCGCCGAAATCTCGACGACGAAGGCTTTGCGATTCGGCGCCGAAGGCGGTAGGGTGGAACCAGAGGCGGCCCGGGTTTGCTGATCTTTAACCCTGGTCTCAGCCGCCGTCGCTTGCATGATATCGTGGTTCTGCCCCTTCATCGCGTGCGAACACCAGGAGTGAGTGTGGGCAATCTTCCCAGACGGCACTCGGACCCTTATTTCGACACGAGTCGCAATCCCAGCGGATTCGGGAGCGGGCGATCGCGATGGCGGCGCAGCCCTGCCCGGATCATCTGGCTGGGCTGTTCGCTCGGGGCCCTGCTGTATTCCATGCTGGTCATCACTCATGTGGCGCAGATGGGGACGATCGGGGTGCGCTGCATGTTTGGGACGAAGGTTGAGGAGGAGATTCACCCGGATTACGCCTGGTCCGGGGGGCGGCCGCGGAAGGGAGACGAGCTGCTGGCCATTGGGGGGGACGCGATCTCGGAAGGGACCTATGCCGGTTATGCCGATTACATCCGTGCGATGCGCAAGCTGAGTCCACGCGACCAGATTGGCAAGGTCATCGAGGTGCGATGGCGGGATCGCGACACGCGGGCCATCCAGACGGCGCGCGTGACGGTGCGCCGCCCTCCGGCGGCGACCTACCTCTGGTCCTGGGTCTGGTTCGCCCAGGAGCTGTTGATCTTCCTCATTGGTGCCCTGGTGTACTGGAAGCGGCCCAACGACGAATCGGCGAAACTGTTCTTCGTGCTCTGCATCGTGACGGTCGGCGCCTTCATGGGGGGGTATCACTGGACCGAGATCGTCGTCGAGCCCTTCTTGATCTATCTGTTCGCCCTCTTCGCGGTCTTCCTCCCCGTGGTGATCCTGCACTTCTACCTGGTCTTTCCGCGTGCCCATCCGATCCTGGCGCGCCATCGCCGGCTGGTCCTGGGCATGCTCTACGGTGGCTCCAGCGCGTATCTGCTGGCCTTGTGGGGGAGCATGAGGTGGGCGGGCGCGCTGGCGCAGCGTCATCACCCCATGACGACGTCCCTCTTCGGGTTCGTGCGGACCCTGGCGCTGGGTTACGTCGGGCTGGCGACGCTGATGTTCGGGCTGTGCATTCTCTGCCTGGTCTACAGCTACCGCCACGCGGAGACGCGCGCCGAACGGAACCAGGTCCGGTGGATTCTCCTGGCCTCGGTGATCTCCTTATTCTTGATTGCCTATCTCCTGGTCCAGGCCTGGAATGATCCCGCGACGCTGGGGCGCGATAGCGCCGCCTGGCCGATGTTCGCGGTCTCGTTGCTGTTCACGATGGCGCACGCGTTCAGCATCACGCGGTACAAGCTGATGCAGGTCGAGGGCATCATCAACCGCAGCGCGGTGTATTTCGCCGTCAGTCTGTCCAATGGCCTGGTTTACTCGGGGATGCTCCTGGTCGGTGGCAAGCTGATCGGCGACCGGCTGTTCTCGGCGCAGTCGACCACCCAGGGAGCCATCGTGGCGGCCTTCTCCACGTTCGTGGTCCTGCCCCTCTTAGAGGTGGCGCACGGGCGTTTCCAGCGGGTGATCGACCGGCAGTTCTTCGGGGAGAAGTACAAGTTCGACGAGGCCATGCACAAGATGCGGCTGGCGGTGGAGAGCCTGGTCCACCGGGAGACTCTGAGCCGCCGGCTGCTGGCTGTGGTGGCGGAGGTGCTGCGGCTGGAGTGGGGGGCCCTCTATCTCGGCGAGGCCTCCGGCCGGTCGTTCCACCTGGTGGCCAGCCACGGGCCGATGCCTGAGGAGCAGGCGCTCTCCGGGGAGAATCCGCTGGTCGTCCGGCTGCGCGAGACGCCGACGGTCCGGCTCTCGCACGCCCTGGTGCCCAGCGGCGGGTCGGATCCGGCCAGCGACGCCATGATCGCGCTGGGGGGCGAGGCGGCCACGGCCCTGGAGAGCGACGGCCGGCTCGCCGGGTTGCTCGTGCTGGGCCCGAAGCGCAGCGGCATGCCCTACGAGGACGAGGAGATGTCCTTCCTGGGGGGCCTCAGCTCGGTCGCCACCCTGGTCCTGCACTCGGCCGACATCCAGGAGACGCTCGAGAGCCTCAACCACGAGCTGCGCGATAAGGTCGAGAAGATCGCCGAGCAGCAGCGGCGGATCTTGATCCTCCAGGATCAGCTCCGCGAGCGGGCCGAGCGGGACTGGCCGCCGGAGGGGTCCGGCAAGGGTGCCCCAGCCGGGGAGGGCGAGCCGGCCATTGAGGCGGCCGGCGAGTCGGGCGCGGGCGTCTTCCAGGCCATCCGCGGCTCCGGCTCGGCGGTCCGCACGATGCTGAGCACGGCCCGCAAGGTCGCGGCCAGCCCCTCGGCCGTGTTGATCCGGGGCGAGAGCGGCACCGGCAAGGAACTGCTGGCCGCGGCCATCCACCAGGCCAGCCCCCGGGCGGCGCGGCCGTTCGTGAAGGTCCACTGCGCGGCGTTGTCGCAAAGCCTGCTGGAGAGCGAGCTGTTCGGCCATGTCAAGGGCGCCTTCACCGGCGCCGACCGCGACCGCGTCGGGCGGTTCGAACAAGCCCACGGCGGCACGCTCTTCCTCGATGAGATCGGCGACATCAACCTGGAAGTCCAGACCAAGCTGCTGCGCGTGCTCCAGGAGATGTCCTTCGAGCGGGTGGGCAGCTCGCAGCCGATCAGCGTGGACGTCCGGATCCTGGCCGCGACCCACCAGGACCTCGAGACGCTGATCCAGACCGGCCGCTTCCGCGAAGACCTCTACTATCGGCTCAACGTGATCTGCCTGTACGTGCCGGCCCTCCGCGAGCGGCGCGAGGATATCTTCGAGCTGGCCCTGCACTTCCTCAAGCTGCATGCGCAGCGCAGCGGCAAGTTCGTGACTCACCTCGATCCCGAGGCGGTCGAGGCCCTGGCCGCCTACGACTGGCCGGGGAACATCCGCGAGCTGGAGAACGTCCTGGAGCGGGCCGTGGTCCTGGCCGACGGGCCGGCCATCACGCGGGAGGACCTGCCCCCGGAGCTGCGGCAGGCCAGCCGTCGCGGGCTCCGGCCGCGGCTCCCCGTTTCCCGGACCGCACCGGGCTCGGCCGCTCCGGTCGCCGGCCGGCGTGGCCCGGCGGCGCCGAGTCCGGCCCGGTCACCCGGCCACGCGGCCGGACGCGACGCGACCGGAGCCTGGACCGCCTCCGATGCCGGCGTCGCGATCGGCGAAGACTGGAACGCCGAATTCGTCTCGTATGAACGCCAGCGGCTCATCGATGCCCTCCACGAGGCCCAGGGCAACAAGAGCATCGCCGCCCGGCTCCTCGGCCTGCCCAGGAGCACCTTCTTCAGCAAACTGAAGAAGCACGGGATCGCCTGACTGAACGAGTCCCGAGCCGGCCGTCCGCCTCCTCCACCCCGAAAGTGTCCGCCAACTCCCTTGCTGGGTTGGCAGGCGCGCCGAATCCGGCATTGACAGCCCGGGCCGTTTCGCTAGATTTCGCGAACCAAATTTGAAAAACCAAAACTCGCATGCCCCCAGGAGAGACCGGTATGGGACGACCGCCGGCAAAGGACCTGACGGAACGGGAGCTGGAAGTCATGCACGTCTTCTGGTCGCAGGGCGAGGCGACGGCCGCCGAGGCGCGCGACCGGCTCGAGGCGACGGGGCTGGACCGCACCTAGACCACGATCGCCAACCTCGTGCGGGGGCTGCACGAGAAGGGCTTCTTGCGACAGGTGAACGCCGAGCGGCCAAAGGTCGGCTCATTCCTCAAGGCCGCGGCTGACGAGGAGAAGTCCCGCTTGAAGAATTAGACCCCTTTAAGGCGAAGATTTGGCGCACTTGAGTCAAGTTTTTTTCTAGGATGGCAAACTTAGCTGAGGCCGGGAGCGTAGAAAGGGGGTAGCCACAAAAGGA
>JAJPJC010000248.1 GCA_021324445.1 Isosphaeraceae bacterium
ATGGTGTCCCAATCCAGGCCGGCCAGGCGCCACATCACGAGCTGGGAGACCGTGGTGGGGGCCTTGTCGGCCGCCAGCCGCTTGAGGGCCTTCTGCACCAGCGGATCGCCGTTGACTCGCGAGATCTCGCCGACGATCCGGAGCGGCTCACCCTTCTCGGGCAGGTTCACACCACCCTGCGCATCCGGGGAACCGAGGTTGACCAAGCGCGTGGGCAAGTGCCGGGTCTGCCTCGGCTTCAATTCGGCGAAGGGCAAGCCGGTTGCCGGCACCGAACGCATGCCACCGCCCATCATGCCGCCCATGCCACCCATGCCGCCGCCCATGCCGCCCATCCCCATACCGCCCATCCCCATGCCGCCCATGCCCATCATCAGGCTGCGCATGTCCCAGCTATCGGGATCTCCGCAGAAATACATGATCATGCGCGAGAGCATCATCATGCCCATCATCGGAGGCATGGTGGCAGCCATGCGGCCCATGCCACCCATACCACCCATACCACCACCCATGCCACCCATACCACCCATGCCACCCATGCCGCCACCCATACCACCCATGCCGCCACCCATACCGCCCATGCCGCCACCCATACCACCCATGCCGCCGCCCATGCCGCCCATGCCACCGAACTGGCCGGTGGCGCCCTGGGCGACGATGCCGGGGGGCAGCACGACCCGCAGGGGACGGCGCGTGCGGTTGGTCACAGACAGGGTCATCCGGCCGTCGCCGGTTCCTTCCGCCTGGACGGCAACCAGTCCATCACTCAGGGCCTCGAGCAGGTTACGTTCATCCACCTGCGGTTCGGGCTTGGCCGAGGCACTGGTCTCGGGCTTACCCTTGTCGTTACTCTGGGGTTCGTCGGGTGCTCCTTGGGACAGATGCGGCAGGACGAAGAGACTGGCCGCCAGGAAAGCGGCGAGGGACTGAAGGGAGGCGCGGGACCGAGGGGAAGAACGCATAGCATCGGCCTTTCTTTCGCTGCGTTGGCGAAAACGTCTCGTGGGAGGTGTTGGTGGGTTGAAGCAGCCGGCTGCCGCCGAGTTCGAAGTCTGGGTTAACGACGTCCGAGCCGGCCTGGCCCGAATGATCAGCGCCGATTCCATTGCCGGCGCGAGGTCCCAACCCTCGCCATCGTCGCCACGTAACGCGGCTCGCCATCACGAGCTGATCCGGTCGAGGGGAAGCCCCTGTCGAGTTGACTCTGTGCTTCCGAGAATTACTGACGACCACCAGACACAAATTATTCACCCAGGATTTTGGCGCTCTGGCTCGGAGCCTCGGGGCCCTGCGTAGGAGTTACCTAGAGTTGGTGGGATGCGAGACATGGTCAATCTGGGTGATCTGGGAAGCAACCGAAATGGGGCGAGTCCGGACTGGTCGCGGCACGGCTCCAGGGAGTGAGCGATTCCATGAATGCACTCGACTGGCTGCGTGAGGCGAGCCGGCAGCCGCTGGTGCCGGTCTACGCCGTCTTTGGGGACGACGCCTATTTGGTCCGGGAGTCGATCCATGCGGTGACCCAGGCGGTTTTTCCAGGCAGCGACGCGGACGCGACCATCAGTCGTTTCGCCGGTCCGGCGACCGACCTCGCGGCGGTCCTGGACGAACTGTTCACGCTGCCGTTCTTCAGCCGGAGGCGACTGGTCATCATCGAGGAGGCCGATCCGTTCGTCAGCAAGCATCGCAAGGACCTGGAAGCCTACGTCGAGCGTCCGAGCGCATCGGGGGTGCTGCTGATCCAGCCGAAGCAATGGCCGGCGACGACGAAGCTGGCGCGGCTTGTCGATCAGAGCGGTCTGGCGGTGGATTGTGGCGCCTTGCGCGACCGGGACACGCCCAAAGTCGTCACGTGGCTGATCGAGTATGCCAGCAGGCACTGCGACGCACATCTCGACTCCGGGGCGGCGCGACTGCTGGTGGACCTGGTCGGTCTGGAACTGGGAATCCTCGTGGCCGAGGTGGAGAAGCTGGCCGTTTACGCGGGCGAGTCGAGGCGCATCAGCCGCGGCGACGTCGCCAAGCTGGTGGAGGCCGGTCGCGTCGAGACGATCTGGAAGGCGCTGGATGCCGCGACGACAGGTCAGGGTGCGACGGCGCTGAAGCTGCTCGATGAGCTCCTCGCCGCCGGCGCGTTCCCCACCCCGTTGCTCGCGGCGATCAGTGCTTCGCTCTTGAAGATCCACCACGCCGGCCGGTTGCGGGCCGCCCGGTTGAGCCTGGATGAGGCCTGCCGGATCGCCGGCATCCCCACCTGGGCCGTGGAGAAGACCGGAAAACAACATGCCCACCTCGGGCCGCGCCGGGTCGATCGGCTCCCCGAACTGCTCCTCCGCGCCGACCTCGACCTCAAGGGAGGTTCCGCCTTGGACCCGCGCGTCATCCTCGAGCGGCTCATGATCGAGCTGGCCCTGCCGCGAACCGATTGATGGGGCCGGTGATCCGGTCGAAATCCCGACGCCATCACGTTCGCGACAACGCCTTATTTTTCCTAAACGCGAACCGGGGTGAAGGGACTCCGCGGGGTGGCTGGAGCTCCCGCTTCGGCACCCGAACGGCTGAAAAATGGGCCTTCGAGCAGAGTTTCTCGTTCGACGCGCTTGCTTTTTCCGTGGGATGAGCTAGCATGAAGCCAGCTATAACAGACAGGGGATCCGACGCAGCTTGCTCCATTGAGTCTGCCGTTTCGCTTGCGGCGCTGAGAGTGACACCATGGCTTTCAATGGTCCTGACGCCGGCCCGAGCCTGGCGCAGCGGGTCGAGACGAAGGTTCGCCAGTTCACCCACGGGCGGATCCGCAACCTGGTCGTTGAAGAAATCGGAGATCAGGTGATCGTGAGCGGGCAGGTCCCGTCCCGCCACGCGAAGCAGCTTGCCTTGCACGGAGCGCTGGAACTGCTCTCGGGCGAACGGTTTTGCGAGCACATCACCATCGGCTGAGCGAGGGCAGTCGGGGGCGGCTGCCCCACATCCCCAGGGCGGCCGGGGCGGCTGCCCCACATCCCCAGGGCGGCCGGGGCGGCTGTCCCGCATGGGCTCGGTTTGATCGCGGTTGAACTTGAGGGCGGGGCCGTTTTCGTCGATAGTGAATGCGGCCTGGGCCGACCGCGTCCCTGCAATCCGACCGGAGTGCGGCGCGGCCGACCGGCACGCCTGCCGGTTCGGGAGGCGCCTCGGCCCCGGCAAGACTCTTGCGACCCCCACCCCACGGGACTTCGAGCGGGATCACCACTTCTTGGAAAGGGCCTTTCCATGCTTCGCAGACCACTCTGGCCGCGACGCACCCGGACGCGATCGTTGCCCGCGATTCTCGTGCTCCTCTGGTGTGCCGGTGCCTCCGCCCAGGAGTCCTGGGACGCGATTTATCTCGCCGGGGCGAAGATCGGGTTCGTCCACACGTGGGTGGAGAAAGTCCAGAACCGCGGTCGCGATTATCTCCGGGTGCGAATCGACATCGAGATGCACGTGAAGCGGCGGGATGACCAGTCGGACATGCGGCTCATGTATGGCACCATCGAGACCCACGAGGGTCAGGTCCTGCGGCTGGATACCCGGACCCAGACCGGCGGGCAGGACCTGCGCGCGCACGGCGACGTCATCGGCGGCCGGATGAAACTGACCCTGGAAGGCGGCGGCCAGCCGCAGACCCAGACCATCCCCTGGGGACCCGAGGTCCGCGGGCCTTACGCGCCGGAGCAGAGCATGGCCCGCAAGCCCATGAAGGAGAAGGAGAAGCGGACCCTGAAGATGTACGTCCCCGAGTTGAACAAGGTCTGCACCGTCGAGCTCCAGGCGCGGACGGTCGAGCCGGTGTTGCTCGGGGATGGCGCCAGTCACAACTTGCTGCGGGTCGACCAGACCACCGCCGTCGACGGCCAGCCGCGGCCGGAGTACGACGCCCGAGTCTGGGTCGATGAGGCCGGGCAAGTCCTCAAGTCGGAGCAGGACGTGATGGGCGGCGTCGTGATGTACCGCACGACCAAGGAGGCCGCGACCTCGCCCGCCGGACCGGTCCAGTTCAACCTGGTCCTGGACACGGTCGTCAAGGTCGAGCGGAGGATCCCCAATCCCGAGCAGACGCGGTCCGTGAAATACCGGATCACGCTCAACGGCTCCGAGCCCGCCCGGGTCATCCCGACCGACGCCCGCCAGAGCATCCAGGCCGAGGGGAGTCCCAGCTCGGCCATCCTCGAAGTCAAGCGGATGGGTCCGCTGGACGGGCCCCCTGGCGCGGACGAGGTGGACCCTCAATACCTCGGTTCCAATCCGCTGGTGACCAGCGACGATGCCGTGGTCCGCGGCCGTGCGCGGACTGTCACCCGGGGTGTGGAAGACCCCTGGGAGAAAGCCACGCGGATCAATCAGTGGGTCTTTCAGAACATTCGGGGCAAGAACTTCAAGGTCGCCTTCGCCCCGGCCAACGATGTCATCCGGAATCTCAACGGCGACTGCACCGAGCACGCCGTGCTGGCCGCGGCGATGTGCCGGGCCGTGGGCGTCCCCGCGCGGGTCGTCATCGGCCTGATTTACGTCAACGAGAAGGACCTGGAAGGCTTCGGCTATCACATGTGGAACGAGGTCTACGTCAACAAGCGATGGGTCGCGATCGACCCGTCGTGGAACCAGACCGAGGTCGATGCCGTCCACATCAAGCTCGCCGACACCAGCCTGCACGGTGTCTCCCCCTTCGAGGCGTTCCTCCCCCTGGTCCGCGTGATGGGCAAGCTCTCCATCGACCCGATCGAATTGAGGTAGTGCCCGGCCCACGGGGGGCGCTGTCATCGGGGCCGCGGCTCCTCCGAATCAATTCGGTCTGATCTCGCAGGGGACCCTTGCCGGCTTGATGGTTGGTCCGTAGACTGACCTTGAGGAGGACCGCCGCGTCGCAAACCTCGGGTCCTCCGCGACCAGGAGGGGACTGCGATGAGCCGGCAGCTCTGGGTGTTGCGGACCGGGTTGGGCTGGGTGGCCATGATGGCCGGCGGAGTCTCGGACGTCTGGGCTCAGGGCGCCTCGGGCGCGGCCGCGCGGGCCGCGCAGCCGGCTCCGCGCCTGGAACGACCGGAGATCGTCGTTCAGAGTGCGCTGCGCGCCAATCCGCTGACCGCGCCTTATGCGATTGCGACGACCTGGCGCGAGGGCGTGGTGGTCCTCTCGGGGCGAGTCGGGACCAAGCAGGTCCACGACACCGCCGTGCAACTGGCGGTCGCCGTCGGGGTGCCGTTCCGCGACGACCTGGTCATCGACACGGCGGAGACCTTCCGCGTGGCGATGAGCGCGACCCCGGCCGTCTCGGGATACGGGGCCTTGATGCCCAACTACGCGTCGACGTATTACGTCTATCCCCAGCCCCTCTTCGGCCGGCTCGACGATCCGTTCTTCGGCATGGAGCCCCCCTTGGTGAGCTTCGCTCCCTGGTGGCGCCGGCAGTTGGGAGGGCCGATGCCGGGCCGGAACCTCCCGGCACCCGCCGCGCCGGGCGCGCCGGCCGCCGGCCCCGCGCCGGCTGCCGCGGCCGGGGGAGCCGGCCCCGCTCCGGCCGGGGCGGGCGGCGTCCCCGCGGGCGGCGAGAATCCGGTGCTGCCGCCGGCCAAGGGAGATCTGGAGATTACCGTCGACTCGGCCGGTCAAGTCTTCTTGCGGGGCGTCGTCGCCAGCCCGGAGGTGGCGCGCGAGATTGAGCAGACCGCCTGGAGCGTCCCGGGCGTCACCCGGGTCGTGACCCAGTTCCAGGTCAAGCCCCGCGCCGCCGAGACCCCCACTCCCGACGCCGCGCCGCCGCCGCTGTTCCAGGTCAAGCCCCGCCCCGCCGCGCCGTCCGCTCCCGAGGCCCCGCCGCCACCTCCTCAACCGGCCATCAGGGAAGCCCCCCCCGCGGAACGACCGGCGGCCGGCCCCGGGCCGAGCCCCCCTGCCCCGGGCGCCGTCCCGCCCCCCGCCCTGGCCAAGCCCGCGGCGACCGCCGTGGCCGCCCTGGATTCCCAGCGGCTGACGCGCCGGGTCGTCGACGCCCTGCGGCGCCGTCCCGCGGTCGCCGACCAGCCCATCCAGGTTCGTTCCAGCGCCGAGGCCGTGATGCTCTCCGGACACGTCCCCACGGCCTATGAGGCCATGATCGCCTATCGCGCCGCCCAGCAAACGCCCGGTGTCGGCGATGTCGTCGATCGCCTCGAATTCCTCGTCCCCGACGAGGACCATCCCAATCCCCTGGTCCAGAAGGGGCGTCCCGAGGATGTCGAGCCGTACCTGACCGCCCAGATGCGCCGCCATGTCGGCGACCTCGCCCATATCGATACCGTCCACGCCCATGGTGATCGCCTGGAGATCCGCGGCACCCTCCTCAATGCCGCCGACAAGGACCGCGTCCTGGCGACTCTCCGATCCATCCCGGTGCTCCATGGATTCCGCCTGGAACCGAACTTGACGGCCGACTAACGGAGGTTCCGGGAAGGTCTTGCGCCCTGGGATCGGGGCGCCGCTGCACGCGCAGCGGCGCAGTTTTCACGGTCGGTCGCAGGATAGGTAAGATTTGCGGGGACATCCCGCGCGAAAACTCGCGAATTGACCGAAATCGGGGCGGACTTCGATCTTGATCGAATCTGCGAGCCGCGCGTAGGATGTGCACCGCTGGTCGGTGACCGCCAAGGGTCTGGTTCGACGGACGGTCCGGTCTTTCTTCTGGTCCTGGGGTTTTGCTGACATCCCCAGGTATGGGAGGGGCTCAGGTGCCCATCATCGCCAACACGGAGGGAGGCGTCGCCTCGCAGACATCCCACCGCTTCGCCTCGCGCCGTTCCTCATCCGCGCTGGTCTCCCACCACGGATTGCTGGACTCGGCCCTGGAGCGGACCAGAGACTGGCTGCTGGCGCGGCAGGCTGAGGAGGGCTACTGGGTCGCGGAGCTCGAAGGCGATACGATCCTCGAATCCGAGTATGTCCTGTTGATGACGTTCCTGGGCCGCGAATCGGACCGCGTTTGCGCCGGTTGCGCGCGGTACATCGAGGACCATCAGTTGTCCGAGGGGGGATGGGCCATCTATCCCGGCGGCCCGACCGATGTCAGTGCCTCGGTGAAGGCCTATTTCGCGCTCAAGCTGACGGGTCGTTCCCCGGACGAGCCGGCGATGGCGCGGGCGCGTGGGGCGATCCTCGAGGCCGGCGGCGCTCACCAGTGCAACAGCTTCACGCGCTTCTACCTGGCTCTCTTGGGCCAGATCGCCTACGACGATTGCCCCTGCGTGCCGCCGGAGCTCCTCCTGATCCCGCCGCGGTGGGGCTTCAGTTTGAGCGCGATGTCGGCCTGGACACGGACGATCGTCGTGCCGCTGTCGATCATGTCGTACTTCAAGCCGGTCCGCAGCCTTTCACCCGAGCAAGGCATCGCCGAGCTCTTTCGCGAGGATCCGCAGCGGCCGGCACGACGGACCCGGCCTGGACTTTCCTGGACGAACGTCTTCCTCGGGCTCGACCGGGTCTTCAAGTGGCTCGATCGGCGGGTGCCCGCCGCCTGGCGCCAGCCGGCGATCCGGGCGGCGCAACGCTGGATGATGGATCATTGCCGGGAGACCGACGGCCTGGGTGCGATCTTCCCACCGATGGTCTACTCGGTGATCGCGCTGCGCTGCCTGGGTTTCGACCCGGACTCGCCGGAAGTCCGCTGGGCGCTGAAGCAGCTGGAGGGCCTGCACATCGCCGAGGGCGATCGGATCCGGGTCCAACCGTGCCTCTCGCCGGTCTGGGACACGGCGATCGCCACGATCGCGCTGGCCGACGCGCGCCTGCCCGCCGGACACGCGGCCTGGACTCGGGCCGTGCAGTGGCTCCTGGCCAAGGAAGTGCGGGACGCCGGCGACTGGGCGACCCGCGGACCGGCCGTGGCGCCGACCGGCTGGCACTTCCAGTTCCACAACAAGTTCTATCCGGATCTCGACGACAGCGCCATGGTGATCCTGGCCCTGAATCGCTCCCCTCTGGCCGGCGATCCGGCGGTCCAGGCGGCGACCCGGCGGGGCGTCGACTGGCTGCTGGCGATGCAGAACCGCGATGGCGGCTGGGCCGCCTACGACGTCAATATCGACAACCAGGTCCTCACCCAGCTCCCCTTCGCCGACCACAACGCGATGCTCGACCCCAGCTGCGCGGATATCACCGCCCGGGTCCTGGAGCTGCTCGGCACCCTGGGCTACCGCGCCGACCACCCCGCGATCCGACGCGCCCTCGACTACCTGTGGAGCACTCAGGAGCCCGAAGGCTGCTGGTACGGGCGCTGGGGGGTGAACTACATCTACGGCACGTGGCAAGTCTTGCAGGGTCTCGCCACGCTGGGCTTCCCGATGGACCATCCGCGCCTCCTCCGGGCCGTCGCCTGGCTGGAGTCGACTCAGCAGCCCTCCGGCGCCTGGGGCGAGTCCTGTCGCAGCTACGACGACCCGGCGCTCAAGGGGATCGGCGAGCCGACGCCCTCCCAGACGGCCTGGGCCACCCTGGGGTTGATCGCGGCCGGCCGCGCCCGCACCCACGCCGTGCGCCTCGGCATCGATTACCTGCTCCGTGCCCAGTTGCCCGACGGCTCCTGGGATGAGGCCCCGTTCACCGGCACCGGCTTTCCTCGCGTGTTTTACCTGCGCTACCATTATTATCGGATCTCTTTCCCAATCATGGCCCTCGCCCGCTACCGGGCGGCCCTCGAACGCGAGCCCGGCCTGTCCACACCGGCCATGGCCTTTCGCATCCCGGCCCAGCCGGTGCCCACGAACGTAGGTCAGGCTTTAGCCTGACAGAATCGAAATATCAGGCTAAAGCCTGAGCTACGACCGGCCCGCTGCCTGGAGAGGAGGTCCAGCCCCATGCGCTTTCCCCTGCCCATGACCACTCGGATCGCCGGTTACGTCGCGCGCAAGCGGCTGGCCCGGACCGAGAAATTCCCCATGGTCTTGATGCTCGAGCCGCTGCACGCCTGCAACCTCACGTGCACCGGCTGCGGGCGGATCCGGGAATATGAATCGACCATCAAGCAGAAGCTGAGCGTCGAGCAGTGCCTGGAGGCGGTCGATGAGTGCGGGGCACCGGTGGTGTCGATCTGCGGCGGCGAGCCGATGATCTACCCGGGTCTGGGCGAGCTGGTGGCCAAGATCCTCGAGCGGAAGAAGGTCGTGATCCTCTGTACGAACGGGATGTTCATCCGGAAGCGGCTGCACGAATTCCGACCAAGCCGGACTTTCTTCTTCAACGTGCACCTGGATGGGATGCGGCGGAATCACGACATCGCAGTCGAGCGCGAGGGGGTCTTCGACGCCGCGATCGACGGGATCCGGGCGGCCAAGGCGGGCGGCTTCCTGGTGTGCACCAACACCACGGTGTACAAGGAGACCGACATGGCCGAGATCGACGAGCTGTTCGCCTACTTGACGACGCTCGACGTCGACGGCTTCATCATCTCGCCGGCCTACAGCTACGCGGCGGTCCAATCCAAAGAGATCTTCATGACCCGTGAGGACATCCAGGCCAAGTTTCGCGCCGCCGCGGCGATGTTCCGCAAGTACCGCTTCCACTCCTCGCCGATCTATCAGGAGTTCCTCCAGGGGAAGCGTCCGATGCAATGCACCGCCTGGGCCAGCCCGACGCGGAATATCAAGGGGTGGAAGGGCCCCTGCTACCTGATCACCGACACGCACCACGACAGCTTCTCGGACCTCTTGAACAAAACCCCCTGGGAGAACTATGGTTACGGGAAGGACCCCCGGTGCGAGCACTGCATGGTCCACGTCGGCTACGAGACTTCGGCCGCCGTGGGCGTCAACGGCCGCCTGGGCGATACCTTGAAGATGATCAAGTGGCAACTCACATGAACAGCCGGTTGTGACGATGGATCCACGCGCGACCGGCCCGCGGCGTTCCGGGGAGCGGGTTGAGCAAATCGTCGCGCCGGCACCAGTTCCGGCCGATGTGGGAATCGTGGCGGCCCTCCCCCTGGAAGTGGGCGACCTGGTGGACCGCCTGGGTCGGGTGAGGACCTATCAGGCCGCGTCCCTCTCGGTGATCGAGGGGGAGCATCACGACAAGGTCGTGGCGATCGTCGTCGGCGGCGTGGGTTGTGCCGCTGCGCGGCGGGCGACCGAGCTGCTCCTGGCCGGCCATCGACCCTCCTGGATCATCGCCGCCGGCTTCGCCGGGGCGCTCAACCCCGGGATCGGCCGCAACGAGCTGGTCCTGCCCGATGAGGTGATCGATCGGGAGGGCCGTCGCTTCCGGGTCGAGGCTGTGGAATCGCTGGGCGCCGGGGTCCGGCACGTCCGGGGCCGGCTCCTGACCGTGGACCGGCCCATTCTGGAATCCCGGGCCAAGGCCGAGCTCTACCAGTCCTTCCAGGCGGACCTGGTCGACATGGAGTCCTCGGCGGTGGCCGCCGTCTGTGCCGAGCGGCTGGTGCGGTTCCTCGGCGTGCGCGTCATCAGCGACGAGGCTCAGAGCGATCTGCCGCCGGAGGTCGCCACGCTCCTGGCCCGGTCGGGGAGCTACCGCGTCGGGGCGGCGCTGCGGGCCGTCTGGAACCGGCCGTCCAGCCTGAAGGACTTCTGGACGCTGCACCAGCGGGCCATCGAGGCCGCCGATCGGCTGGCGAAGTTCCTCGCCCTCTGCCTCGACCAACTGCCAGGGTGAACGGATGCCCGAGCCGGGCTGGTTTGCCCGATGGCAGCCGGGGCGGCGGCCCCCACAGCCCCCAGGGAGCGTTTCTCCTTGTCCCTCAGAAGCTGTTACCCCAGTGTTCTCGGTAGGCTCGTTGCAAATCCACGTCGGTCGTGGTTTGCGACACTTCGAGGTCCCTGTCGACGGGCCGCCAGCCCAGGAGGAATGAGGCGGAGCGGGCTTCCTTGGCCAGCGTCTCGTTCGACTCCATGGCCTCCGGATAGATGTGCCGGCGCCGGGCCAGGTCGAGGAAGCTGGGGAAGCCGTCCGGATCGCCCGACTCCGCGGCGTCGATCAGCAGCGCGACCTCGGCCGCTTCACCCGACTCGACCGCCACGGCGATCCGAGGGGTCCCGTGGGGATGGGCCTCGATCCGACTGGGATCGATCCCTGCCTGAATTAACCAGCGCCGCGCCCGATCGAGGGTCTCCGGGTGAGCAAATTGATGAGTGAGGTATCGCACGGCCAAGTCTCCCTTCGTTGGATCGCGTCGGGTCGTCGGGTTCCCCGGTGCGGTGAATTCGGTTCTCTTGCATCATGCGCGCCGATCCCGGGGAAAGTCACCGCGCGGCCGCCACGCCGTGGCCAAGGGGAATGTCGGCCTCCGGCTCAGACTCCCGGCGCCCCCTGGATCGTGACCGTGGGTCGCAACTCGGGGCCGTCACGGCGATTTGCCCTTGGGGGCTGCCGGCGCCGCCGCGGGGGGAGGACCTCCGGCCGGGGCGAGGGTCTGCCGGACCGGCTGGCTGGAGACGGTCGCCCGTGGGGCCACCTGAGGCGCGGCGGGGGTGGAAAGCACACTGTCAACCCCCATGGTGGCCAGGCCCGTGACCAGCAGCATCGTCACCAACCCGAGGCCCAGCGCGTGCGAGGGATGGAACTGAAAGATCAAGGTGAAGACCCCGAACCAGACGATCCCTTGCAAGACGGTCCAGGCGATATTCGTGGTGAACATGGACTCGTACGACGCGGGCAGGTTGTAGGATTTCAGCACGGTCAAGAGGAGGGCGATCAACAACGAGCCGCCGGCCACCTTCAGGCCGGCATGGGGCGTGACCTCGTCGTAGAGCTGATCGTGGCCGATCTCGACCACCACGAAGCACGCCACGAACATCGCCAGCCAGTAGATCAGCAGGGTTCCGATGAGCGTCATCATCGTGGTGCGAACCCGGAACAAGACGATGTCGGATCGCGCAAGAGCCCCCGAGCCTACCCTCAATGGTACCAGCCCCGCGCGCGACAAGCCAAGAGCGACTGGCAGTTTTCCCGCGCTTTGCTATGATAGGATTCGACTTGCGTCCCCGCTCCCGGGAGTCGATCGATGATCCGCATCAGTGCGTTTGCCGACGAGATCTCCCAAGACCCCCACGAACAGCTTGACGTCTTGTCCGGCCACGGCATCAAGTTCATCGAGTTTCGCGCGATCCATGGGACAAACGTCCTGGATCTGACCGACGCGCAGCATACCGAGTTCCGGGACTTGCTCGTCTCCCGTGGCTTCGGCCTCAGCGCGATCGGCTCGCCCATCGGCAAGATCCGCATCACCGAGCCGTTCGAGGAGCATCTCCAGCGGTTCGAGCGGGCCCTGGACCTGGCCGACTTCTACCAGGCGCCGCGGATCCGCGTCTTCAGCTTCTACATCCCGCCGGGCGATGATCCGGCGTCCCATCGCGCGGCGGTGCTCAGCCGGATGGCCGCGCTGACGCAGCGCGCGGCCGATCGCGCGATCGTGCTGTTCCTCGAGAACGAAAAGGGGATCTACGGCGATACGGCGGACCGGGTGGCCGACATCCTCGAGACGGTCAATTCCCCGGCCCTCCGCCATGCCTTCGACCCGGCGAATTACGTCGAGGTCCGGCAGCCGATCGATGGGGCCTGGGCCCGGCTGCGCTACTTCGTGTCGCATTTTCACATCAAGGACTACGATGCCAATTCGGAGCGCAACGTGCCCGCCGGCCGCGGCGACGGCCTGATTCCCCGGCTGCTCCAGGAGGCCGTCGACAGCGGCTATGACGGGTTCTGCGTCCTCGAGCCGCACCTGACCGTCGCCGGCCTGGCGTCCGGCTTCACCGGCCCGGAACGGTTCGCCGACGCCGTCGCCGCCTTGAAGGCGATCCTGGACGAGCGCAAGATCGCGTACGAATGAGACGGAGTTTCGCAGCCCGTTTCGACCTCCAGTCAGGAGACGCATGCGATGAGTGACCCACGATTGAGCCGTCGTCTCTTTCTCGAAGGCGCAGTCGCTGGCGGGACCCTCATGAGTCTGGGCGCCCGCGGGGCCTTCGCCGACGAGCCCAGCGGGCGGCCGCCGGCCGGGAAGATCGGCGACTTCAAGATCTCGCTGGCGGAGTGGTCGCTGCACAGGGCACTCCGCGCTCAGAAGGTCGACAACCTCGATTTCCCCAAGATCGCCCGCGAGCAATTCGGCATCGAGGGCGTCGAGTTCGTCAACCAGTTCTTCCAGGACAAGGCACACGACTCGGCCTACCTCAAGGAATTGAAGTCGCGCGCCAGCGACGTGGGGGTCACCTGCGTGCTGATCATGATCGACGGCGAGGGCGATCTCAGCGCCCGGGACGAAGCGCGACGGAACCGGGCGGTGGAGAACCACAAGAAGTGGGTCGACGCCGCGGCCGCGCTGGGGTGCCATGCGATCCGGGTCAACACCGGCGAGCACTACAGCCCCACGGATGTTGGCGGCGTGGCCGAGGCCTGCGGCAAGCTGGCCGACTACGGCCAGGAGCATCGCATCTCGGTGATCTGCGAGAATCACGGTGGTCCCTCGAGCAACCCCGACGCGCTGCTCGCCGTGATGAAGGCCGTGAACAAGCCCAACTTCGGCACGCTCCCCGACTTCGGCAACTTCCCGACCGAAGGCCGCGGCGGTCCGTACACCATCGACATCTACGACGCGATCGCCCGGATGATGCCCTATGCCAAGGGCGTCTCGGCCAAGAGCTATGATTTCGATGCCTCGGGGAAGGAAACCAAGCTCGACTACGCGCGGATCCTCAAGATCGTCACCGACGCCGGCTATCACGGCTTCGTCGGAATCGAGTACGAAGGGGACCGGCTGAGCGAGCCCGAGGGCATCCGGGCCACCAAGCGCCTGCTGGAATCGCTCCGCGGCAGCACCTATCAGCCGGGGGCCTGATGGAAGCCGGCTCGATCCCCATCGCGGCCGTGATCACCGAGTGGCGGCACCACAGCCATGCCTGGGTGCTGCTCAATCGCCTGCTCGAGCCCGAGGTGTGGGGCCACACGAGGCCGTTCGCCTTGAAGCTGGTCTCGGTCTACGCCGACCAGTTCCCACCGGAACGGGACCTCTCCCGTGGGCTCTGCCATGAGCACAACGTCCCCATCTTCCCCACGATCCGCGGGGCGATCGGACTCGGAACGCGGCAGGTGGCCGTCGGGGGGGTCTTGATCATCGGCGAGCATGGCGCCTATCCGATCAACGCGCGCGGCCAGTGGCTCTACCCCCGGCGCCGGCTCTTCGAGGGCGTGGTCGAGACCTTCCGCTCGCTGGGCGGTCGCGTCCCCGTCTTCTCGGACAAGCACCTCTCTTACGAATGGCTGTTCGCGCGATGGATGTACGACGTGGCCCGCCATGAGGGGATCCCCCTGATGGCCGGCTCCTCGCTGCCGGTCACCTGGCGTGAGCCCGCGTTGACCCTGCCCATGGGTTGCGAGCTGGAAGAGGCGATCGCCCTGGGCTATGGCGATCTGGATGCTTATGGATTCCACGCCCTCGAGACGCTGCAATGCATGGTCGAACGCCGACGGGGGGGCGAGACCGGCGTCGCCGCGGTGCGCTGTGTCAGCGGCAAGGAGGTCTGGGAGACCCTGCGAGGCTCGCCGACGACCCTCGACCTCTTCGAAACCCTCCTCCGAATCCGACGCGGGTCGACGTTCGTGCTGCGGGAACGCACCCTCACGCCCAGGGACGCTCTCTACCAGATCGAATACCGGGACGGTCTCAAGGCGACCGTCGGCATGCTCCAGGGACTGGGGGAGACCTTCGGATTCGCCGCACGACGGCCGGCGAGCGGGGGCGCCGGGCTGGTCGCATCGGTCTTCGCGCTTCAGGATGGGAAGGAGTTTGGCCATTTCGGCTACCTGCTCCGCGCGATCGAGCGGATGATGGCAACCGGCCGGCCGAGTTACCCGGTCGAGAGGACCCTCCTGACCGGCGGGATGCTCTCGGCCTTGCTCCAAAGCCGGGCCGAAGGGGGAAGGCGGATTCCCACTCCTCAGTTGGCGGACCTCCGCTATCGGCCCGTGGATTATCCGTTTGCCCAGGGACCGGTCGGAACTCCGGCGTGACCGTGCGCCTGCATCGATCGATCCGGCGCCGCCCTGAATCATCCCCACCTCGCAGCCACGTCTTCGGTGGCGTATCGGACGCGACGCAAAAGTTCCTCCGGGTCGTAGTTACAGCGACCGAGCAGGGCCTTGCCGATGG
>JAJPJC010000268.1 GCA_021324445.1 Isosphaeraceae bacterium
AGAGGGTCACCAAGAATCGATGATATTCTTCAGAATCGATAAGATCCCACCGTCACGGGAGATCGATGACCTCGTAAGATGGAGGCACTCTGTTGGCTACGTCTCGAAGAAATAGGCCGCCATCTCAGCGGCGCTCGCGGATGATGGTTTCCGAGAGGGGTTCGCCCTCGATCTCGATCAGCTCCTCGTCGGGATCGTCGAAGTCGGCACTGGTGTCAGGAAGCTCGCTGATCATGCCGGTCTCCAGCATGTACCGGTCGAGCTCCTCTTGAGTGAGCGGCCCCTTGGGAGGCGGCGGCTTGAGGAGCCGGCGCAGCGCCAGGGCGATGACGTCGTCCACCGAGGCGAACCGGCCGCTCTGAACCTCCGCGTGCAGCGCGTTTTCCAGGTCTTCCGGCAAATGAATCGTGAGCATCGGGCTCCTCCTTCGCTCTTCATCCTACCACGGCCGGATGGCTTCGCCAATCCGGGGTCATTCCGCCGCGCCCGGGACCGCTTGGCGGCTCCTGTTCGCTTGCTGTAGAATGAGGTGACGAGAAGCCCCGGGGTTACGATGCCGGAGGCAGCGACCGATGCCTGCGAAGCGCGGAAAGAAAAAGAGCGAAGGAACCCAGCGGCCCGCGGTCAAGCAACCCGCGAACGACCGCCTCAAGCCCGTCATCGAGGCGATGGTCGCCTCGCTGACCGAGACCCTCGGCGACACCACGCTCGATGAAGAATTCGACTACTATCTGGCCCACCTCCCCGAGTGGTACGACCAGGAGGGGAAGCACGTCCTGATCCACGGCTCCGAGCATTTTGGTTTCTTCCCGACCCGCAACGCGGCGCTGGAAGAAGGGTTCCGGCAGTTCGGCTGGGTTCCCTTCCTGGTCAAGCAGGTCCAGCGTGACGAGAAGCCGGTTTACCTGGGTTGGGTCATCCGCTGATGCCGCGCCTCCAGGGTAAGATCGACTTCGACGGAGCGATCATCACCGTTCGCATCGAGCTGGGAGCGACCGGGGAAGCGTTCCTCCACGCGGCGGGCCGGCCCATTCCGCCCCCCTTCCCGACGACGGCGCTGATCGATCCCGGGGCGACCCATACCGCGGTCCACCCGATGATCATCGATCACCTCGGGGCGCCTCAGACGGGACGCGGCTGGATGGGTGTGCCGGGCGAGCCGGCGTCGCGGGTGCAGTTCCACGATGTCCGAGTCACCCTGGGGACCTACCGCCATCCCTTTGACGACCAGGTCGAAAAGGTCGTGCCGGGAACTCCCTCCGTGGCGGTGCTGATCGGCCGCGATATTCTGAAGCAGGGCACCCTGCTCCTCGACTGCGAGAACGAGACGTTCAGCTTCTGGTTCTGAACGGCCGATCCCCGTGTCCGCCAATAATCAACAGCCGACGGCGAAGTAACCTCGTCAATGAGAACAGCGCGGCAGGATCGATCGGATCGCTGGCCGCTCGTCGCCACAAAGGAATTCACCATGTCCGGTACGTTTCGTCGTGCGATGTTGCCGATCGTGCTGTGGACCGCTCTCACCCCGGCGATGGCCCATGCGCAGGCCGACGCGAAAGATTGGCCGATGTACAACCGCGACGTCATCGGCACGCGGCACAACCCGGGAGAGACGGCCATCGACCAGACCAACGCCGGCCGGCTCGAGGAGAAATGGCGGTTCCCCGCCAGGGGCTCGGGCCTGGAGATCGGGGTCATCCATGCCACGCCGGTCGTCGTGGGCGGCTACGTTTACTTCGGTACGGCCACCGACCCGACGTTCTACAAGCTGACCCCCGATGGGAAGGTCCGCTGGTCGTACCGCAATCCGGCGCGGGGGCCGGGTCGGGCCCGTCCGGGATCGGCAGGCGGCGACGTGGCGAAACCCAATCGCGCGACTCGCTTCCAAGCGTCGGCCGAGGGGATCTTCGCCTCGGCTCTGGTGACCGAGGACATGGTCTTCTTCGGCGATATCGGCGGCTGGTTCTACGCCCTGGATCGCAGGACCGGTTCGGAGCGCTGGACGCTCAACGCGCGGGCCAAGGGCTTCCCCGGCGCCCATGTCATGAACGTCTTCTTCGCCTCGCCCATCCTCGCCGACGGCAAGCTGATCGTCGGTGGCGGGACGCTGGAACAGCTCCTTGCCGGCGGCCCCTTCTATCGCGGCTCGACCGGCCGGGGCTTCGTCATGGCCCTGGAGCCGAAGACCGGCCGGATTGTCTGGAAGTACGATGTCGGCCCCAAGCCCGAGCCCCTCGACCCGCCGATCACGATCAAGGATAGCTACGGCAACCACGTCTTCTACTTCGGGCCGGCGACCAGCTCGGTGTGGAGCACTCCCTCGTACGATGCCGAATCGCGGACCATCTTCTTCGGCACGGACGTCAACACCGCCCCGCGCCGGCCGACGAAGGACGATCCGCGGCTGGCCACGCCCGACTCGTGCGCGGTGATTGCCCTGAAGGTCCGCGACGGCTCCCAGCGGTGGGTCCGGCAGCTCAACCCCGGCGACGTCTGGACCAACTCCATGCGGGGCTATGACCCGAAGGAGGGACGGTACAAGGATCAATCGATCGGGGACACACCCAAGATTTACACGATCCCGATCGCGGGCACACCGACGAAAGTGGTCGGCGTGGGCTGCAAGAATGGCGGCTTTTACGTCCTGCGCGCCGACGACGGGTCGATCGTGGACCACACGCCCGTGTACAACGGCCCGCCGACGGACCCGCCCTCGCCCCAGCCGGACCGACGGATGCTGGCCTTCCCCAGCGTCATGGGCGGCCTGCAAACGGGCTGCGCGACCGACGGGTCGACGATTTTCACCAACGGCATCGACGCCCTGCGGCTGGCGTCGCAAGAGCGTCCGACCGACGGCGCGCCGCCGACGGGCGGGCGCGTGGTCGCCATCAGCCTGGACACGCGGAAGGAACGCTGGCGGCACGAGCGCCCCAAGGTCGCCACGCTGGGCGGGCCGCCGCCGAAGCCTGTCTTTACGAACCTCGGCGACCCGGTCGCCTCGGGGATCGCCGTCGCCAAGGGCGTGGTCTACTTCACGACCGTCGCCAGCGGCAAGCTCGTCGCCCTCGATGCCGCCACCGGCGCGGTGCTCAAGGAGCTCGACCTCGGGCCGGTCTGGTCGGGCCCGTCGGTCTCCCGCGGCCGCGTCTACGTGGGCACGGGCAATACCCTGTTCAGCCCCGCCGACTACGAAGCCTTCTTCCCCAAGAAGTACACCGGCGTGCTGTACTCGTTCGGCTTGCCGGGCGAGGACGAGGTCAGCCGCCTGGGCGCGGGTCGGGAATAGGCCGGGCGGATTTCCGGTCGCCCCGGGACGCGGTGTGCCGGGCCCAGGACGCTCCGCGGTCATCGTCTCACCCGCCGAGCGGGAGGGTGAGCATCGGGCCGACGTTCTTGCCGTCCGATTCTTGCAGCGTGAACATGACCTCGAGGATGGCCAAAACCGCGCGCGACTTCACGTCGTCCGGGGCGATATAATACCAGTAACCCCGGTATTCGACGGCGACCTCCGCGGCGCGGGGCCGGTGTTTCTGCGCGTGGACGAGGAAGTTCCCGCCGGTGACCCGCGTCCAGTCGTAGGGCCGGCCGTCCGGACCGGGCGTGCTGGGCGCGATCCCCGAGAGCACGTGCTCCTCGGGGACACACACCCCCTTGGAGAGGAAGGTCATGATCTGCAAGACCGATCGCAGGTTCAAATAGACCGTATCGCTGCCCAGCGGGTTGGGGAGCCTCGGTTTGGCCTCCTCGCTCAACTCGGACTTGATCCGGTACCTGCCCAGGTGCGGGATCAGCTTGAAGATCCGGGCCACCTCCTCCATTTCGGGGGAGTCGACGTACGGATCGCGGACCCGGAGGTAGAGCTCCTTCTCCCGCTTGAGCAGGGTCACCTGGCCCTCTCCTCGGGGGCGGTAGACGTACCCGTCCTTGGCGGCGTTCAGGAGGTCGCGCCCCTGAACCAAGGTCTTGGGGATCGGCTCCGAGGAGCCCTCGGTTTCCTCCTCGGTCCCGAACGCCAGCTCGGTGGCGTCGCGCGCCCGCAGCGCGGCGAGCAGCCGGATGCACCGCAGGTACAGCGAGTTGTCCTCGGGGACGAGGGGCAACAAAGTCGTGGCCCCGGGGGCGTTGGGCACGTCGTTGATGTCGTTGATGGCCAGCAGCAGGAGCTGCTCGAGGTTGGCCCCGGCATTGACCACGATGAACAGGTCGGCCGACAGCGGGGTCAGCATCGACTTGGCGATCTCCCGCCCCTCGCGCGGGTGGTAGCTCAGGGTCGGCGTGTCCCGCATCGACAGCCCACCATAGCCGAGGCTCGCCCGGCCCGGGGTCTGGTTGCCGTAGCCCCCGAGGTAGTTGCCCTGGCCGGAGATCTCGAACTGGCTGGTGATGTTGGGCAGGTCGATGAAGATCGGGGAGTCGGCGTAGCGCAGCCGCACGATGTTGATCAAGAGCTGCTCGTCGTTGGTGGCCCGCACCACCTCGTTGTACCGTAGCCGGGTGTAACGGACGGCCTTGGGACCGAGGCAGCCGCTGGCGCAGGCCCAGGCGGCCAGGAGGACGACAAGTTGTGGAAACGACCGGCGCCGCAGCGTCGGACGCCGACTCCGATCGTCCATGACCCTCTCTCAATTCCGTCAGGCGGTGCTCCTCCCCAGGCCTGGAGAGCCCGGCATCCCTGAGGTTTCCCTTCCACCGTTATCGTCGATACGACCCGAAAACTTGACGGGATTCGCCGGCTCGCAACCGACCTCGTGGAATCACGGTGGGCCGATGCGGTGGGGATAATGGATCTCCGGTGGCCCCCAGGTGTAGTAGGGCGGGTAAGGCGGCCAGCACACTCTGGGAGGCGGCTTGCGGCAGTAGTCGTCCGGCCCGCCGCACCGGGGGAAACACCGCGGGTTCCACCAATGCCACAGGCCGCCACCGTCCGGGTGCCAGCCACCGACCGGACGCACTCGCTGGAGGAATGGTTGCGAGCGAGGCTCAGGATCCCCGCGATCTCCTCCCAGGGCCTGACCGCTCGCGATCAGGCTGAAGACCAGTGCCCACATCCTGACATGGCTTCTCATGCGGTCGATCCTCCCATGCCGTTTGGCCGTCCTCATTCGCCAGGCGCTTCGAGGGTCGCGACGCCGAAGTCACTGGCCGGCACGCGGGGTCAAGGGACGGGCCGGGGACCCCGGTAAGGGATCCGGTAACCACCACGGGGCCGGCGGGGCCGGTGCCGCGTCCGGCATGGGGGGCGTCGCCGCGGGGGTCGGGTTTTCTCCGTTGGGACGGTCTTGCTGGAGGCGCAGCTCCCAGCCGCCTCCCAGGGCTCGATAGACGGTGATCAGGTTGAGAGCGATATTGCCCTGGGCGACCGCCAGTTGATCCTGCGCCTGCAATCGCGCGTTGGCCAGCGTGAACAGGCGATTCACGTCCGCCCGGACCTGGTCGAAGAGCTGTTCCTCGATCCTCGTGGCGGCCACTGCCGCGGCGGCGCTGCGGGCCAGCGCGTCGGCCTGCTCCTGCGACCGCAGGAAGCCTCGCAACGCGGTCTGGACTTCCCGGGCCGCCGTCAGGACCGTGTTCTGGTAGGTCGCGATCAATTCCTGGGTCCGGGCATCCTGGACATGGACGTTATTGACCAGCCGGCCGTAGTTCAGGATGGGCCACGAGACCTGGGGGATGACGAACGCCAGGCCTCCGCTGGCCTTCACGAGCGAGCCCACAAGACCAAGGTCCTGCTGGCCGAGCAGGGTGCCGATGGAGAAACTGGGGTACAAGCTGGCTTTGTCCACGCCGATCTGGGCACTCTGGGCCGCCACCTGGCGCTCGGCGCTGCGGACATCAGGGCGGCGGCGCAGCAAGTCGGCCGGGATGCCTGCCGCCACCGCGACCGGCGTCTGGGGCATGGGCAGGCTGCCCAGGTCCGGCCCGGGGCCGAGCTCCGGCTCAAGGTCGTGGGGCGGCTCGCCTAAAAGGATACAGAGGATGTCATTGGCCTGACCGCGCGCGATCTCCAGCGCCGGGATCGAGGAGCGGGTCTGTTCCATCAGCGTCCGGAGCTGTTCCACGTCGAGAACGGTTGCGGTGCCGACTTTTTGCTGCCGCTCGGCGACCGCCACGACCCTCTCTTGCAACTGCAAGTTGTCGCGCGCGATCTTGATCCGCTGCTGCGCGATCCGGTACTGGACGTAATTCGTCGCCAGGTCGCCCAGCAGCGTCACCAGGGCGGCGTCGTAGTTCTCGACCGAGGCGTCCAGGCTGGCGTTGGCGGACTCCACCTGCCGGCGGTATTTCCCCCAGAAATCCAGCTCCCAGCTCAGATTGAAGGCCGTGATCTCGATATGGCTCGGGACCATACGTGACGCGGTCTTGCCGATGTTGCCGTAGGGATAGAGTCCCAGGAGTTGCTGGTTCTGCGGGAAGATGTTGCCCACGGCGATGCCTTGCTGCCCCCGGGCCTGGAGGACCCGCGTCCCGACGGAGCGGAGGTTCGGGTTCTGCTGGTAAGCCAGAACCACCAGGGAGTTGAGGATCGGATCCTGGAAGACCTCCCACCAGGTGCCGTCGCGCGGCGGCGGGCCCTGGGCTCGGGGGTCCTGCGCATAGATCCACTCCTCCGCCACGGGCGCCGGCGGCCGGCTATAATTCGGTCCGACCTTGAATCCGTTGTGAACCCACTGCCGCAGGTTGTCCGCGACGCACCCGCTGGAACACACGGCCGCGAACACCAGGCCGCCCAGGGTGAGCCATCGCGGCCGGCGCGGTCGAGGGATCCACTGGGCATCATGCCCGTGGGGGACTGGCCAGTTCATGCGCCATTCCGTTGGATGAGTGCGTTCACCGCGTCCTGCGTGAAGCCGTCGCACTCGCCAGTGCGAGAACGATCGGCACAGACGGCAATATCGGCCCGGCCCGCGCGCCCAATCGAGCAAAACTCGGAACGCACCCACGCCCAGGCCGCCGGACTGCCCGGCTCAGCCCTGCGCTTGGGTCTACTCCGCCCCGATAGGCTCTCCCGGCTCGGCCACCGAGCGCTTCATCAGCGGCACCAGGAGCACCAAGGCCAACGCCAGGACGGCAAACAGCCAGAAATCGTCGAAGTAGGCGAGGGAAGCCGCCTGCTGCTGGCGGAGGTTGGCCAGCGCCTGCAAGGTCATCTGCTGCGACCCGGCCGGGTCACCCGTCTCCTGGAAGAAGAACGCTTGGCCCTGCTGGAAGAAGGCGTTCACCTGCGGGTTGAGAGGATCGAGGAATTCGCCCAGGCGCGCCGTGTGGAAATGTTCGCGGCGCCACTGGACGGCCTGGGCCAGGGACGTGCCGACGCTCCCCCCCTCGTTGCGGAGCAAGGCGAACAGGCCGACCGCGGCCCCGCGCAGATGGGGGGGGATGTATTTGAAGGCGGCCACGTTGATCGACACGAAGATCATCGACAGGCCGACGATCAACACCACCCGCGGCCAGATCACGATTCCCGGGCTGATGTACAAGTTCATCAGCGCCATCCAGTAGTTCCCGGCCGCCATGATCAGCAGGCCCAGGGTGATCAACCAGCGGGCATCCACGCCCCGACCGATCAGAGCGCCGACCACGATCAGCCCCAGGATGGAGAAAACCCCCGATGGCGATTGCACCAACCCCGAGACATAGGCGTCGTAGCCGAACAGGCTCTGGAGCAAGCCCGGCAGCGACGTGCTGGCACCGTAGAGAATACCGTAGGCACAGAAGATGATGATGCAGGAAGCCGCGAAGTTCCGCTCGCCCAGCGGTCGGAAATTGACCACCGGGTTGGCAATCCGCATCTCCCGGAAGACCAGGCTGCCCAGTCCCAGCACGAACACGATGAACAGGGTCTGCACGCGCCCGAACGGGTCGTTGTACCAGTCCCATTCCTGCCCCTTGCTGAGCATCACTTCCCAGCTCGACATGATCAGGACGAGCAGCCCCAGGCCGATGTAATCGAAGTTCCAGGGCTGGCGCCGCAGCTCGGCCCGTTCCTGCTTGAGGTAATCCGGGTCATCGACCAGGAGGTAAGACGCCAGGAAGCCCAGGGCACCCACCGGGAGGTTGATGTAGAAGATCCAGCGCCAGTTGTAGTTGACCGTGAGATAACCGCCCAGCGTCGGGCCGACGACCGGCGCCAGCAAGGCCGCCACGCCGAACATCGTCTGGGCGGCGCCTTGTTTCTCGGGCGGGAAGCAATCCAGCAGGACTCCCTGGCTGGACGGCTGGAGTCCGCCGCCGCCCAGGCCCTGGATCACCCGGAACAGGATCAGTTGTTCCAGGCTGGTGGCGATGCCGCACAACCCCGAGGCGATGGTGAAGATGGCGATCGAGAGGAGAAAGTAGTTGCGACGGCCGAGGTGGGCCGACAGCCAGCCCGTGATCGGCAAGATGGTGGCATTGGCGGCCAGGTAGCTGGTGATGACCCACTCACTGTCGACGTTCGACGCCGACAGCCCGCCGGCGATGTACCGCAGCGCGACATTGGCGATGGTGGTGTCCAGCACCTCCATGAAGGTGGGGATGACCACCGCGATGGCGACGAACCAGGGGTTGATCGCCGGGCGGCTCAGGGCGCCCGGCGCCAGGGTCACGCTGCACACGCGGGGGCTCCTTGGGAACGAGCCAGGATGGTCGAGGATTCTCGATGCCGCCTCGGTTTCAACCTTCATGGGCCGCGGCGGCCCAGGGGAACGGGTGCGGTGGGTTGCGAGACGTCCTGGACGTTGGGCACGGTGGGGCCTTGGGGAAGCGGGTAAAGTGGTTGCAGGACATCCCCGGCGTGCGGACCGGTGGGGCGTTCCTTGTAGTAGACGTAGGGCACGACCGACAACCCGACGAACAACGGAGCCTTGTCCGGATCGTAGTCGGTCAGCTCCACGCGGACCGGCAGCCGCTGGACAATCTTCACGAAGTTGCCGGTGGCGTTCTGCGGCGGGAGGAGAGCCAGGGTCTGGCCGGTCCCCATGGTGAACCCGGTGATGCGGCCCTCGTACTCACGCTGGCTCCCGTACATATCCACTTCACAGCGCACGCGGTGGCCGATGCGCAGGTCCGCGAGCTGAGTCTCCTTGAAGTTGCAGTCGATCCAGATCTCGGTAAGCGAGCGGACGGCCATCAGGCTCTGCCCCACCGAGACGTTGTTTCCGGGGTTGACGTTGCGGCGGGTCACCACGCCGTCGATCTCGCTGACGATGTCGCAATAGCGGAGGTTCAGCAGGGCTTGATCCAGATCGGCGCGGGCCTGGAGCAGCTTGGCCTTGGCCTGCTTGACGGCCGGCGCGTTCGGGATCAGGTCTTTGAGGATGCGGTCGAGATCCCCCCTGGCGTCCCGTTTGCGGAAGTCCGCCAGGAACTGGCGTGGAGTCACGTTTTCGCTGATCAGGTTCAGGCCGATCTGGGCCGTGGTCTGGACCAGGTTGTACAGCGCCGTCCGGACTGCGGAGAAGGTCTGTTCGAGATCCGGCGGCACCTCGGTCAGGTCGTGCCCGTTGGCCGCCTGGGGGGGAAGGCCGAGGTAGACCCGGCTGGCGTAGACCTGCTGCAGGGCTTGCTCGACGGCCGCCTCATCCACCTTGACCGTCTGCCGGCGCACGTCGAGGTCTTCCTTGCTGATGCCCCCACCCGGCGCGAGCTCCTCGCCCCGTTTGAGGTTGGCCTGCGCCAGCGCCAGGCTCGCCTTCTTGCTCTGGTAAGTCGCCACGTTGGCCCGAAGCGTGGCGACCTGGTTGTTCACCTGCTCCATGGCCGATTGCAGTTGCCAACGCTGGGATCCGCCGATCGCCTCCAGTCCGCGCATCTGGGCTTCGGCGGCCACCAGGTCCGCTTCGGCCGCTCCGACGGCGGCTTGCTTGATCGCGACTTGAACCTGGTAGGGTTCCTTGTCGAGCTGGACCAGCAAGCCCCCTTTTTTCACCCGGTAGTTGTCGTCGACCAGGACCCGGCTCACCTGGCCGGCGACCCGGGGAGCCACCAAGGTCACGTGGCCGTTGACGTACGCGTCATCGGTGGAAACCGTGTTCAGCATCGTTTCCACCGCCGGCTTCAGGAGAGACCCGCCGAGCGCCAGGCCGGCCACGGCCCCGACCCACAGCAACAGGCTTCGCCAGTGGTGCGAGGACGGCCTGGCCGCGGCGGGTTTGGGCGGTCCGTCGGCCGGCGCGGTCTTGGGAGGGTCGGTTTTTACTTCCGCGATCCTCTCGGAGATTTCGTCATGTGTGCTTGCCATGCAGATGCCCCTCTTTCGGGCGGCCGGACATCACGCTGCGGTTCGTGCGCTACCGGTCTGCACTATACCTCGATTGATGGAGTGCGGTCGACTTCACTCTCGCCGGGGAGGGGGGTTGCCGGGTGCCGGCGCTTCTCCGCGATCCGCCCTGGGTCGGGCGGTGAGGTGACGAGCACCCGCTTCCGTCCGGCCGGTCGGGCGTCTATGCTGGGGAGAGATTTCACCTGGTGCCGGCCCTGCCGCGTGGGGGCCGGCGGCATCCCCTCAACCCACGACCGCCGGAGGACTCCATGGCTTATCCTGATGGCAACACGCGCCGGTCGTTCCTCACGACCGTGGCCGCGGCCTCGGCCGCCTCGACCGTCGCCACGACGGCGATCGCCGAGGACGTCCACGAGCTCAAACCCACGGTGGTGCCGCCCAGGCCGGCCGGCCCCAACGACCGCATCCGGATCGCCACCATCGGCATGGGCATCATCGGCTTCATCGACACCGAGACGGCCCTGAAGGTCCCCGGCGTCGAGCTGGTCGCCGCCGCCGACCTGTATGAGGGCCGGCGCACCCACGCGCAGGAGGTCTTCGGCTCGCGGGTCGCGACCTGCGTCGATTATCGCGACATCCTCGCCCGCAAGGATGTCGACGCCGTGCTGATCTGCGTGCCCGACCACTGGCACACGCGGATCTCGATCGACGCCATGAAGGCCGGCAAGGCGGTCTACTGCGAGAAGCCGATGGTCCGCACCGTCGAGGAAGGACCGGCCGTCATCGCGACCCAGAAGGAGACGAAGGCCGTCTTTCAGGTCGGCAGCCAGTACGCCAGCTCCATCCTCTACGACAAGGTCAAGGAACTGATCCGCCAGGGTGCTCTCGGCAAGGTCCATGCCATCGAGGCGCGGTACAATCGCAACACGGATATCGGCGCCTGGCAGTACTCGATCCCGACCGATGCCTCCCCCTCGACGATCGACTGGGACCGCTTCCTGGGCGAGGCGCCCAAGCGGCCGTTCGACCCGGTGCGGTTCTTCCGCTGGCGGAACTACTGGGATTACGGCACGGCCGTGGCGGGCGACCTGTTCATCCACCTGATCACCGGCATCCATCACGCCACCGGCGCGATCGGGCCCACGCGGATCGCGGCCATGGGCGGCCGGCGCTACTGGAACGACGGCCGCGACGTCTATGACATCATCATGGGCCTGCTCGACTACCCCGAGACCGACGCGCACGGCAGCTTCACCCTCTCGCTGGTGACCGATTTCGAGGACGGCGGCGGCGGCGCCACCTCGTTCCGCTTCGTCGGCACCGAGGGAATCATCGAAGTAAGCTTCCGCGAGCTGAACCTCATCCGCGTCGGCATCCAGCACGCCACGGCCAACCAGGTCCTCAAGGGCTACAACTCGGTGACGACCTTCGCCAACGCCCAACAGAAGGCGTTCGCTGAGAAGTACCTGGCGGAACACCCCCGGTCGTCGGAGGGTCACCGCTCGAAGTCGACCGAGAAATACGTCATTCCCCAGGACTACGATGAGCGGTTCGACCACTTCGTCAACTTCTTCAATTCGGTCCGCCAGGGGAAGCCGGTATACGAGGACGCGACCTTCGGCTACCGCGCCGCGGCCCCGGCTCTGCTCTGCAACGACAGTTATCGCCAGCGTCGCGAGATCGACTGGGATCCCGTGGCGATGAAGGTCGTGTCGTAGATTGGGGGAGCCTGCACGCGTTCAGGGTGCGACGGGTTGGCGCGACCGCAATCCCCAGAGTTTCACCCTGGGCTTTGCTCCGCTGGCCCGTTGGGCCGGGGGAATTGGGACCGCAGAGGGGCTGTGGAGTTGAGCACGATCCACCTGGTTGGGATCGCGGCGGTGGCGTCGGGCCTCGGTGAAGCGACTGGGACCACCACGGCGACCTCTCGCGCTACCTGACCCTCTGCCGCCGGCAGACCGACCGGGCGACGGCCGCGCTGCTGACCGACCTGAAGCGGCGGGGGATGCTCGACGAGACGCTGGTCATCTGGAGCGGCGAGTTCGGCCGCACGCCGATGTTCCAGGGCAAGGGGAAGGAACCCGGCCGCGACCACCACATGCGATCGTTCTCCCTCTGGCTGGCCGGTGGCGGCATCCGGGGCGGGATCACCTACGGCGCCACCGACGAGCTCGGCTACCACGCCCTCGAGAACCCAGTCCATGTTAACGACCTGCATGCCACCATCCTCCACCTGGTCGGCATCGACCATCAGCGGCTGACGTATCGCTACCAGGGCCGGGACTTCCGCCTGACCGACGTGCAAGGCCGAGTCATCCAGGAGATCCTGGCGTAGGATCCGGGAAAATGAAAAAGCCTGCTCGGATCCTCGTCCCGGTCGGCGAGCGGCCGATCAACCTCACCCAGGTGCTCAAGCTCGCCGGGTTTGTCCAGAGCGGAGGCGAGGCCAAGGCGCGGATCGCCGCGGGGGATATCCGCGTCAACGGCGCGGTCGAGCTGCGGAAGCGTCGCCAGATGAAGGCCGGCGATACGGTCGAGCTCGAGGACGGCCCAACCATCGTGCTCACCCAGGCCGCCGATCCGGGCGACTGACGATCCTCAATCGAGCCGGGCGTCGCCGCAGCGCACGCATTCGAGGTCGGCGATCGCCGTGCAGCCGGGTGGCAGCTCGGCCTCCTCGATGAGCATGTTGGGAATGTCGTCCTGGATCGAGAACCGCGGTCCGCACCGTGTGCAAATCAGTGTGTCGCCCTCGCGGCGCAGCGGGGCCTTGGCCATCGGGCAGACCAAGAGCGCCAGGAGCTCCTCGTTCACCATCGGGCCAACTCCTCTCTCAGGATGAGCGGGAAGGTGGGGCAGCCGCCCTCGGCGGCCACTGGCCAGCCGCGGCGCGGGCCTTGTCCGGCCCTAACCGTGTATTATGCCGGCGCGTTCGCATCCCTTGAAGCCGGGTCCCCAGACCAGCGGCCCGACGACGCCACCGAGTGCAGGGTCGAACTCTTTTTTCGAATGGATGCTCTTCCCTAGCTGGACGATTCTCGCGATAATGCTTCTAAGCGCACCAGGACGAAGGCTGTCCTCTCTCCAGTTTCGTCGCAAGTGGATGGAAGGATTCCTGGTCTCCTGGCGGATGTTCCAGGATGGCACAGACTTACGTCGTTCGCTATGGTCGGATGCGGTTCCTGGGTGAATATGCGGGCCTGCCGGGTCAGGATCACCCACGGGGCCAGAGGGTGGTGGTGCGCAGCGATCGGGGCACCGAGCTGGGAGATATCCTCTGCCCGGCATCGGACCGCACGGCGCGCTTCCTGGCCAACCCGGTCCACGGCGAAATCCTTCGCGTGGTCACGGCCGAGGATGGAGAGCTCGAGGCGCGGCTGGCCCAGCAACGCAAGGCGCACTTCGCGACCTGCCAGGAGCTGGTCGCCAAGCGGCGGCTCCAGATGGAGCTGGTGGACGTCGAGATCATCCACGGCCGCGAACGCGTCGTGTTCTACTATTTGGCTGAGAAGCGTGTCGACTTTCGCGAGCTGGTCAAGGACCTGGCCCGCGCGCTGCGAACCCGCATCGAGATGCGCCAGATCGGGGTCCGGGACGAGGCCAAGCTCCTGGCCGACTACGGCGACTGCGGCAAGCCGGTGTGTTGCAACACCCACTTGACGCGGATGCCGCCGGTCTCGATGAAGATGGCCAAGATCCAGAAGACGACGCTGGACCCGGCCAAGATCTCGGGACGGTGCGGGCGGCTCAAGTGCTGCCTGCGCTACGAGTACGAGACCTATCGCGCGCTCGAGAGCGACCTGCCGGCGGTCGGCTCGATCGTCGCCACGGCCAAGGGCCGGGGTCGCGTGATCGCCCACGAGATCCTGGCTCAGAAGCTCGTTGTGGAATTGGAGGATCGGCGCCGCATCATCGTCGGCTCCGACGACGTCCTGGCCGTCGAGTCCGCCAAGGGCCGGAGCGAACCGGGTCCGGAACGGGACGAAGTCCTCGATCCCCGGCTGGACCCGCTCGGCGACGACGAGGAGGGCTCGAGCGAGTTCGAGCCCCGCAGGGATGCCCCCGTGTAATCTCACGATCGAGATCAACCGGCTCGGCGCCGAGCCGGCGTAACCTTCTCCGGATAATCTGTCCCATGAGCCTTCGCGACCAACTCCCCCGCATCATCGCATGCGACCCCCGCTTTTCGATCGAGGCCTATGCCTTCGTGCTCGAGGCACTCCATCAGGCACGGCTTCAGAAGTTGAACGAGTCCGATCGCGACCCGAAGCAGGCGCGGTCGGCGCCTCCGAGCCGAGGAAGCCGGTCCCGCCCGTCCAAGGCCCGGCGCCCCGGGCCCTCCGGGCATGTGACCGGCCAGGAGCTGTGCGAGTCGCTCCGGCGCCTGGCCTTGCGCCAGTTCGGCTTGATGGCGCAGGCCGTGCTGAGCCACTGGGGCATCCGTTCCACTTCCGACATCGGGGACATCGTCTACAATCTGATCGCCACCGGCGACCTGGAGAAGACGCCCAGCGATTCCCGATCCGATTTCGACAACGTCTTCGAGTTCGCCACGGCGCTGCGTCCCAAGTTGATCCTGGCGCGGGACGATGTCGCTTGAGGTCGCCGAGGTGTTCCGGCTTGCCGACGGCTGGGATGCCGCGCCGCGACTGGAGGAGGCCGGCTTGAGAATCTCCGCCCGCCACTGGTTCGTTGCGGCCCTGGCCGTGTATCTGCTCTGGGTCGCCGCCCTGACCGTCCTGGCGGTCACCTCGGCCGCGCGCCCCGCGCCGGCCGCAGTCGCGGTACCGAATCCCTCCGACGGAGGACCGGAAGCCAGCCCATGAACATCCCGAGGAAGGTCGCGATCGTGACCGGCGCCGGCTCCGGCATTGGCCGGGCCACGGCACTGGCCCTCTTGAACGAAGGTGATTCGGTCGTGCTGACCGGCCGCCGTCGTGCGGGCCTGGAACAGACCGCCGCCGAATCGGGTCCGGCGCAAAGCCGCGCGCTGGTCGTCCCCGCCGATGTGAGCGATCCCCAATCCGTGGCCGCCCTCTTCGAGGCCACCCGGCGGGCGTTCGGCCGTCTCGACCTGCTGTTCAACAATGCCGGCACCAGCGCCCCGGCGGTCCCCCTCGAAGACCTGACGGTCGACCAGTGGAACCGGGTCGTCGACGTCAACCTGACCGGCGCGTTCCTCTGCACCCAGGCGGCGTTCCGGCTGATGAAGGACCAGGTCCCCAGGGGCGGCCGCATCATCAATAATGGTTCGATCTCGGCGTCCACGCCGCGGCCCAACTCGGCACCCTACACGGCCACCAAGCACGCGATCACCGGGTTGACCAAGTCCACCGCCCTGGACGGCCGGAAGTACGACATCGCCTGTGGGCAGATCGATATCGGCAACGCCGAGACCGAGATGACAGCCCGGATGGCGCAGGGCGTGCTCCAGGCGGACGGGCGGACGGCCGCCGAGCCCACGATGGATGTCCAGCATGTGGCCAGGGCCGTTCTCTACATGGCGAGCCTGCCGCTGGACGCGAACGTCTTGTTCCTGACCGTCATGGCCACCAAGATGCCCTTCGTGGGCCGGGGCTGAGCCGACCGCACCGGACCGGACCAGTGCCGAGCTGATCGTGGTCGTTCGCCAGCGGTTCGGGTATGATCCTGGAAACGAGCCCGAGGTCCTCTCGGGTGATGCACACGGCATCCCCAGGGACTTCGATCCCCTGCGACCCCAGCAACCCACGACCGACCCGATGGCTCTCATCAACCTTTCCGTCAAGCATGGCCGAACTCTCGAGGAGGCGCGCAGCCGCCTGGAGATGGCCGTCAACGAGGTCCGCGGCACATTCGGAGCGATGGTCCAGCGCGCGGAATGGAGCACCGACCGGAACAAAGTCCGGATCGATGGGGCCGGATTCTGGGTCGAGATGACGGTCGATGAGCAGCACGTCCACGCGACCGGCGACCTCCCGTTCCTGGGGAATCTCCTCGGCGGTCCCCTGGCCGGCGGGCTGAAACAGATCGTCGAGAAGACCTTCCAGAAGAAATTGCCCTGAAGCTGTCTGAACCGCAGATTAACCACGCGATAGACGAAAAAAGAGAGCAAGAGATACGAATTATTCTCTCGATTTCCTTTCGGGTATTTGGTGGTTCAGAGTCTGTTCCGGAAGCCCCGCAGGGGCGATCGGACGTAGCCAGGGGCGTCAGCCCCTGGACTGGGGGCCCTCCCCAGAATCCATCCCACTCGCCGCCGCAACCTCCGGCTTTGCCGGAGGTTGCGGCGGCGAGTGGTCCACACGAAGGGGTGGGGTGGGTCGCTCGGCGGTTCCCCAGGGGCTGACGCCCCTGGCTACGTTCTTCCGCCCCCCTTCGGGGGCTTCCGGAACAGACTCT
>JAJPJC010000170.1 GCA_021324445.1 Isosphaeraceae bacterium
AGCGCGAAATCGCGCGAACGAACCCAGCCTCGACCGCGGCGCAGCGCGAAATCGCGCGAACGAACCCAGCCTCGACCGCGGCGCAGCGCGAAATCGCGCGAACGAACCCAGCCTCGACCGCGGCGCAGCGCGAAATCGCGGAAACGAACCCAGCCTCGACCGCGGCGCAGCGCGAAATCGCGGAAACGAACCCAGTCTCGACCTCGGCGCAGCGCGAAATCGCGCGAACGAACCCGGATCGAAGCACGTAGACCGGAAAGTGGGCCGGGTCTGCCGGCCCGACTTTCCTTCTCGCGGGGACGGATTTCGCCGCGCCCTCGGCGCGGGGCCAAATCGCGCGAACGAACCCGCTATGACCCGGATGGAAGCCATGCTCACGGGCGCTCCTTCCGGATGAAGCCGGAACACGGCGCTGGCCGAAGAATATCGCAGCCCGCATTCGGGAGGCGGAGCCTCAGGCCGTTCCGGGCAGGGACGGAGCTGCGCCCCTCCAGCGGATGGCATGCAGTTTGCAAGCTATCACTGAGGAGTTGCACGGAGTCGGCGGAGCATGTCCACCAGCCTCATGAATGGTCATAGCGAAGTCCCACCCCAACCGGTGCGCTTGACCTCCCCAGACGTCCTCGAACCGATCGCCATCATCGGCATCGGCTGCCGCTTCCCCGGCGGGGCCAGCGACCCGGCCGCCTTCTGGACGCTGCTGGAGCGGGGAGGAGATGCCGTCACGGAGGTCCCCGCCGACCGCTGGGAGCGCCGCGCCTTCTTCGACCCCGATCCTTCCAAGCCCGGCAAGACCTACAGCCGATGGGGCGGATTCGTCGCGGACATCGACCGCTTCGACCCGCGGTGCTTCGGCATCTCACCCCGGGAAGCCGCCCGCATGGATCCCCAGCAACGGCTGCTGCTGGAGGTGGCCTGGGAGGCCCTGGAAGACGCCGGCCTGCCCCTGGCACAACTGGCCGGGAGCAAGACGGCCGTCTATACCGGCATCGCGAGCTTCGACTACTCGGTGCTGGAGACCAGCTTCCGCGACCGCGGCGAAATCGACGTGCATTCGAACACCGGCGGCTCGCTGAGCATCGCCGCCAACCGGATCTCGTACACCTTCGACCTCCGCGGGCCGAGTGCGGCCGTCGACACGGCCTGCTCCTCGGCCCTGGTGGCGGTTCACCTCGCCTGCCAGAGCATCTGGCGCGAGGGCTGCCCGATGGCGATGGCCGGCGGGGTCAACGCCCTGCTGCTCCCCGATTGGTACATCGGCTTCTGCCGGATGGGCATGCTGTCGCCCTCGGGACGGTGCCACGCCTTCGACGCCCGCGCCGACGGTTTCGTCCGGAGCGAGGGGGCCGGCCTGGTCGTCCTCAAGCCCCTGGCCCAGGCGATGGCCGACGGCGATCGGGTGTACGCCGTCATCCGCGGGACGGCGGTGAATCAGGACGGCCGCACGCCCGGCATGACCGTTCCGAACCAGGAATCGCAGGAAGCGCTGCTGCGCCAGGCCTGCCGCGCCGCCCGCGTGGCACCGGGGTCGATCCAGTACGTCGAGGCCCATGGCACCGGCACGATGGTGGGCGACCCCATCGAGGCCCGGGCCCTGGGACAGGTCCTCTCCACCGGCCGGCCCGCCGGCGCGCCCTGTTTGATCGGCTCCGTGAAGACGAACCTCGGCCACCTGGAGGCCGCAGCCGGGATCGCCGGGTTGATCAAGGTAGCGCTGGCCTTGCACCACCGCCGCATCCCCGGCAACCTGCACTTCGAGCAGCCCAACCCGGACATCGATTTCGATGGCTTGCGCCTCCGCGTGCCGACGCAGTCCCAGCCGTGGCCCGAGAGCGACCACCCGGCCCTGGCGGGCGTCAATGCCTTCGGCTTCGGCGGCACCAACGCGCACGTCATCGTGCAGGAAGCCCCGCGCGCGATGGTTCGGGAGGGCGAGGCTCCCGCCGAGCCGGCCGGTTCGCGCGCCTGGCTGGTCCCCCTTTCGGCCCGCAGCCCCGAGGCGCTCCAGGCCACAGCCGCTTCCTGGGCCGAGTTCCTGGCCCAGGGCCCGGAAGACGTCGCGCTGCGGGACCTCGCCGGCAACGCCGCGCTCCGCCGCACGCACCACGATCATCGCCTCGCCCTGGTCGCCCACACGAAGCAGGAGCTGGCGCGGCAGCTCCGGGAGTTCGCCGACGGCCGGCCGGGGACCGGCGCTGTCACAGGGCGGGCGGCGGCCGACCGCCGGCCGCGGCTGGCCTTCGTCTGCTCGGGGCAGGGGCCGCAGTGGTGGGCGATGGGCCGGCAGTTGCTCCACGAGGAGCCGGTCTTCCGCACCGTGATCGAGCGCTGCGACGCGATCGTCCGCCAGCTCGGCGAGTGGTCCCTGCTCGCCGAGCTGACCGCCGACGAGTCCCGCTCGCGCATGGACATCACCGCGATCGCGCAACCCTGCCTCTTCGCGCTCCAGGTCGCGCTGGCCGAGCTGTGGGCCTCCTGGGGCGTGCGGCCCGAGGCCGTGGTCGGGCACAGCGTCGGCGAGGTGGCCGCGGCCTACCTGGCCGGGATCTTCGACCTTGAAGACGCCGTGCGCATCATTTACCACCGCGGGCGGTGCATGGAGCTGGCCCCCGAGCGCGGCCGCATGCTCGCCGCGGGTGTCTCGCCCGAGGAGGCCCAGCGCCTGATCAACGGCGAAACCGACCGCATCGCGCTGGCCGCCGTGAATAGTCCGAGCCTGGTCACGCTC
The DNA here is from genome assembly GCA_021324445.1 of Isosphaeraceae bacterium. Taxonomy (GTDB): domain Bacteria; phylum Planctomycetota; class Planctomycetia; order Isosphaerales; family Isosphaeraceae; genus JAJPJC01. Next base: position 2,729 of record JAJPJC010000170.1, read on the forward strand.
TCCGGTGATCGCGGTCCACTCGAAGAGATTGCAGGCCGACTCGAGTATCGCGGGGTCTTCTGCCGCCTCCTGAAGGTCGAATATGCCTTCCACAGCGCCCAGATGGATCCCATCCGCGCGGACTTGCTGGCCGCGCTGGCGGACATCCGGCCGCGGCCGGCGACCTTGCCGTTCCTCTCGACCGTCACCGGCGGTGGCGTCGAGGGGCCGGAGCTTGGCCCCGAATACTGGTGGCACAACGTCCGCCGGACCGTCCGCTTCGCCGAGGGCCTGGAGCGGCTCATCGAGCGGGGGTGCGACACCTTTGTCGAGCTGGGCCCCCACCCCGTCCTGGCCGCGGCGATCGTCGAGTGCTGCCAGCATCAGGGCCAGACGGCGACCGTGCTGCCGTCGTTGCGGCGCCACGACGAGGAGCGGGCCACCCTCCTCCAGTCGCTGGCCGCGCTCCACGTGCTGGGCCACCCGGTCGACTGGAATGGACTGTTCCCCGGCCCGCGGCGGTTCGTGCGCCTGCCGCTGTACCCCTGGCAGCGCGAGCGTTGCTGGTATGAAGGGGACGAGTCACGGGCGTCGCGGCTGTCGGCACCGGCCCACCCGCTGCTCGGCGTCGCGCAAGCCACGCCGCGGCCGGCCTGGGAATCGCGCCTCGACCTGCGCCTGGCCCCGTACCTGGCCGATCACCGCGTGCAGCAGGCGACCCTCCTGCCGGCCACGGCTTACCTGGAGCTGGCCTTCGCGGCGGGGCGCGAGGCCCTCGGCCCCGCCGGCTGCGAGCTGCGCGACGTCAAGCTGACGAATCCTTGCTTCCTCGCGCCCGACCAGCCGCTGCGCGCGCAAACCTCGTTCGACAGCGATACGGCAACCGTGCGCGTCCACACCCAGCCCATCCACGGCGGTCGGGAATGGACCGTCCACCTGACCGCGACCTTGCACGCCCGTCCCAGCCTCGCCGACCCGGCCGTGGTCGATCTCGAGGCGATCCGGCAGCGCTGTGTCCGGGAGTTCGCGCACGACCCGTGCTACGACTACCTGCGGAAGATCGGGCTGGACTACGGCCCGACGTTCCGAGGCATCGAGCGCGTCTGGCAGGGCGATCGCGAGTCGCTGGGGCTGGTCCGGCTGCCGGAGGCCCTCGAGCCGGCGGAGAGCGAGTACCTGTTCCATCCGGCGCTGTTCGACGCCTGCCTCCAGGCCGTCGTCCCTGCGGACGTCGATTTCGACTGGAGGGACGGCGGGTTGTACCTGCCCAGGGAGATCGAGCAGGTCCGGCTCTTCCAGCGCCCGGGCCGTTGCCTGTGGGTCCACGCCCGGCTGCTGGAAAAGACGGCCCGCCGGTCGCTTGCCGAGATCGACGTCTACGACCAGGACGGCCGGCTGGCCGCCCGGGTGCGCGGGCTGCGCAGCCATCGCGTCGCGGGCGGCCGGGAAGGGTCGCTCGACGAGCTGCTCTACGCCTACCAGTGGCAGCACCAACCGCGCCCGCAGGCCCGCTCCGAGGCGGGACCCGGCCGCTGGCTCCTCTTCGCCGATCGCGGCGGCGTCGGCGGCCGGCTGGCGGAACAACTCCGGGCGCGGGGCGATGACTGTATGCTCACCCGCGCCGGCTCACCCTCCGAGGAGAGCCGGGCGGAAGACCTGCCGCAGCTCGTCCAGGACTTCCTCGGTCGCGATCCGGCTTGTTGCCGGGGTGTCATCCACCTCTGGAACCTGGATGCGCCGGCACCGGACGGGCTCGGCACACCGGCCCTGGCGGCTGCTCAGACCGCCGGGCTGCTCAGCGTCGTGTCCCTGGTGCAGGCGTGGGACCAGGTCGGGGCCGAGTTGTCGGTGCCGCTCTTCCTGGTGACGCGCGGCGCCCAGTCGGTCGGGGACTGGCCCGAACCATCGGCCGTCGCCCAGGCGCCGGTCATCGGCCTGGGACGGGTCATCGCCGGGGAATACCCCCGCCTGCGCTGCCGGCTGGTGGACCTGGACCCTCACGCGGAGGATGGCGGCGTCGGCTCGTTGCTCGAGGAGCTCCAGACCGAGGACGAGGAAGACGAGGTCGCCTGGCGCGGGTCGGAGCGATATGTCCACCGCTACGAGCCTGCCCCGGGGTGTGGTTCCGGTCTGGAGCATGCTCCGGCCCAGACCGGTGTGCCCTACCGCCTGACGACCCGTCGACCCGGCACGCTCGATGGCCTGGAGCTTCGGGTGCTGCGGCGACGGCCGCCGGGTCGGGGCGAGGTCGAGATCGAGGTCTGCGCCGCCGGCCTGAATTTCAGCGACGTGATGAAGGCGCTGGGCTTGTATCCCGGCCTGCCCGAGGGTCCTGTCCCCCTGGGTGCCGAGTGCAGCGGTCGAATCACGGCCCTCGGTCCGGGCGTGCGCGGCTTGAGCGTGGGCGACGAAGTTGTGGCGGTCGCCGGCTTCGCCTTGGGCAGCCACGTACTGACGCGCGCCGAGCTGGTCGTCCCCAAGCCGGCCGGACTCCGCTTCGAGGAGGCGGCCGGGCTGCCGATCGCGTTCCTGACCGCGTCGTACGCGCTGGAGCACCTGGGCCGGCTCGGCGCCGGCGAGCGCGTGCTGATCCACTCGGCGACGGGCGGTGTCGGGCTGGCCGCCGTCCAGTTGGCCCTCCGCGCCGGGGCCGAGGTCTTCGCCACCGCCGGGACCCCGGAGAAGCGCGAGTACCTCCGCGCGCTGGGAATCGAGGCCGTGATGGACTCCCGATCGCTCGCCTGGGCCGACGAGGTGCACGAGCGCACCGCCGGCCGCGGCGTCGACCTGATCCTCAACTCCCTACCAGGTGAGGCGATCCCCCGCGGGCTGGACGCCCTCGCCGATTCCGGCCGCTTCCTCGAGATCGGCAAGCGCGACATCCACCAGAACGCCCGGCTGGGCCTCCAGCCGTTCCGCAAGAACCTCTCGTTTTTCGCCATCGACCTCGACCGGCTGATCCGCGAGCGGCCCGCCGTGCTGGGGGCGCTGCTGCACGACATCCTCCGGCGCGTGCACGACGGCGAGCTCGAGCCGCTTCCCCACCGAACCTGGCCCATCACCGACGTGGTCGACGCCTTCCGCTTCATGCAGCAAGGCAAACACATCGGCAAGGTCGTGCTCTCGGTGGCCGGCCAGCCGGTCGCGGCCGTTCCCGCCGAGGACGAGCCGATCACCTTCCGCGCGGACGCCAGCTACCTGATCACGGGCGGGCTGGGCGGCTTCGGGCTGGCGGTCGCCCGCTGGATGGCCCAGCGCGGCGCCGGCACGCTCGTCTTGCTGGGTCGTCGCGGCGCCGGCACGCCCGAGGCCCGGCAAGCCGTCGCCGAGCTGGAGCAGCTCGGCGCCCGGGTCGTCGTCCACGCCGCCGACGTGTCGAAGGAGGAGGACGTGGCGGCGGTGCTGGCCGCGATCGACCGCGACCAGCCACCGCTGCGGGGAATCCTCCACGCGGCGATGGTCCTGGAGGACGCACTGCTCACGAATCTCGACCGCGGGTTGATGGACCGGGTCCTGGCCCCGAAGCTGAGCGGGACATGGAACCTCCACGTGCGGACCGCCGGCCGGCCGCTCGATTTCTTCGTGATGTTTTCCTCATTATCCAGCGTCTTCGGCCACGCCGGGCAGGGCAACTATGCCGCCGCCAACGCCTTCCTCGACGCCCTGGCCTGGTACCGCCGCGCCCTGGGCCTGCCCGCGCTGACCATCAACTGGGGCTACCTGGGCGAGGTCGGCTACCTCGCTCGCCGTGCCGAGCTGGGCGAGCGCCTCCAGCGCCAGGGCGTCCTGAGCTTCACCGTCGAGCAGGCGTTGACCTTGCTGGAGCGCGCGATGCAGCAGCAGCGCGTCCAGGTCAGCGTCATGCGCGTCGAGTGGTCGCGATGGCGCGGCCTGGGCGTGACCGGCCGGGTCTCGCCGCGCTTCGCCCACCTCTGCCGCCGCGCCGAGACCACCGATGGCCGGGCCGCTCCCGGGAACCTGCCGGGCCGCGACACCCTCCGGGCGGCCGATCCGGAGCAGCGCCGGCTCTGCCTGGATGCGCTGCTCCGCGACAAGGTGGCGCGGGTCCTGGGCACGTCCCCGGAGCGGCTCGACGACCAGCGGCCGCTGCTCCAGCTCGGGATCGACTCCTTGATGGCCGTCGAGCTGCGCAACTGGATCGAGAGCCAGCTCGAAGTCAACCTGCCGGTCGTGGAACTGATGCGCAGCCCCAGCCTGGCGGGACTCGTGGAGCTGCTCTCGGAACAGTTGGCGACATCCGGCGAGCCCCGGACATCCCAGTTCGGTGGCAACGGCGCGGCGAAGGCCCAGGCCAACGGTCACGTCGCGGTCGCCTGGGACGCCGCGCCGGACGAGCTGCTCGCCAGCGTCGACGACCTCTCCGGCGAGCAGGTTGATGCCCTTCTGGCTGCCCTTCTGAACGAGAAGGGACGTCATGGGGATGGATCCGGGGAACCGGGGATCGCGGCACGGAGCCGGTTCCTCCCAAACAATCCTGTAGGAGGGCGCTCCGTCCTCCGATCGGATTGAAGAATTGAATTCCTCGCGGCAACGCTCAGGAAAGGACTTGGCGGTGGAACAACGAACAATCGAAGACCATCAGCGCGGGAGCTGTGCAAGATCTGGTGCAACCTCAACCGAGATGCCGAATTCCGCACAGGTCGTCGTCAAGCTGTCGAGCAGGTCCGGCTGGCGGAGCTCGATCACAGCCGGGTTGTTCTGCTTGTGCTGAGAATCAAAGAGCCGTTCGGCCATTTGCACGCATTCCGTTGGTGCGAGTGTTGACACCTGGTGCAGCTTCTGCACCAGGAGCAGGCATCTCCCGCTAGGACAATCATTTGCATATAAATGGACAGTCATCGATCCTCCCGTTGCGAAGGTTCGCTGCAGGGGAAAACATGAGGCCCGAAGCCACCGGTTCTCCCGGTGGTCCGCCCCAGCCTATTGGGGATCTCGATGACGTCCACGCCAAAGTGAGCCCCGAGGTCTTGGAGAAGTTGTCTCAGGCCGGGCCTGCCCTGTGATTGCAGGCTCTGCGAAAACGTGCCGGATTGGGGGAGAATATGAGCGTCCCGAATGATCAAGCGTGCTCCACTGACTTCTACATCCAGCAGGAGATCGAATACGGCACCGGAAGGCGATCTCCAGACGTAATGCTGGAGGTTCCCGATGTCAACGGTCCCCCGCATGATCGCAGCACTCGCCACCGCCTCGGCCTCGCCCACGACGTTGATCGCCCCGCTCGGGGCCTGACGGTGCCGGCTCCGGTCGGCGCGACTGCCGCCACTCCCGTGATGATACCATTTTGCCCGAGTGGTTGCTGCCTCTTGTGCTGACTTGTTCGAGAAAACCCCACGAGGCCGTCGGGTCGCAAGCCGAAGGATCGATCATGGCCACTGTACCCCAATCGCTGGCGGGCCTGTCGCTCGCCGAGAAGCGCATGCTGCTGGCGCAGCTCCTCCAGGAGAAGGCCGACCAGCCCCCGGCGGTCTTCCCGCTCTCCTACGGTCAGCGCGGGCTCTGGTTCCTCCACCAGATGGACCGCCAGAGCGCGTCGTATAACGTCTGCTATCCGTCGCGGATCCGATCGCCGCTGGACCTGGCGGCCTTCCGCCGCGCGGTGCAGAAGCTGATCGACCGCCATCCCGGCTTGCGCACGACGTTCGAGGAGCGCGACGGCGTGCTGCTCCAGCGCGTGCACGAGCGGCTGCCCCTGCCGCTGGAGGTGATCGACGCAACCGATTGGAGCGAGCCGGAGCTGCGCGATCGCCTGGAGGTGGAGGCTCACCGCCCCTTCGACCTGGAGCGGGGGCCGCTGGTCCGCATGCACCTGTTCCGCCGCGCCCCGGACGATCACATCTTCCTCCTGGGCGTGCACCACATCGTCGGCGACTTCTGGTCGCTGGTGCTGGTCATCGAGGAGATGCAGGCCCTGTATCCGGCGGAGTGCGCCGGCCGGCCCGCGGCTCTGCCGGCGCCGGCGAAGCACTATCGCGACTTCGTCCAATGGCAGGCCGAGCTGCTGGCCGGCCCGCAGGGAGAGCGGCTCTGGGCGTACTGGGAGCGGCAGCTCGCCGGTGCGCCGACGGTGCTCGACCTGCCGGCCGACCGGCCCCGGCCGCCGGTGTTCTCGCGACGCGGCGGCGCCGTCCCCTGGCGAATGGACTCGCGCCTGGTGCGCCGGCTCAAGGCCGTGGCCGCCAGCGCAGGAACGACGCTGTACTCGGTCCTGCTGGCCGCGTTCCAGGTGCAGCTCGGCCGGTACACCGAGCAGGTCGATTTCCTGGTCGGCTGCCCCTTCGCCGGCCGGAGCCGGCCCGGGTTCGAAAACGTGATCGGCTACTTCATCAACATGATGCCCCTCCGCGCCGACCTCGCGGGCGACCCGCCCTTCCGCGAGCTGCTCCGCCGCGTCGGCGGGACCGTGCTCGATGCCTTGCAGCATCAAGATTACCCGTTCCCCCTGCTGGTCGAGCGGCTGAACGTCGGCCGCGACCCCAGCCGCGCGCCGTTGGTCCAGGTGACCTTCACCCTGGAGAAGGCCCACCGCTCGCAGCAGCTCGGGGCCTGGCGCTTCTTCCTGCCGCCATCCGGGGCCAGGCTCACCCTGGGCGGGCTCCAGGTGGAGCAATACTACGTCGAGCAGCACGCCAGCCAGTCCGACCTGGAGATGGCCTTCGAGGAAGGGGACGGCACCATCGAGGGGATGTTGCGCTACAACAAGGACCTCTTCGAGCATGACACGGTGCAGCGGATGGTCGGCCACTTCCTCACGCTGCTCGAGGGCATCACCGAGGATCCGGACCGCCGGCTGTCCGAGCTGCCCTGGCTGACCGAGGCCGAGCGCCGGCTGGTGCTCCGGGAGTGGAACAACACTCGGGCCGACTTTCCCCAGGGGTTGTGCCTGCACCAGCTCGTCGAGCGGCAGGCGGCGCGGACGCCCGATGCGATCGCGCTAAGTTTCGCCGCGCGCTCGATGACCTACGCCGAGCTGGACGCCTGGTCGAACCGCCTGGCGCACCGCCTGCACCGGATGGGCATCGGCCCCGGCGCGCTGGTCGGCCTCTGCCTGGAGCGGTCGCCCGAGATGATCGCCGCGATCCTCGGCACGCTCAAGGCGGGTGCGGCCTACGTCCCGATCGACCCGGCCACGCCCATCGAGCGCCGTCGACTCATCCTGGCCGACACCCGCGCGCGGGTATTGCTCACCCAGCGCGCTCGGCTCGACCATCAGCCCGAGCCGGGGATCACGGTCGTCGATCTGGACGAGGTGGCCGCGGGGCAGGGGGGTGAGGATGGATCGCGGCCGCTGGAGAGCGGCGTCCGCGGTGAGGATCTCGCGTACGTCCTGTACACCTCGGGGTCGACGGGACGACCCAAGGGGGTGATGGTCGAGCACCGGGCCATCGGCAACACGCTGCTCTGGCGGGACCGCGACCTGACGATCCACGCCGACGACGTGGTCCTGTACAACCTGCCGTACACGTTCGACCCGTCGCTGGGCATCATCTTTCCCACCCTGGCGGCCGGCGCGCGGATGGTCCTGGCCGAGCCCGGCGCGGAGTATGACCCGCACCGGCTGCTGGAGCACATCATTCAGGAGCAGGTGACGATCCTGGAAGCCCCGCCCGCCGTGCTGCGGCTGATGCTCGACGACCCGCTGCTGGCGGCCTGCCGGACGCTGCGCCTGGTCTGCACCGGCGGCGAATCCATGCCGCCGGACCTCCCGGCCCGCCTGTTCGCAGTGCTCGATGTGGAGCTGTACAACCTCTATGGCCCGACCGAGGCGGCCGTCGACGCCACCGGGTGGGCCTGCCGACGTGGCGACCCTCGCGCGGTGATCCCCATCGGCCGGCCGATTGCCAACGTGCAGGTCTACGTCCTGGACTCGGGTGGTCGGCCAGTCCCTCCTGGGGTGCCCGGGGAGCTGTACATCGGGGGCGCGGGGCTGGCGCGCGGCTACCTCAATGCTCCCGCCTTGACGGCCGAGCGCTTCCTTCCCGACCCGTTCGGGGACGTCCCCGGCGCGCGGCTGTACCGGACGGGCGACCGCTGCCGATGGCTGGCCGACGGCGCGCTGGAGTTCCTGGGCCGGCTGGACCACCAGGTCAAGGTGCGCGGCTACCGGATCGAGCTGGGCGAGGTGGAATCCGCCTTGCTGAGCGACCCGGCCGTGCGCGAAGCGGCCGTCACGGTGCACGCCGGCGCCGCGGGCGTGTCCCGGCTGGTGGCCTATGTGGTTGGCGACGACGACGCTGCGCCTCCCACGGCCGAATCCCTGCGCCGACGCCTGCGGGATCGCCTGCCCGAGTACATGGTGCCGGCCAGCTTCGTGGTGCTGCCGGCCCTGCCGCGCACGACGGGGGGCAAGGTCGACCGCCGCGCGCTGCCCGCGCCGCCGGTCGAGCGGCCCGCCACGGCCCGGCCGCTCGTGGCCCCGCGCACGCCCCTGGAGGAGTTCCTCACGGAGCTCTGGCGCGAGATGCTGAACCTGGAGCAGCTCGGCGTCGACGACAACTTCTTCGAGCTGGGCGGCAACTCGATCCAGGGGGCCGTGCTGATCAATCGGCTTCAGGAACGGCTGGGCCAGCACGTCTCCGTGATCGCCCTGTTCGACTCGCCGACGGTCGCCGGCCTGGCGCATCACCTCGGGGAGTTCTGCCCCGATGCCGTCACCCGCGCGTTCGGTCCGGAGTCGCGGGCGGCACACCAGCCAGAGACGACCGACTCCCCGCCGGATGCGGCCGGGACCGGAGCCGCCGCACGTCGTCCAAAGGTGACAGACCTGATCGTCCCACTCCAGCCGGAGGGGTCGGGACGCCCCTGGTTCATGGTGCATCCGCCGGGCGGGATCGTGGTCTGTTACCACGCGCTGGCCCAGGCGCTCGGTCGAGAGCGGCCGTTCCACGGCATCCGGTCGCGCGGCCTGCACGGGGAGACCGAGCTCCCGGAGCGAGTCGAGGAGATGGCCGCGGAGTACGTGGCCGCCGTCCGGGCGGTGCAGCCCGAAGGACCGTATCTGCTCGGCGGCTGGTCCGCCGGGGGACTGTTTGCCCTGGAGATGGCCCAGCAGCTCCTCGCCCAGGGCGAGTCGATTAGCATGCTGGCCTTCCTGGACACCACCCCGCCGACCGCCCAGGACCCGGCGGCCGACCTGGCCGGCCGCGAGTACGGCCTGGATCGCTCACTGGAGGAGCTCGCCCAGCTTGGTCCGGACGAGCAGCTCCCATTCCTCTGGCAACATGCCCTCCGCCTGGGCCTGATCGACGCCGGCGTCCCCTTGCAGGTCGCCCAGCAAGTCCTCGACGACCTCAAGCGTCTGTTTCATCACCACATGATTTTAACCGACAACTACGTCGTCCGTCCCTACCCGGGCCGGATCACCGTGTTCCGCCCATCCGACGCTCCCTTCGCAGTCCCGACGCCCCCGGACCGGGGCTGGGGGTCCCTGGCGGCCGCCGTCGACGTCCACTTCGTCCCCGGCCAGCACCCAGCATGGTCAAGGAGCCCCACGTCCAGGTCCTGGCGCGGGAGCTGGACGCTTGCTTGCGGCGTCCGGAGGAGTGTAGTTAAGGCGTCGATGCGAATCGATGATGGGGTGGTCGGGGGATTCCTGAAGTATCAGGAACGGTTGTGGAGATGAGCGGGGACAAGGATGCAGCGAATTGTTGCTCTACTGGTCTGATCCTGATAACCTCACGACATGGATGCGAGGAAACTCCTTGGCCGTATGACGGCGGTGGTGAAGGGGCTAATGGGCAGGCTGCGCGTGGGACGAACCAAGGCCCTCTCCCCGCCATCGATCCCACGCCCTCCCCTGGCCAAGGCCGAGCCGATCCCTGCTGATCCTGCCGAGCACGCCAAGGATTTCAGCCTGCGGTATTATGAGCCGATCGAGCGCTGTGTCCGTGAGCGGATGCGCCAGCTTGGCGTCCCGGAAGACAAGATCGGGATGATCGACCCGGATTGCGATTATCGGCTGGCCGCGTTCCACCCCCTGGAAACGAACGGGGGCGGCGTCACGATCCACGGACGCATCAACGTCAACTCGGGCATCTTCAATCCGAACTTGCTCGAGAACAGGGCGAGCCCTGAGGCGGCCAAGGTCTGGAGAAAAGGGCGGGGCGCGATAGGCTGGATGCTGTGATCGCCCACGAGCATACAGAAGGCTTGAACGTGACCGCAGTCGGGAGCTTCGACACAGCGCACGCCATGACTGAGGTCCAGGCACCGGAGACGCGATTGCCCATCAGCGAAGGTGGTAGGCACATCCTGCGGCCCATCCGCGGCCGCAACCGGAGAAGGGAGGAGTGAGATGCGGCACGACCTGACCTTGGGCCATCTCGATCCGGGTGCCGTCACCGAGCGACGCCGCGTCGTCGTCAAGCCGTTGGAGATGGATCTTGTTCACGGGCTGCTCGAGGAGCTAGGCGGCACCGATGCCGAGGGGAATCCGACGCTGGGTGGCGCCAGGGTGCGGTTCGAGCAAGGATATATCGTCGTCCCATGGCTGGGGGGAGGGACGAACCGCGTCTCCGAGGAGTTCGCCCTCCGCCTGCACAAGGCGACGGGTTGCCTCATCGCCGACGTCGGCCATAGCTGGGTCGTACCGCCGGAGCGGCTTCAAGGGCTGAGCGGAGCGGCCAGCGCGGCGATCGAGTCGCCGGCAGCCAGCGGACGTGAGACGCCGCGGCGTCATGGATCCCGATCCGAATTCTCGTCTGCTCATGAACGATGATGGCGTCGAACCGATCGCGGTCCCGAGATTCTGCCCGGTCGCCGGGAACGCGACCTGCGGCGTATAATCATGGAGATTCATCGTACGGGAGCTCAGGACCCCTGGCAGGAGGATGTCTCATGGCGACCTTGACCTTCGAACCGATGCCCGTTCCCCTCCGCGAAGATGCGCATGGCGCGATTCGCGTCGGCGACACCCGCGTCCTTCTCGACCTGGTCATCCAGGAATTCCGAAACGGGGCCACTCCGGAGGGAATCGTCGAGTCCTACGACGCCCTGACTCTCGCCGAGGTCTATGCCGTCATCAGCTACTACCTGCGGCATTCGGACGAGATCGACACGTATCTTGACCGGCGCGAACAGGAGGCCAGGGCCGTGCGGGAGAGGATTGAAGCGTTGCAGCCTCCGCGGCCGAACCTTCGCGCCGCGCTGATGGCGCGTGCCAAGGCCAGGGAGAAGGCGGGTGCTCAGACTGATTAGCGACCAGAACTTCAACGGGCGCATCCTCCGTGGCGTGGCCCGGCGCGTCGCTCACCTCGACCCTGTTCGCGCGCTCGACGTAGGACTGGCCAGGGTCGATGATCCGGTTCTCCTCGAGTGGGCCGCCATGGAAGGTCGCATCGTGCTGACCCACGACGTGAACACCATCCCGGGTTTTGCTTACGATCGCGTTCGAGCGGGCCTTGTCATGCCCGGCATCTTTCTGGTCAGTAGCTCGATGCCCATCGGACAGGCCATCGACGAACTCACGCTCGTAATCGACGGAAGTTCGCCAAGAGGACTGGAAGGACATGGTCACTTACTTTCCACTGTGACGGTCTCGACCCGCCCGAACAGATTGGAAATCAGGAATTCCACTGGGCCTCGAGACTGTGGGACCGAAGGGGCTCGCCTTCGAATGCCCTGTGGCTCCGGAGCTACAACTCGCGGGCCAGCCGATGTCCCTCGAGGATCGCATGCTGGAGCGTCCGCGGCGCGAAGCTGTCGCCGATCAGCTCGACCCGGGGCATGCGGCCGGAGAGCTCGGTCTCCAGGCCGCAGACCGATTCGCCGCCGAAGGCATAGACGAAGCCATCGAACGGCCCGAGCGATTCCTCGCGGTCGCTCCAGACATTCCGAGCCACCGCGCGGTCTGCTTCAATGCGGATGACCCGGAGATTGCTGTGGAGCGTGACGCCCTTGGAGAACAGGCGGCGGAAGACCGGCGGGCCCGTCGTGGCGCCCAGGAAGCTGCCGATTGTCCGCTCGGACGTCACGATGTGGACTTCCTTGCCCCGATCCAGGAGGTAGTCCGCGGCCGAGGGGGCCTGGAAGCCATACTCCTCGTCGATCACGAGCACGCGGCGGCCCGGCAGGTCCGACCCGGAGAGGACGTCCCAGGCGGAGACGCCGGCCTCGACCAGACCCGGCACGTCGGGCCGCAGTGCGCGGGCGCCGGTGGCGATCGCCACCACGTCGGGCGCTTCGGCCAGGACCGTGTCGGCGACGGCCTCGACTCCGAGGCGGATCTCCACCCCGAGTTTGCGGCACTGGTGGGCGGCCCATCGGCAGGCCCCGTCGAAATCGCCCCGCGACGGGGCCGCGCGGGCGATGCGGGTCTGGCCGCCCAGTTCCTGCCCCTGCTCGAAGAGCACCACGTCATGCCCGCGCAGCCGGGCGACCCGGGCACACTCCAGGCCCGCCGGCCCGCCGCCGACGACCACCAGCTTCAGCCGGCGCGACGCGGACGGCAGCTCGGCCCACTCCGACTCCCGCCCGATCACCGCGTTCTGGACGCAGGTCACGGCCCGGCCGGTATAGATCCGATCGATGCAGCCCTCGTTGTAGCCGAAGCAGGGCCGGATGTCGTCGAGCCGGCCCTGCCGCGCCTTCTCGGGCAGGTCCGGGTCGGCGATCAGGGCGCGGGTCATGACGCAGAGGTCGGCCTGACCCTCCGCCAGCACGCGCTCGGCGACTGTTGGGTCGTTGATCCGGCCCACGGCGATCACCGGCACGCGCACCACTGCCTTGATCGACGCCGCCAGCGGGCAGTACAAGGCCACCGGCGCGGACATGTCCGGCACGCAGGCTGCCTCGCCCGGGTAGGTCTCCGGCGAGGAGCCGACGATGTTGAAGTAGTCGATCAGCCCCAGCTCGTCGAGCCGGCCGGCGATCTCCTGGCAGGCCCGGTTGTCCAGCCCGCCGGCGTGGAAGTCGTCGCCGGTCATGCGGACCCCGACGATGAAGTCGCTGCCGACCCGCTGGCGCACCGCGTGCAGCACCTCGACGCCGAACCGCATCCGGTTGGCGACCGTACCGCCGTACTCATCACGACGGCGGTTGGCGTTGGGTGTCCAGAACTGGTCGATCAGGTGGCAGTGGCTGGCCATGACCTCGCAGCCGTCGAACCCGCCCTGCTGGAGTCGCCCGGCCGTGTCGGCGAACGCCCGGATGAACTCGTCCATCGTCCGCTTATCCAGCGGGTGGGGCGTCTCCCGGTGGCTGGGCTCGCGGACGCTCGACGGCGCGTAGAGCCGCTCGAAGGTCCCGATGGTCCGCCCGCGACGGCCGCGGTGGGTGATCTGGGCGGCGCACGGCACCCCGTACTTGTGCATCGTCTCGGAGAACCGCGCGAGGTAGGGGATCACGCGGTCGTCGAACAGCTCGATCCCGTTCCAATCGCGCCCGGGACTGGTGGGATGCACGCTCGCCGACCCGAAGCACATGATGAATCCCACGCCGCCGCGCGCCTTCAGCTCGTAGTAGCGGACGGTGCGCTCCGCCGGCATGCCGTCCTCCGCCATGGCCTCGGCGTGCGCGCTGCAGCAGATCCGGTTCTTGACCGTGCGGGGACCGACCTTCAGGGGTGAGAACAGGGTGGGGAACGCGGTCGTCATCATCGCGGTCCTCCTCGGGGGTGATTCCACCGGGACGAAAGCAACTCGAGTCGTAGGTCAGGCTTTAGCCTGACGTTCCGATTCTGTCAGGCTAAAGCCTGACCTACTGTCTCCGCGCGCGGTGGGGAGATCCTCGTCGCCCGGCGGGGTGCGGCGAGTGCCGGTCATCAGGTCGATGATGATGTTCTGGAACCGGTGGATCGACTCCTCGAACCGGAAGCACATCCGGCCGCCCGGGTACGCCGAGGCGGCCAGCCCCTTCTGCACCCGCTCGACGGCCGCGATGTCCTGGGCGTTGACCGCATCCCAGAAGGTGAAGATCGCCGCGCACTTCGCCGCGGCGCCGGGCGCCGCCAGCACGTCGGGGTGGACGAGCATGTCGGCGGATTCGATCGTGCGGGTTACGCCGTCGGGACGGTACAGCAGCGTGAAGAGGTGATGGGGCAGCAGGAACAGCGCGAGGTTGGGCACGATCAGGATCCAGTAGGCCGTCTCGGCGTCCTTGGCGGTGAGTCCGGGCATGGCCGGGAGCGCGTCGACGTCGATCGGCAGGCCCGGGTTCCGGGCCAGGGGCGTGGTGCACATGCCCGTGTACATGCCGGGGCCCTGGAATCGCTGGTGGTTGTCCAGGCTGGAGACCGTATTCAGCTCCGGGTGGACCCAGGGCAGGTGATAATACTCCATGAAGTTCTCGGCGATGAGCTTCCAGTTCGCCTGCACCTCGATCGGCTTGCGCCTCCAGAGCTGGAGCTCGGCAAAGGGATAGTGTCCCAGCCGCCGGTCGAGGTCGCCGAGCCACTCCTCGAGCGGTCGAGCGGCCGGGTTGAGGTTCACGAAGACGAAGCAGCCCCAGGTGTCGACCCGGACCGGCAGCAGGCCGTAGTCTTCCTTGCGGAAGTCCTTGACCTCGGTGAGCCCGTACGCGGCCCGCTCCGCCTCGGGGATATCCAATCCCTTGAAGTACGGCGCGCCGAGCAGTCGGCCGTCGAGGGCATAGCCCCAGGAGTGGTACGGGCAGCGGATGACGTCGCGGTGGCCGTCCTCCGCGACCAGCATCGACCCGCGGTGCCGGCAGACGTTATAGAACGCGTGGAGCTTCCGGGCTTTATCGCGGGTGACCAGGATCGGCTGGCCGGCCACCGTCGCCACGAGGGTAGCGCCCGGCTCGGCGAGCTGCGCGGTGTAGCCGACGCAGACCCAGCCTTCGGCGAAGACCCGCTGGCGCTCGATCTCGTAATAATCCGCCGAGCGGTAGGCCTCCGGGTTGAGAGTCATCGCGCGGTCCACGGGCAACCGGGTGGCGCGGTACGTCTCCTCGAGGGTAAAGTCCACGCCCCGCGGCAGGGACGGCCGGGCTTCGGGGACAGTTTCAGTCGCACCAGGCGTCATCGTCATCTCCCGGTCTGCGGTCGGTGGCCACGGTGGTTCCTCCACCTCCGCGAGGATATCCTCCCGTGGCCGGGGCGGTCCAGGGCGCGGGACTTCAGCCCGATCGCCGGTCAGGCGCCCTCCGTGCTGTTCCGAACCTCCAGATGCTGTCATCCGTATAGTCAATGGGGTGCGGACCGGCGACAGTCGCCACGAGGGCCCTCGAGGAGACCAGACCGTTGCTCATGCGCGGACAGTTGCAGACGGCTCGACCGGACGCCGAAGCCGGGCGGTTATGGGCACGTCCCATGGATGAGGTCATGGCCGCCCCGGTCGGGTTGCACTCGCTGGGGTTGGGTCACGAGCGTGATGGCTTGTATTACATACCGGCTGGATACCGCGCCGATCGGCCCATGCCGCTGGTCGTCTGGCTGCACGGCGCCGGCGGCAACGCCGCGGACGGCCTGGCTCCGCTCTGCGGGCTGGCCGATGCGCGTGGGCTGATCCTGCTGGCGCCCGAGTCGCGGCGCCGGACCTGGGACGCCATCCGGGGCGAAATCGGCCCGGACGTGGCCTTCATCGACCGGTCGTTGCGCTCCGTCTTCAGCCGATACTCCGTGGACCCGGCCCACCTGGCCATCGCCGGCTTCTCCGATGGCGCCAGTTACGCGCTGTTGCTCGGGCTGACCAACGGTGACCTGTTCACTCATGTCATGGCCTTTGCGCCGGGGCAAATGGCCCCCGAGGAGTCACGGGGCCGGCCTCGGCTGTTCATCGCGCACGGGATGCGCGACAGCGTCGTGCCGATCTCGTGCAGTCGTCGCCTCGTGCCGCAGCTCCGTCGCGACGGTTACGAGGTGCGCTTCCAGGAGTTCGACGGCTCCCACACCGTGCCGGCGGAGGTCGTCCGCGCGGCGATCGACTGGTTCGCGCCGATCCGTTGAGGATCGAGTCGCCCCTTCCTTCTCGGGCGGCAACCTGCTAACACTGTGCAGCGAGGACCACCCGGCGGGATCGCGGACCGGGCCCTCACGGCTCCGCGCGGGGAGGATCGGAATTGGACACGACCTGCTGCATCGCCGGTGGCGGACCCGCGGGCATGGTGCTGGGCTTCCTGCTGGCGCGGGCTGGGGTCGACGTCGTGGTCCTCGAGAAGCACGGCGACTTCCTGAGGGATTTCCGCGGCGACACGATCCACCCCTCCACGCTCGAAGTCTTTTACGAGCTTGGCTTGCTGGACGAGTTCCTGAAGCGGCCCCACCAGGAAGCCCGGGAACTGACCGGCGTGATCGGCGGTGTCGAGGTCCCGATCGCCGACTTCACCCATCTCCCGACCCACTGCCGCTTCATCGCCTTCATGCCCCAGTGGGATTTCCTCGACTTCATCGCGGACCACGCCAAGCGATTCCCGTCGTTCCACCTCAGGATGCACGCGGAGGTCACCGGGCTCCTCGAAGCTGGGGACCGGATTGCCGGCGTGCGCGCGACGACTCCGGACGGTCCCCTGGAGGTCCGCGCCGCGTTGACCGTCGGCGCCGACGGTCGCCACTCGACGGTCCGGGAACGGGCCGGCCTGGAGGTCCTGGATGTCGGCGCTCCGATGGACGTGCTCTGGATGCGACTCCCGCGCCGCGCGACCGACCCCGAGGAGCCGATGGGCCGGTTCGATCAAGGGAAGATCTTGGTGATGATCTACCGTGGCGACTACTGGCAGTGTGGCTATGTCATCCCCAAGGGGGAATACGACGAGATTCGCCAGCGTGGCCTGGAGTCATTGCGGCAAGACATCGTGGCAATCGCCCCGTTCGTGAGCGACCGGGTTGCCGAGCTCGCAAGCTGGGACGACATCAAGCTCTTGACCGTGACCGTCGATCACCTCCGCCAGTGGTCTCGGCCGGGCCTGCTCTGCATCGGCGACGCGGCCCATGCGATGTCGCCGGTCGGCGGGGTCGGCATCAACCTGGCCATCCAGGACGCCGTCGCCGCGGCCAACCTCCTGGCACGCCCCCTCCGTGAAGGCCGGGTCACGACCGACGACCTCCAGAAAGTCCAGAGCCGGAGGACCCTCCCGACCCGGCTCACCCAGCGCGCGCAGGTGCTCATCCAGAACCGCGTCATCGGCCGCGTGATTGGTGGCAGTGGCAGGCTCACGCTCCCCTGGCCCTTGAGGCTGCTCCGCCGCTTCCCATTCCTGCGGCGGATCCCCGCGCGTCTGATCGGCATCGGCTTCCGCCCCGAGCACGTCCGGTCGCCCGCGGCGAGCGGATAGCCCGGGCCGGCCTTATTCCTGGTAATGCCAGGCCAGGCCGCCGTCGACATAGTAGGTTGAGCCGGTGACATAGTCGGCGTCGGACGAGGCCAGGAATGCGGCCAGCGCCGCCACGTCCTCCGGTTTGCCCATCCTCCCTAGCGGGATCTGCTTCAAGAGCCGCTCGACTCGGGGTTTGTCGTCGAGCAGGGAACGGTTGATCTCCGTGGCGATGGCACCGGGAGCAATGCCGTTGACCGTGATACCATGCGGACCGAGCTCGACGGCCAGGTCCCGGGTCAGGAGCTGCAAGCCCCCCTTGCTCGCGCAGTACGAGGCATAGCCGGGGAACGGAAGCTCTTCATGCACCGAGCTGATGTTGATGATCTTGCCCGGCCGCTTCGTCCCGATCAGGTGCCTGGCGAACGCCTGGCTGGTGAAGAACGCGCCTTTGAGATTCACGTGGAGGACCGTGTCGTAATCCTGCTCCGAGACCTCGACGAAGGGCGATCGCTTCTCGATCCCGGCGTTGTTGACCAGGATGTCGAGTGATCCGAGCTGGCGCACGGCTTCCTCGACCAGGCGTCTGGCCTCGTCGGCGTGCGCCAGGTCGGCGCGGATGAGGATGCCCCGGCGGCCGGCCGCCTCGACCTCGGCAAGCGTCTGCCTCGCCTCGCCCTCGATGTGGAGGTCGTTGATCGCGATCTCCGCCCCCTCCCGGGCCAACCGGATCGCGATCGCGCGGCCGATGCCCCGCCCGCTCCCCGTGACCAATGCCCGCTTGCCTTCGAGTCGCATGGCTTTGCCTCCACAGGCACACTCTGCCCAAGCTCCGATCCGGCAAGACCCGTACCGATGCGAAATCGCCGCGTCGGGGCGTGCCGTTCCGGGCGTTCCCGCTGGGCGACTTCGTTGCAAGTGCCGAGCCTTTTCCCGGAAACCTCGACCGGATCATGCGGTCGCCGCGGCCGAGTCCTGGTCCGCGAGCGTACCGGGGGAGAGCCAGCGGGCCACGGCCGAGCCGACGATCACGAGGACGCAGGCCAGGAGCATCACCGTCAGGCCGATGTTGAGCCAGCCGCGGACCACGGCCCCGGCCTGGATCATGTTCCAGAACTTGCCGGTGATCTCGTAATACGCCGTGGTGGAGGTGGTCGTCGCCACGAAGGCCATGGGCAGGAGCGTGACCGGAGCGTACCGCGCGCGGCCCGAGTTGATGATCACGGTCGTGACGACCGCCAGCGCGATCACGGCCAGGAGTTGGTTGGCCATGCCGAACATGGGCCAGATCGTGTCGACGCTCCCGGTGTAGATGAAGTAGCCCCAGCCGAAGACGACCAGGCCGGTCGCGAGGAAGGCGGCCGGAGGCCAGTTGAGGTCCCCCAGCGGTTTCCAGAGCCGGCCCAGGAACTCCTGGACGAGGAACCGCGCGATCCGGGTGCCCGCGTCGATCGTCGTCAGGATGAAGAGGGCCTCGAACATGATCGCGAAGTGATACCAGTACTTGATCAGCCAGTTCATCCCCGGCAGGGCGTTGGTGAGGATCCGCGCCATGCCGACGGCCAGCGTGACGGCCCCTCCGGTCCGCCCGTGGAGCGACTCCTGGACATCTTGCTCCATCGCGACCAGCGCGCTGCCGCCGCCCGGGGCCGCCACGGCGTGGCCCCCGTGCAGGTCCGCCTCCGAGGCCTTGAGGAACTGGGCGAAGCCGGGGTGCTTCGCCAGGAACTCGGGACGCTTTTCCAGGTCGATGTTGATGTCGTAGTACATCGAGTTGGGCAAGGCCGCCGCCGCGATCAGCGCGACCACGCCCACCAGGCCCTCCATCAGCATCGCGCCGTAGCCGATCATCCGGACGTCGCTCTCACGGTCCACCATCTTGGGCGTGGTCCCCGAGGAGACCAGCGCATGGAAGCCGGAGATCGCCCCGCACATGATGCAGATGAAGACGTACGGGAAAATCGGCCCATCGAAGTAGGGACCGCCCCCCGAGGCGAAGTGCGGGCTGATCGTCGGTGCCTGGAGCCGGGGATTCGCCGCCAGGACGCCCGCGACCAGGAGGAAGATCGTGCCGATCTTCAGGAAGCTTGACAGGTAGTCGCGAGGACAAAGCAACAGCCAGACCGGCAACACCGCGGCGACGAACCCATACCCGGCCAGGGTGAAGACGGTCATGTCGCGCGACAGCGAGAAGGCCGGCTCCAGCGCCGAGCCCGGGATCCACGCCCCGCCGATCGTGGCCGCCAGCACGGCCGCGGCGCCGATCAGCGACGCCTCCAGAACCTTGCCCGGGCGCAGCCGATACATGTACCAGCCGACGAACAGCGCGATCGGAATGGTCGCGGCGATGGTGAAGGTCCCCCACGAGCTGCCCGGGACCAGCCGCGTGGCCTGCTGCGGCAGGACCAGGCCCGCACCACCCTCGGGGTCGCTCCTCAGGAACGAGCTCCGGGGCACGGCCAGCTTGAACGACTCCTGGAACACCATGGTCTGATCCGGACCCGGGCCGAATCGATAGGTCGTCCCCGGGGGTACATCATAGATCCGCGGGCCGACCGAAGCGACCTGGCTGCTGATCTCGGCGGGCTCCGGAAACACCAGCACGGTCCCGGCCTTCATGCGCACTTGCTCACCGCCCAGGGCCTTGACCACGACGATCCCCAGGCCCGCCAGGGCGATGATCACGATGTAGAGGATGGCGATCGCCGCGGCGAGCCCCGCCGGCCGGCCGATCTCCTGCCGGGCCAGGCCGGCCAGGCTCATCCCCCCGCGCCGCGTCGAGGCGGCCAGGACCAGCATGTCCTGCACGGCCCCGGCCAGGCAGACCCCCACGACCAGCCAGACCAGGCCCGGCAGGTAGCCGAACTGGATGGCCAGGACCGGTCCGATCAGCGGCCCGGCCCCGGAGATCGCGGCGAAGTGGTGGCCGAAGAGAACCCAACGATTCGTCGGGTCGAAGTTCTGCCCATCGTGGAACTGATGCGCGGGAGTCCCCCGGGCGTCATCGAGCACCGCGACCCGGGCGGCCAGGAACGCGCTGTAATAGCGATAAGCGATGGCGAGGATCGCCAGGACGCCCAGCATGACCGGCATCGCGTACATGATCGTGGGTCTCAAACCCGGGGCCATGGCGCGGACACCGGACCGGTCGGCATCGCCAGCGTGACCTCAGGGTGAAGGAGCGCGAATCGTTCCGCATCCAGTCTTACGACCACGACCGAGGCCGTCAAGACGGCGCGGCTGCATGCACCCCAGTCTCGCGGAGCGGAGGTCCGTCGGTCGTCGCCCAGCCCTCTTGGTGGGGCGGCCGCCCTCGGCGGTCCGAGCGGGACGACCGCCACGGGCGGCTGCCCCACAGGGGGATTCCCCACCGGCGGGGTGAATCGGTCGAGCCATGCGCGGGCCGCCGACCCCCCGGGCGTCGCGGGCCATCCCTGGTTCATTTCATTTCTTGGACGCCCCGAAGACACGACTCATGAGCCGCTTCCCCAAGGGCTTGTTGGCCTGGGGCCGTTCCAGCCCCAAGAGGGCGTGGATCAGGACGTCGAGATCGCGGAGGATGGGCGACTGCGAGGCCGCCTGGCGCAAGGGCCGGCCTTCGTTGATCGACTGGCTGACAGAGCGGTAGTCATTGGCGATGGTCAGGACTTTCGGCACCCTCAGCAAATCCTTGAAGTCGTCGGCGGTGAACCGTTTCAGCTCGGGGTGATAGCGATTGATCACAATCGTGAGGGAATGGTTCATCCGCTCCGTGGGGAATGTCTCGCAGTACAACTTCAGCATCCGCATTGAGTGGATGTTCTGCAACCCCACAAGGATCACCTGATCGGCCATCTCGAGCACCTCGGAATCCGGAGCGTTGTACACGGAGGGCACATCGAGTACGATGACATCGGCCAGGTTCGTGAGGTGCTCGACGATCGAGTACAGCTCCGGCGGTTGCACCAGGGACGGGCGACAGACCTGGTCGGGGCCCCCGAGGACCTTGAACCCCTCGACGACGGGAACCAGGGCATTCTCGATCAGGAGATCGTCGACGCGGTGGATATCCCGGAGGAGCTGGGGGAGCGTCACCTGCGGATGGACCTCCAGCATCGAGGCCAGCGCCCCGACCTGGGGAGTCAGCTCGGCCAGGATCGTCTTGCGCCGGAACTGGGTGGCGATCTCCGCGGCGATGTTGATCGCGACCGTCGTCGCCCCGCTGCCTCCGGTCGCGCCCGTGACGGCGAAGACATGGCACTCGTCCACCCCTGTGCCGTTCTGCGTTCCGACCTGCCGCAGCGCCAGTTGAAATTCCTCGCGGGCCAGGGGGAGCTGCACCACCTGGCTTGCGCCGGCCCGATTCACACGGAGGGCCTCCTGGAGGGAAGCCTGGCCGGGCAAAAGCGCCAGGATCGGCCAGGGGCCCAGTTGTTCACCGATCCGCCGGATCGAGTCGGTGTCGCACTCGGCACCCATCTGGACGATGAGCAGGCGGACCTTGCTCCTGGATCGGCGGAGGGACTCACAGGCGGCCCCCGGGGAGCGGAACTCGCTCTCCACGTCAACCCTTGCCTGCATCAACTCGTGGCGCACATCGGGCAAGTATGTCTCATCGATCCCCACCAGGACGACGGGCAACTGATTCATCGCTATCCCACCCTGGAGATCCGCTCCACCCCTTGACAATGAAGATTGGACCCAACCTTCCTGGGAGCCAACGCCGGCCGCTGCCAAGACCGCAGGGCAGGGTTTTCGGCGGCGATCCTAAAACTAGTGTAGGACATGATGCACGCGAACCCCTCAATTCCCTTGCGGAGCGGCCAGGATGGGGATCGGGAGCGTGAGGGGCGATCGGGGTCGGTCATCCGGAGGGCTCGGTGACGGTCTCTCGCCGCCAGATGGCCAGGGACGGCGCGGGATACTCCAGGAACCAGATCTCCTCCTCGACTCCCAGTTCCTCCGCGAACCGGTGCGCCACCAGGTGGTTGACCACCTCCAGCGAGGCGGCGAGGAAATCCGTCCGTGCGTCAGGGGTCTCGCCTGAGTTGTGGAAGATGAACCGGATGACCAGCACCCGTTCGTCGACCGGTCCCTGCGGTGCGAGATAACGGCCGTCCATCTCGTAGATCGAGTAGCCCCGCGACGCCTGGCAGAGGGTCTTGATCCAGGTCTCCTCGTCGAATGCGGGATCCTGCTGCCGCCGCCGGGCGATCGATTCCCGCACGAACGGGATCGCGCGGATCGCCGCCTCGTTGAAGAGGTCTTCCAGGACCTCCTGGACCTTGCCGAAGTAACCGAGCTTTTTGGGCAGGATCACCTCGTACATGCGGGCCGGTTTCGGCCCTTCCAGGCGGTAGTCGACCATGGGCGTGGGTCCTGGATCCCGAGGAGACCAGCGGCGGTCAGTCGTCCCCGCCGCGGGGTCCCCCCTCGGGAAGCAGGCCCTCCAGGGGACAGCCGTCACAGTGGGGAGCCGCAGCCCGGCAGAATTGCCGCCCGAGTTGCTCCATCCCATGGGCCAGCTCGGCCAGATCGGCGGCCGCATCTTCCTCGAGCGTGTCGGCCTGGTCGGCGGCCTGATCCACCAGGGCGTCGCGTGCTTCGTCGTACGTCGCGGTCGGGTCGAGCCAGCCGTGGCGGACCAGCACCCGGTACGTGGCCCGATCGACGCGATAAGACGGCCGCTTCAGGGCAAAAAGGAGGAGGGCGTCGGCATCGGTCATCCCGATGCCCTTGATGGCCGCCAGCTCCCCACGGAGCCACCCCGTCGAGCGATCGGGGTTGAACAACGAGTCGACCCGGCCGCCGTGGTGTTCGACCAGCCAGCGCGCGAGATGTCGCAGAGGGGCCAGCGCCTTCGCCGACAGGATCGGTCCCTTCTCGCGGACGGCGTCGCGGATCTCGATGATCTCGACCTCAGCCAGGCGTTCGGGGACGAGGAGCCCGGCCGCGCCGAGCCCTTCGAGGGCCGCCTTCCACCGCGTCTGCCCGGCCTTCCGCTCCAGCAGGACGGCGATCATCGCCTCGAACGGTTCCAGACCCTCGAAGTGGGACGGGGGCCGGCCAAAGTGCTGGGCCAGCGCGGCGGACACGTCCCCGAAGGCTTCCTGGAAGGTCGGCATCGGCTGGGAATCTCGCACGCGAGCCGGCCCGGCTCAGGCCGGCGATCCGGCCTGCTGCGCCTTGGCCATCGCGGCGGCGTAGGCGCGCGCCAGGCTGCTCTTGCGGCGGGCGGCCGTATTGGGATGAAGGACGCGATGGGCACCGGCCTTGTCGATCTTGGCGAAGGCCGCCTTCAAGTCGTTGGCCGCTTTGTCGAAGTCCTTGGCGGCCACGGCCGCCAGGGTGCGCTTGGTCAGGGTCTTGATGACCTTCTTGGTGATCCGGTTGTGCATGCGTCGCTTGACGCTCTGCCGCATGCGCTTGGCCGCAGAGGTTGTATTGGGCATGGCTCCGTCGGTGATCAGGAGAGGCGGATCCCGGTCGTGGTCGCCGGCTCGCGCACATCCGGGCCGGGGCGTTCCCTCCCCACTCGTTGAGTTGAGCCGAGGCGGCACAGCCCTACCCCAGCCCGATGCGGCGGGATCCCTCGATCCGCGAGTCGGGACCCGTCAGGATACCCTGGGTCCGGCGGTCAGGTCAAGCGGCGCAACCGCTGGGCGACGTCGAGATAGCTGTAATCCTTGGCCGCGACTTCGTTGTAATGTTCCTCGGCGGCCTCGTTGTTGCCCAGACCTTCGGCCACCCGGCCGAGGCGATAGTGCAACGCTTTGAAGTTCTCCTCATCCTCGGCCTCGAGCAGCTTGAGGGCCTCGCGATAGTTCCGATCGGCCAGCTTCAGCGCGTTATTGGCTTCGAAGCTCAGGCCGATTTGATAGAGCGCCTGGATCTTGAGCGCGGGGTTGGTGGTCGCCCGCGCCTGCTGGAACTCGGCGATCGCCTCATCGTGGGCCCCGGTGCGGGCCAGGATCAGGCCGAGCTCGTAATGGAGCTTGGATTCCTCGGGATGGAGCTTGACCCGGCGCCGGAAGGCATGGACCTCGTACTTGTCGAGCATGGCGGTCAGCTCGTCGAGCTTGACCTTGACCCCGGTGTCCTCGGGCCGTTCCTGGACCAGGCGCGTCTGGCTGTCGATCTTGCGCTTCAACCGGCTGATCTGGGTGTCCTCGTAGATCTGCATCAGCCCGGCGTCGTCGGGGTTGGCTTTCAGGCCCTTGGCCAGGACCTTTTCCGCCTTCTCCAGCTCGCTCCGCTGGCGATAGAGGTCGGCCAGCTCGACATAGGCGTGGGTGGCTTTGGGGTCGGCCAGGATCTCCTTGACCAGGCGCTGTTCGGGGGAGAGCTGCTCCTGCTTGAGCTTCTCCAGCTTGGCCTCGAGCGACTCGGCGGTCTCCGCGGCCGCCTGGGCCTGCGCCGCCCGGTGATCCAGGGCCTCGTCGAGGCCGGCCCGCTTGATCGTCCCCGCGGCGGAGAGCGCGTTGATCTTGCGGTTGACGTCCTGATCGTTCGGGTTGAGCTTCTTGACCTGCTCCCAGCAGGCGATGGCCTTGGCCCAGCTCTCGTTGTTCTCGTGGATCCCGGCGGCGAACCGGAAGAAATCGGCGTCCTTGGCCACCCCCTGGACCGACTCGACGTACCACTGAGCCAGCGCGCCGAGCCCCATCTGCTCGGCCGCCTCCGCCGCCACTCGCGCCGCCCCCACGTCCCAGGGGTTGTTGAGGAAAGCCCCTTCGCAGAGGTCCAGCGCCTCCGGATGCTTCCCCTTCGAACGCGCCGATTTCGCCTTGATCAGGATCGGCTGATTCGTCATCCCGACGAGCCGCCCCACTTGCTTGGGGTCGTTGTTGAACTTCTTGCGCTGGACTCCTCGCAACGCTTGGCGGAAGACCATGTTATCGGGTACAAGCTTGCACGCTTCCCGATAATTCATGATGGCGTAGTCGAAATTCGACTTCTGGGCCGCATCATTGCCGTAGTGGAAGAAGGTCTTTGCCTTCTGCACCTCGGGCGAATCCGACTCCGAAGACATCGGCGGCGCTCCTCCCGAAAGCCAGGCCAAGCCAAACCAAACCAGGACAGATTCGAGGAATTCCGTGGCCGGAACCGGAACCGGTCAACTCGGTGGGACGGCGGCTCGCCACCCGAGGGATCGGGCTCTTCACCGAGCGAGACACGACCGTCACCATGCGTGGGTCCGCTGCCGCGTGTTCGCCAGCGACGGGGAGCCACACACCGCCCATTCTAAACCATTGCCGCCCGAACGACCACACATGACTGCCGGCGCAGCGCATTGGCACCGGATTTGGGGGGACCAGCGAGGTCAGGCGTCGGGGAACGACCGCGCTCCCTGGGTTTCTTGGTGTGGGGATCCCGCCTGGCCGGGGAAAGGCCGGCGGGACGTCGACGTCACCACGCCGTGGGGTCACTTGTACAGGAAGGCGGATGCCATGGTCCAGATTCTGAGGGATGCCGGGCTGTCCGAGCTGGTCGAGAGCCAGGACCTGGAGTGCCTGGCCCGGGGGTTCCAGTTCACGGAAGGCCCGCTCTGGTGCCCGGACGGCGAGGGCTCGCTGTGGTTTCAGGACAACAAGGCGGAGAAGACGTACCGGCTGGGTCCGGATCGCTCGGTCCAACTGCTGCGCGAGCGCACCGGGGCGGCTAATGGCCAGACCTTCGGTCTCGACGGCCGGATCATCTTCTGCGAGCAGAACGGCCGGCGCGTCTCCCGGATGGCGCGCGACGGGACCGGGGTGGAGGTGCTCGTCGAGACCTGGTCGGGACAGCGGCTCAACAGCCCCAACGACGTGGTCTGCCGGTCCGACGGACTGGTCTACTTCACCGACCCCCCCTATGGCGTCCAGCCCGAAGAGCGGGCGCTCCACTTCCAGGGCGTCTACAGCCTGGACCTGACCCGGTCTGGTCCCGGGGCCTTGCGGCTGCTGGTCGACGACTTCGAGAAGCCCAATGGCCTGGCGTTCGCGCCCGATGAGCGGACGCTCTATATCTGTGATACGGCTCGGTATCACATCCGGGCCTTCCGGGTGGAGGCAACCGGAGCGCTCGCGGTCGCATCCGGCCGCGTCTTCGCCCGGATGGACCCGGCCCAGCCGGGTGGGCCGGACGGGGTGAAAGTCGACTGCCAGGGGCGGGTCTACGCCGCCGTCGCCCAGGGGATCTGGGTGTTCGATCCCGCGGGACGCCTGCTGGGCATCCTGGCCGTGCCGGCCCGGCCCGC
Organism: Isosphaeraceae bacterium; assembly: GCA_021324445.1. GTDB lineage: Bacteria > Planctomycetota > Planctomycetia > Isosphaerales > Isosphaeraceae > JAJPJC01. The sequence continues at coordinate 29,154 of JAJPJC010000170.1, forward strand.
CAACCTCGCCTGGTGCGATCCCGACGCCCGCGGCCTGGCGATCACCGCCGTCGACGCGGTCTATTACGTCCGGCTCCGCGTCGCGGGCCTGAGGGGTTGGTAGTGGTCCGTGGCCGAAGGGTCGTGATGCGTGGTGCGAGAAAGCCCCCGCGCGCGCTTCTGCCATTGCCGCCCCCGCATCCCCGATCCCGAGCTCACCGCGGGCACCTGGCCTGGCGATTGATTCTTCGCGGCGGTGCCCTCTTGTGCGCGGGCGGCGCGACGATGTACACTCCTTAGCGCGAATTGGAGCGGCGGGCTCTTCTCACGCTGCGGCCTGGCACGGGATCGCCGCCCTCGCAACGGTAGATTCCGCCCCAGCGAATCCCGGAACCGCGATCGGATCGGCCGGGCGCCGGGACAAGACTCAACTTTCATCGGGGCACGGCGGAGCCGGGCCAAGCAATGCCCCCATCGATCTCGGAACCGAGAACTTACCAGGAGGGAGCTCTTCTCGCCCGCAGCACCGCGCCCCTGTCACGGCCGGATCCATGACGGCTCCGAGCCCACCCCACGATGCCGCGGGTGCCCGTACTGATCGAACCCAGTGAGCCGGAGGTCCACTCGTCGACCCGGGGTGCGCGCACGACGCCGCGCCCAGCGATCCGGCTGCGGTACCGGATCGCCGTCCCAGCCCGTCCAGGGCAAGCGAGGAGTTCTCGCTTGGGACGATGCCAGCCGCACCATCGCGTGCACGCAACCATGATGACAGGCCGCCGCCATGAGCCAACAGCTCTCCGTCCAGCAGAGGGAGATCCTCGGCCGGTTCATCAAAGACCGCCTTCCGCGGATGCTGGCCGACGCGAAGCGCCTCCTGCGAGGCCGCTGCCTCGACACGGCTCGCCTCGCCGCCGAGGACGCCGTTCAAGGCGCCCTGGTCAAGCTCTGTCATGCCGTGGCCGAAGGGACGATCGCGCCGATCAAGACCCTTGACGGCTTCCTGAGAGCGTTTCGTCTCATGCTGAGGCAGCACATCGCGGAACAGCTTTCGCGAGCCAATGCGGTCAAGCGCGGCGGACCGGGAGAGGCCCAGGACGCACGAACCCACGCGTCTCGGAAGGTCAACGCCGATCTCGATGCGATCGAATCCGGCTGGAGCCAGCCGGACGTGCAGGCGATCGCCCAGGAGCAGTTCGAGCGGAGTCTCGCGCTGCTGGACGGGCACGACCGGTTGCTTCGAGCCATCGTGGTCTTGAAGGTGGCCGACTTCACCAATCGGGAGATCGCCTCGAGTCTCGGCTTGAGTCTCTGGAGGGTCGAGGAGATGCTTCGGCAGACCCGATCGATCCTCGAATCGCGCCGCGCGGATGCGGACCGATCTCGAGGCCAAGGACGGGTTGACGATTCCACCGCCTTCGGACTCCGTGCCGGAAACCCAAGTCGCTTTTGAACCTTTGAACGAACGGACGAGTAATCACGGGAAAAATCGAGCCGGAGCGCAAGGGATTCGTGGCGATTTCCCGTTAGAGATAGGGTAGAGGGCGTGGAAGTCGGCCCTCAGCTCGAAGAGGTAACAAGTCTGACGGTCCGTGCAAGGCGCGCGGGCTTCTGGTCGGTCCCGACGAGTTTTTCCGAGTCCGCAGGTCCCATTGCCCTGATCCGGGCGACCCGCTCACCGCGGCTCCTCCGGCCGTTCGGTACAGGATATCGCCGCGCGACGACTGCCATCGGGTGCACCCCGTGCACCGCGCGGTTTCTCCGTCCGCAACTTGGAATTGCCACTGAGAGGGAAGGACCGTAACATGCCGCGCCTCCGACTGAGCTTCCAGGAATGCCGACGACGGGCGCTGTGCATGCGGGTCCGGGCTTTGGAGAAACTCGAAAGCAAATCAACGATTACCGAGCCGATCTCCTTCACCGGCCTGAGCCTGAGCGCGGTGCGCGGTCTGGTCCAGCTTGGCATCGTGCCGACAAATGGCGGAGCGAATGGGCAGCTCGGCGGCGCGGTGACCGGGAGACTGATGAGCATATCAGCGACACGTGCGAAGCCACTCGACCCGGCCGAGCTCCGATCCCCCGGTCCGGGCAGCGAGCGGCTGGGGATCGCGGTCGTGCCCGAGCACGGCGGGCAGGGCTCGGGCGGAGCGCTTCCCGATGTCCCCCGGGTGGCTGGTCTGAAAGCGGTCCAGCCGTCCGGGAGTGAGGACGGCACCCAGTTCATCCGGTCACTCGGTGCGACCGCACACGCAGAGGCGCCCTCGGGCCTCTCGACCCCCTGGCACCCGGCGACCCGGCCCGGCGGCGGGGCCACGCTGCCGCCTCGGGGCGGCTCGGGCAACGGGGCGGAGGCTGCCACGGTGGCGGCGGTCCAGGGCCGCGTTCCCCATCCCCAGCCCCTGAGTGCTCCAACCGCGCCCCCGGCCATCCCGGGCGTGCTCACCGGCGGCGGCCCGCCACCGAGTTCGGCACCCAGCCTCCCCGGCGCGGTCATCAGCCGCAACGCCGCGGCCCAGCGCCTCAATCCCGCCGTCGGCCCGGTGGCCAACGGTTCCACGCGTGGCCCGGCCGGCGACAACCTCGCCGCCAGCACCGTCGGTTCGTCCAGCGGCTCCGCCATGGTCCCGGAGAATCCTTGGTCGCTCCCCTACTCCGGCCCGAAATCCCCCATCAAGGGACCATTGAATGCCCCGCTGATCCAGTTCCCGTACTTCCCCTTGTACACGCTGAATTGGATTCAAGGCGACGTGCTCTGGCCCAACGGGTACCAGCTCGCCACGCTCGACGGCAACGTCGACCTCCGCGCTCAGGTCAAGAACGCCACCGGCGTGACCTTCTCCTGGAACACGACCAACCTGGCCAAGGCGACCAACATCGCCACCAGCGGCACCGGCAACGAAGACCTCACGTTCACCTGGACCAGCTTCAACCCGTCCGCCGTGGTCGATTCGGTGACCCTGACGGCCACCAGCGGGACCGAACAGGAGAGCCAGACCTACTATTTCCAGGTCCCCGCGGGGAGCAGCTCGACCAACACCGGCAGCGCGAGCTGGCCGGCGACGCTCTCGCCCGACACGGTCCTCCCCGGCGCGGCATCGTGGAGCAGCGCCGGCGTCAGTGTCGATGCCAACTCGGGGGCGCTCGATACGAGTATCGCGCTGCCGGGGTACAACCCGAATATCCCAGGCATCGCCCTGGATTATGACTCGCTCACGGCCGATCCGCGGCCGATCATCCTCGTGCCTCACCCGCTCGATCCCACCCAGGTCGTCCCCACCGCCGTCAATGCCACGTTGACGTTCAATTCCCAGGTCGGCACGACCTGGTACTACAATACGAGCCAGTTCATCCCGGGCGATGTCCAGGAGATCGCGCTCCAGGCCAACGCCACCGGCTTGAGCACGGGCCGTTACAATTACTCGGTGCAGGTCGTGGACGAGCGGTTGACGAACACGACGTTCACCTACAGCGGTACGGCGACGGTGCTCAACCAGTCGACCAGCGCCTTCGGGGACGGCTGGACCTTGCAAGGGCTGGAGCAGATCATTCCCGCCAGCGGCGGGGTGATCCTCACCCTGGGCGATGGCGGCGAGAGCTTGTGGTTCTCGGGCAGCCCGAGCGTGGGGCAGAACTACACCAGCCCGGCCGGGGACTTCTCCACCCTGACCCTGACCTCCAGCGGCTGGACGAGAGTTCTGCCGAACGGGACGCAGATCACCTTCAACTCCAGCGGCAGCCAGACGGCCACGATCGACCTCAATGGCCTGCACACGACCTACAGCTATTCGTCCGGGCTGCTCAGCACGATCGAGGATCCCTATGGGAACCTGACGACCTTCACCTACTCCTCGGGCAAGCTGGCGTCGATCGAGGACCCGGCCGACCGGCTGACGACATTCACCTTCAGTGGCAACGACCTGACGTCCGTGCAGCAAGCCGACAGCACGCGGGTGACCTTCACCTACGACTCGGCCGGCCGCATAACCGAGCGCGAGGACCCGCTCGGGCACGTCACCTCGATCGTGTACGATCCCGCTGAGAGAGTCGGTACGATCACGCAACCGGACGGGACGACCCAGCTCTTCGCCTCCGACCAGCAGCAGGGCTGGACCAACAGCGGCACTTCCAGCAGCCCCGCCCCGGCGACGCTGCTGGCCGAGGCCGCCGCCAACTACACCGACCCCAACGGGGACTCCAACCAGGTGCGCCCGGACTGGTACGGTCTGGGCACGACCGGCCAGACGACCGATGCTCAGGGCAATGTCACGACCAACGACGTCGGCTCCAACGGCCTGGCCACCGTGACGATCGACTCGCTCAACCGGATCAGTCAGTACACCTACGACTCACTGGGCAACATGACCGAGGAGATCGATCCCGACGGCAACAAGGATCAATACACATACAATAGCGACTCCGAGCCGCTGACTCACACCGATGCCAACGGCAATACCACGTCCTACACGTATGATTCGCACGGCAATAACACGGTCATCGAGGATCCGCTCTTGAACCTGACGACGATGACCTACACCAGCACCGGCCGGGTCCAGACTGTCACGGATGCAAACAACCACACAACGTCCTACCAGTACGATAGCCAGGACCGAGTGACGACGGTCCAGTTCCCTGACGGCACGACCAACCTGTACGCGTATAACTCGCAAGGGGAGGTGAGCAAGTTCACCGACGGCCGGGGCAACACGACGACCTATTCGTATGATGCGCTCAACCGTGAGACCGGCATGACGCAGCCCGCAGCGCTGTCCCTGGTCCAGCAGACCGGCGTGGAAGGAGGCCCCGCCTCCAGCACCTCCGTTTCCTTCACGTCCCCCGTGACCGCCGGCGACCTGATCGTCGTCGCCGTCGGCACCTGGTCGGTCCCCTCGGCCAGCTCCTTCACGGTCAGCGACAACAAGGGGAACACCTACACCCAGGCCGTCCTGGAGAACACCGGCAGCACCCGCACTGTGGCCATCTACTATGCGGTGGCCACCACCGGCGGCAGCAGCTTCCAGGTCACGGTCACGCCCTCGGCCACCGCCTATACCACGATCGCGATCAACGAATACGCGGTTTCAGGCAGCGTCACGGTGGACACGACCGGGACGGGCAACGGCAGCTCGTCCACGCCGTCGGCGGGCAACCTGGTGTTGAGCGGCAGCGGTGAGCTGGTGGCCATGATGACGGTGATGGACTATGGCGGGCTGTCGTACACGGCCGGGTCGGGGTTCAGCCTGGGGTTCACGGGGAACAACGGGACCAACGAATCGGGAGCCTACGAGAACGACCTGAGCGGCTCGGGGACGGTGACGGCCAGCCTGACGCTCTCCGGCACCGATGACTGGACGGCCGCGGCGGCGGCGTTCCAGGTCACGGGCTACCACACGACCTTCGTGTACGACGCCGTCGGCAACCTGCTCCAGGACCAGGAGCCGACGCCGGCCGGCCAGACCGCGCGGACAACAACTTACGCTTATGATTCGATGAATCGGGTCGTCACCGTGACGGACCCCTTGGGCAACCAGACGGTCAACGCCTATGATGGGGACGGCAATGAGACCTCGGTGAAGGACGCGCTGGGGCGGATCACGTCCTACGTCTACAATGCCCTGAACCAGCAGACGGAGATCATCGATCCGCTCACCGGCGACACCACGACGATGACCTACGATGCCGCCGACGAGAAACTGACGAGCACCGACTACCTGGGGACGACGACGTACACCTATTCGATCCGCGGCTGGGTCTCGACCGTAACCGACCCGCGGAACATCACAACGACTTACATCTACTCACCCGTCGGTGAAATCACCGCCCTCGATAACCCGAGCGGCGGCCAGCAGTTCCAGTCGGCCGCCTACAACTACGATGCCGATGGCCGCGAGACCTCGTACACCGACGCCTTGGGCCACACCACCTCCTACTCGTACGACGGCGTGGGCAACCAGGTCGCCGTGGAAGACGCCAATGGGAATATCACTTCGTATTCGTATGATTCAATGAATCGATTGACGACGACGACGGACGCGCTCGGTCACACCACCGTCTCGGGTTACGATGCCGACGGCAATCAGACTGCGGCAACGGATGCACTGGGCCACACCACCACGACGCTCTACGATGCCCTGAACCGCGCCACGACGATCGTCAACCCGCTGGGCGGTGTCACCACGATCACCTACGACGCGGCTGGCCGCGAGACCAGCGAGACCGACCCGGCCGGGAACAAGACGCAGTGGGCCTACGACTACGCGTACGCATACTGCTCTCCTTGTCGCAAGCGTTATCGCTCCCGCGGCCCAGCCCCGATGCTGGGACGGAGGACCGAGGGCGTGGTTCTTGATTCGGTCGTTCATCAGGGTTTAGTCATGCGACCTCCTGTTTCTCGACGACGTGTCGCAGCCTGAGCGCCGCGCCGCCTTCGCGCTGGGGTTTGGCTCATGGGATTTCGGGTTGCGGGGCGTGGTCAGTTCCGAGGGACGTTGCAGATTGTGGCCGCCGCGGTGCCACCGGCGGAGGCGACGCAGTCGTTCCAACTCCGCCTCGTCGGCCCAGAGGATCCAGCAGCCGCCGACCTCACGGGATTTCCGCGCCCGGACCCAGCCGCGATAGTGCCAGTGCCGCAGCGTGATCGCGGGCATCCCCAGTTCACTCGCCAGGTCGCACAGCCGCCACTCCTGGGGCTGAAGGTCCTCGGGATTGAGCCGATGGCTCGCTCCGGGACCCAGCAGTCCCTGACGGGTAAGGAATTGATTGACCACATGCCGATTAAACCCTAAACAAGCGTGATTTATAGGCGGCCCGGGTCGGGAGCCCAGGAAACGCTCGAAAACCCGCCGAGAGCTTGCAAGAATGCAGGGGGTAACAGACCCACAT
>JAJPJC010000257.1 GCA_021324445.1 Isosphaeraceae bacterium
CCGCCGCCGCCGTGGGGGCCGGAGAAGGTCTTGTGCGGGTTGTAGTGCATCAGGTCGACGCCCATGTCTCCGGGCCGGACGACGCCCAGGATCGCGTTCATATTCGCCCCGTCGAGATAGAGCAGGGCCCCGCGGTCGTGGAGGGACTGGGCGATGGTGCCGATCTGAGGATCGAACAGGCCGACGGTGTTGGGATTGGTCATCATGAACACCGCGGTCTGCTCGCTCAGCTTGGCCTGGAAGTCGTCGAGTGCCACCAGGCCCCGGCTGTCGCTCTTGATCGTGACGGCCTCGAAGCCGGCGAGGTGGGCCGAGGCGGGGTTGGTCCCATGCGCGCTGTCGGGGATCAGGATCTGGGTCCGCCGCTGGCCCCGGTCGCGGAAATAGGCCGCCGCGACCAGCAGGGCGGTCAACTCGCCCTGGGCGCCCGCCGCCGGCTGCAAGCTGACTGCGTCCAGGCCAGCAATCTCCGCCAGCATCTCCTGGAGCTCGTAGAGGATGCCCAGCAATCCCTGGAGCGTGCTCTCGTCCTGATAGGGGTGCTGCGCCGCCAGGCCCGGCAGCGCCGCCAGGCGCTCGTTCCGCTTGGGGTTGTACTTCATCGTGCACGAGCCGAGCGGATAGAAATTGGAGTCGATCGACATGTTGAGCGTCGACAGGTTCGTATAGTGCCGTACGACATCCAGCTCCGCCAGCTCGGGCAGGAGGGGCGGCGCGGGCGCGCGATGGGCGTCGGGGATCAATTGCGACAGCGGCCGGTCCGGAACATCGGAATCCGGCAGGATCGCCGTGCCCCGCCCCGGGCGACTCGACTCGAAGAGCAGCGGTTGTTGATCGAGCTTATACATGGTCTTTCGTTCTATCAAATCATCTGAAGAAATCGCCCACGCGGCACTCGAAGCCGGGGATGACGTCATCGCCTCGAATCGTCTCGTCCTCGGTCAACGTGACCGGCTCGATCCCTGGGCGGTAGATGGTGACGGTCCGACTCTCGGGATCGACCGTCCAGACCATCAGCGCCCCGGCCCGGAGCCCGAGCTGGACCTTCTCCTCGACTTCATCGTCCCGATCATTCGGAGATTTCACCTCGACAGCGAGGTCGGGAGCAAACGGGATGTGCTTTTCCGGGTTCCCGATTGTGGCCAATCGCTCGCTCCGGACAAAAGCCACGTCGGGTCCCTTGACCGTGTCCGGGTCGCGCTCGACGATGAAGCCTGTCTCGGTATAGGTGTCGCCGAGTTCGGCAGCCTCGACATGATTCCCAAGGCGCCGAAGGATCTTCCCCGCGACCTTGCCGTGCCGTCCGCCCGGAAGGGACATCGTGACAACCTCCCCGCGGATCAACTCCTGCCGGCACCCGGGCTCATCAGGCCATTCCAGGAACTCATCCGCCGTGATCAGGCGAGTTTGTGTCGACATGCGCGAACCTCCGCTCGACCGAGTGCGTCCTCACCGCTCCGCTTTCCCCATCGCTTCATTGTACGCGTTCGCCAGGCCGTCGATCTCGTCCTTGGTGCGTTTCTCGGTGACGGCAATGAGGATGCAGTCATCGAGATCGGGATACCAGCGGCCGAGATGGATGCCTCCGTGGTAGCCGAGCCGGCCGACTTCGGCGAGCACGGTCTTCGGATCCGGCGTGCAACGGACGACGAACTCCTTGAAGAACGGCCCGGGGAACGCCAGGGACAGGCCGGGCACGCCGGCGAGCCGCTCGGCGGCGTAGTGGGCCTTGCGGGTCGACAGCTCGGCCGCCTGGCGCAGGCCGCGCGGTCCCATCACCGCGAGGTAGATGCTCGCCCGCAGGGCCAGCAGCCCCTGGTTGGTGCAGATGTTCGACGTGGCCTTCTCGCGACGGATGTGCTGCTCTCGAGTCTGGAGCGTCAGGACCCAGCAACGCTTCCCGTTCCGATCGGTCGTCTGACCGACGATCCGGCCCGGCATCTTCCGCACGTACTCCTCGCGGCAGGCCATGATCCCCAGGTATGGTCCGCCGAACGAGAGGGCATTGCCCAGGGACTGCCCCTCGGCCACGACGATGTCGGCCCCGTAGTCCCCCGGCCGGTTCAACAGTCCCAGGCTGATGGGATCCACAATCACGATCGCCAGGGCGCCGCGCGCGTGGGCCGCCTCGACGATCGCGCGCACGTCCTCGAGCTGGCCGAAGAAATTGGGATACTGCACGACCACGGCCGCGGTCTGGTCGGTCGCGGCCTCGGCGATCGCGGCGGGAGCCGCCTGACCTGCCGGTGTGGGGACCGTCACCAGCCGGGGCTCCATCTGAGCCAGGAACGTCGCGAGGATCCGGCGGTACTCGGGATGGACCGACTCGGCGACCAGCACCTGACCGAACCGCCGCGTGATTGTCAGCGCCATCAGCATGGCCTCGGCCGTGGCCGAGCCGCCGTCGTAGAGGCTGGCATTGGAGACATCCAGGCCCGTCAACTGGGTGATCAGCGTCTGGTATTCGAAGGTCGCCTGGAGCGTACCCTGGCTGGCTTCCGGCTGGTACGGCGTATAGGCCGTGTAGAACTCCCCGCGCCCGGCCAGGTTGTCCACCACCGCGGGGATGAAATGGTCGTAGCACCCACCACCCAGGAAGCAGACTCTCCGATCGGCCCCTTGATTGCCGGCCAGGGTCTGCTGGACGGACGTGGTGAGCTCCCACTCGGTCAAGGCCCGGGGGACTTTCAGCGGTCGCTGGAGCCGGAATTCCGGCGGGATGATCTCGAAGAGCTGGTCGAGCGAGTCGAGGCCGATCGCCTCCAGCATGACGCGGATGTCCTCGGCCGTGTTCGCGATATACGCCATCGTGGGTCGATTCCGATTCCGGTCACCGGGCGAGTCGGTCGAGCGCGCGCCCGATGAGCCATGTCTACCGGCTTTCACCGGTTGTGGGGGAAATCCTGCGCCTCGGTCGCAACCCGGGCGGGATCCTCGGATTCCAGATTCCAGATGGCAAATTCCAGATTCCAGATTCCGACGACATCATTCCAGATACCAGGGTCTCATTCGAAATTCAGAAGCCATCATCCTTGGGAATCTGGAATCCTGGAATTCGGAATCCCGGGATCTCGCCAGAGCCTCGCCAGGCTGCGGCCACCGAGCCAGGCGGAGAAACCAGTTCCCCGTTCAGTGGGCCTCCTCGGCCACCTTCTTGTCGTAGGCGACGCGATCCATTAGCTCGGCGGTGGCCGGGGGGTCGTCGATCCGGACCTTGATCAGCCAGCCCTGGTCATACGGATCCTCGGCGAGCAGTTGGACGTTGCCGGCCACGGCGGCGTTGACCTCGACGACTTCCCCCCCGATCGGGGCATACAGGTCGCTCACCGCCTTGACGCTCTCGACCTCGCCGAAGCTTTTGCCGGGCATGATCCGGGTCCCGACCGCGGGGAGCTCGAGGTGGATCAAATCGGTCAACTGATCCACGGCGAACCGGGAGATTCCCACCGTCGCCAGGTTGCCCTCGATGTGGACCCATTCGTGGGTCGGGGTGAACCGGAGGCTGTTGAGATCCATGGAGCGAGATCCTTCGGAGAAGGCCCAGTGTGGGTCGAAGCGGAGTCTCCGTTGGCGTGGTCTGGCGTTTACACGGCCGCCACCGCCCGGTTGGTTCGCTTGTAGAACGGCAGCGGGACGACGCGTGCGCCTGCGCGGTGTCCCCGGATGTCGACCGCCAACTCGGTGTCCACCGCGGCGGCGCGGGGATCGACCAGGGCCATCGCCACGCTGAGCTGCAAGCTCGGCGCGAAGGTGCCCGAGGTCACGTGCCCGACCTCTTGATCGTCGTGGAGCACGGTCGCACCGTGCCGGGCGATCCGCCGGCCCTCCAGGACCAGCCCCACGCGCGTGGGTCCGGGGTTGGACCGCAGCGCCCGCAGGGCCTCGCGGCCGACGAATTCGCCCTTGTCCAGTTTAACGGCCCAGCCGAGTCCCGCCGAGTACGGATTGATCGACTCCGACAGCTCGTGGCCATAAAGCGGCATCGCGGCCTCAAGCCGCAACGTGTCCCGCGCGCCCAGGCCACACGGCGCGATGCCGTGCGAGCGACCCGATTCCCGCAAGGCGTCCCAGATCTCCGGCGCGGCCCGGGCGGTCACGATCAGCTCGAAGCCATCCTCGCCGGTGTAGCCGGTCCGGCTGATCACGGTATCGATGCGGTCCAGGAGGCGCCCCATCGTGAGGTGATAATACCGCAGGCAGCCCAACGGCTGACTGAACAGCGGCTGGAGCGTCTCCAGGGCGCGCGGTCCCTGGATCGCCATCATCGCGGTGTCCAGGGTGCGATCCCGCAGCTGGTTCGCGGCCGCGCCGCGATGACGCTCCAACTGGGCGACCACGTTCGACCGATTCGACGCATTGCAGACCACCAGGTAGGCGAACGGCTGGCGATAGACCAGGATGTCGTCGATCACCCCACCCGGGTCGTTGGTCATCAGGCTATACTGGATCTGATTGTCGACCAGCCGGGCGACGTGGTTGGTCGTGACCCGCTCCAGCCAGTCCAGGACGGCCGGTCCATCGAACGTCAAGCGCCCCATGTGGCTGATGTCGAAGAGCCCCACCCGCTGCCGCACCGCCTGATGCTCCTCGACGATGGTCGTGTACTGCACCGGCATCGACCAGCCGCCAAACTCGACGAGGCGACCACCATGCGATTGGTGCCATGAATGCAGGGGCGTCTGGAGCAGGGTTGCAGGGGACGACACAAGCGCCTCGTGATTCCGCCTTGGAGGATGGCGACGACCGGGGGCCGGCCAGACACGCACGATTCTAATAGAGCCGCACGGGACTTGGAAAGTCCGGCCTGGGCTGGGAGCCACGGGCGGCTCGGGCGGGGCCGCCGACCGGTGATCTCAAGGCCATCCGTGTCAGTTCCGGGGCCTCGCCGGGCCGTTGGCCGCGAGGAAGGCGTCGCGATGGCTGGGGTCGGGGAACCAGTAGCGCTGGCCCGCGCGCGTGATCTCATACTTGGGGTCGCCGGGCACCAGGAGGCCGGTTTCATTCAGGCAATGCAGGCAGAACCCCTGCTCGGCCACGTCGACCAGGGCATAACGCTGGGGATCGTTGAGGAACCGCTGCCGGGCTTCCTGCGACGCGCAGAGGAACAGCCGGCCCTGGTAGAGCGCGCCCCAGCGCGGGTCGCCGGGCCGCACCACGCCGCCGTCGACCTGGGAGACCGGACAATCGCCACGATTCACCGGGATGTAGCGCTGGGGGTCCTTGCGGAACAGGCTGCTCATGAGCGAGTTGGCGAAGCGGTAGACCTTTCCCTCATGCTGGATCGTATACTCGGCCTGGCCGGGGACCAGCCGGCGGCCTGAAATCAAGCTGACCGGACAGTAACCGGAGAGCGCCAACTGGGTCTCGCTCTTGGGACGGGTCGGAGTGGTTCGCGGTTGGGCCGACTCCGCCGGTCGCCGACCGGGCAAACCTTCAAGTCGCTCCTGTCCGCCCCGCGCCGCCACGACCTGGCGCAACAGGCAGTCCAGCTCGTCCGGCCCGAGATAGCCCTGCCGGATCGCGACGACCTGGCGCGTCGGCTCCACGATGACCGTCGCCGGAATCCCCGTGAGATCGAAGCCCAGAGCGAGCTGTTCGTGGACATCGGCACGCAGCTTCAACGGGATGAACGACCGGCGCGCGTGCTGGATGACGGCGGGATCCGGGAAGGAATCGCGCTCCATGCGCGTGCAGTTGGGACACCACGGGCCCGTGAACTGGATCCAGAGAAGCCGGTGGGCGGCCCGAGCTTCCTCCAGGGCGCCGGCGTAGTCGACGCGCCAGGCGATCGCCGCGGATTCGGGCTCCGCCGCGGTGCTCCCGCCCGGACTCATGATCATGGCAGCGCAAAGGGCTCCCGTCCGAAGAGACCAGGCGGGAGCCAGACCGCGGGGGCGCGATGGGTGGAGAATCATCGAGCATCTCCCTCGTTCGACGGCGGACACGTGTTGTCGAGATTGAAGGAGCGCCGCGGAGCGGAACGCGGCGCACTCCTTCCCTGGAGATGCCACCCGGCAAGCGCGAGCGGGCCAAACCGTTGGCGTGGGATCAGGACGTCGATTTCCGCAGTTCAGATCGGCCGCGCCGGCCCGATCTCTTCAACATAAGGCGTGGCCCCGCGGCGCCACCCGCCGCCAGGGATAGACTGTCCCAACCCATCGGCGCGACCGCGAGATCGGGAGCGACCCGCTCGACCACAGAACCGCCGCGGGCCGCGCCGGTGCGGTGCGGTGCGGTGCGGTGCGGCGCGGTGCGGCGCGGCGCGGCCGCGGCTCACCACGACCGTCGGGGTGGGCGCAGCGCCACCGGCGGCTGCAACAATTCGGTGAGCAGAGCGACCTCGCGCAGCTTGGTCGGGGAGGCGAGCATGGTGCGCAGCTCGGTGCTGGTCAGGGCCGGGGGGACGGGATACGAACCGGGCTGTTCCAGTGGGGGCCCCACCGACGTCTTGGTCAGCGGGGCGCTCAGGGGCCTCAGCGGGGAGGCCAGCGGGGCGATCTCCAGGGGTTGGGCTTTCTTCGGGGCCAGCGGTTGGTTGACCAGGCCCGTCAAGGCGCGTGGCCGCTCCGGCTCGACGGGTTTGAGGGACGGGGGTGCCGGAGCCGATCGACCGCGGAGCGGGCCCCGTCGGGTCGTGGTGCCCCGTGCGGCGCGGGCACTGGCCGCCGCGGACGGCGAGAAACTCGACGGCGCCGAGGGCGGCTGCGCACCCCGGACCTCGGATTCCAGGATCACGATTCCCGAATCCGGGCCGGTGGCCCGCCCGAGTCCCCCGGGCCGCCCCGGGCCGGACGCCGGCGGCCCGGACCAGGAGGCTGCTCCCGGCCGCTCCCCCGCCGCGGGCGCGAGCCGGCCCACCCCCTGCCCCGGGTACCGTGCCGCGCCCGCCAGGTCGCCCCGTTCCGACAGCGGCAGACCCGCGCCGGGGCGCGGGCCACCCGGACCCGGCCCGCGCATCGGCCGCGGCGGCAAAGGTTGGGCGTCCCGGTTCAAGAGCGAGGTCAGCGCCCAGATCGCCAGGAACGATAGCGGCACGATGAACTGGAGCAGGATGTCGAGCTTCATCATGGAGTGTCCGTGGTCCGTGGTCCGTTGGAGGAGCGGCCGCTCCACTGCGACATCCTCTTCTTTTGTCCGTGGTCCGTGGTCCGTTGGAGGAGCGGCCGCTCCGTGGCGCCGCCGTCGCCCTTCTTCGTGTGCCTCAGCTTTCCCGGGTCAGGCTCGTCAGCCCGCGTCCGCGAACCACGGACCACGGACCACGGACTAAGAGGGACTGTTTTCACGGCGCGCGTTGCCGGTGCCGGCGATCGCGTTGCGCATCTCGGTGTCTGCCTGGACGTTCCGGAGATGATAATAATCGAGGATTCCCAGGTGTCCCTGGCGGAAGGCGTCGGCGATGGCCATGGGGACCTCGGCCTCGGCCGCGACGACCTTGGCGCGGTTCTCCTGGACCTGGGCCTGCATCTCCTGTTCCTTGGCGACCGCGAAGGCGCGGCGCTCCTCGGCCTTGGCGCGGGCGACGCGGGTGTCGGCCTCCGCCTGGAGGGCCTGGAGGTTGGCGCCGATGTTGTCGCCGACGTCGACATCGGCGATGTCGATCGAGAGGATCTCGTAGGCCGTACCGGCATCGAGCCCCTTCTCCAGCACGCGCTTGGAGATCGTGTCGGGTTTCTCCAGGACCTGTTCGTGGGTGTCGGCTGAGCCGATGGCGTTGACGATCCCTTCGCCGACCCGGGCGATGATGGTCTCGTCGGTCGCCCCGCCCACCAGCCGGTCGAGATTGGTCCGCACCGTCACCTTCGCCTTGACCTTCAACTGGATGCCGTTCGTGGCCACGCCGTCGATCGACTGCCGTCCGGAGCTCGGGTCGGGGCAGGGGATCACCTTGGGATTGACGCTGGTCTGCACGGCCTCCAGGACGTTGCGGCCGGCCAGGTCGATCGCCGCGGCCCGCTTGTAGGACAAGGGGATGTCGGCGCGGTTGGCCGCGATCAGGGCGCGGACCACGTTGGGCACGTTGCCGCCGGCCAGGTAGTGGGCTTCCAGGGCCCGGGTGGTCAGGCCGTCCTTCTCCGACAAGCCCGCCTGGTAGGCCATGACCTTGGACCGGACGATGATATTCGGATTCACCTTGCGCAACGACATCCCGATCAGATCCAGGATGCTGATACTGGCCGAGGTCATCTTGGCCTGGATCCACAGGTTGAAATACTTGGCCAGGAAGATGCCCCCGATGATCGTGATCCCCACCAGGGCCAGGATGATGAACAAGGCGTAGGTCGGCCAGGGCGAGGGGTTTTGTTGAGCGAACAGGGTGGCGATCATGATCTCTCCTCCAGAGGGGTGGCCACGGCACGGCACGGCACGGCGGCGGGGTTGTCCCCTCGGAGCCGACGGCGAAGGTCTTCACCCGCGTCCTGATCCGGCACCGCCGGACCGAGTCAGTCCTGGACGATGCCGACGACCCTCTCAGTGTACCCGAACGCGGCAGCCCGTCGCCAACCCCCCGGGCCGGCGGTTGCGCGGAACCGGCTCCCTCCCGGCGGCCGGCCACCGGGCAACCCGGCGGATCGGCTCGATCGGTCCGGTCCGGTCCGGTCCGGTCCCGGCGGGCCGAGTCCGCCTCAGAGCTTCTTGACCACGACCCGGGCGCCTTGCACGTCGACGACCTCGACGAGGCTGTCCGACTCGACGAACGCGCCGGCGGCGGTCACGTCGATCAGGTGGTTGCCAAAGCGGGCCTTGCCGGTGGGACGCAAGGGCGAGGTGGTCCGGCCGGTCTCGCCGATCAAGAAGGCGAGCGATTCGTACCCTTCCATGACCGGCCGGGCCATCGGGTCGTCGGGCTCGACACTGGTCCAGGGCTCCGGCTTGAGGATCAAGCGGTTGAACAGCGGGAGCGAGGGGAAGTACCGCGCCAGGATGACCGCGCCGATCCCCACGGCCAGGAGCATGCCGGTCACCTGCAAGAGGGTGAAGCTCAGCTCGCGGTATTCGTAGTCGTGCGTCGGCCAGACGAAGGAATGGCTGGCCATCACGATGCTGCAAAGCATCAGCAGGATGCCGCTCATGCCAAAGATGCCGAAGCCGGGGAAGACGAAGAGCTCCAGGGCCAGGCAGACCAGCCCGATCAAGAACAGGATGATCTCCAACTGGTCGGCGGTCCCGCTGAGATAATGGCTCCAGAAGAACAGCAGGAAGGCCAGGGCCGAGGTGATCGCCGGCAAGCCGATGCCCGGCAGCTTGAACTCGATGACCAGCATGAAGACGCCGAGGAACAGGAGCACCCAGCTCACCAGGGGTTCGGTGAGGAAGGCGACGAGGGAGTCGACCCAGCCGGGCCCATCGACCCGGATCGGCCGGCCGCGCAGCCCGTAGAGACCCTTGAGTTCCTCG
This sequence comes from Isosphaeraceae bacterium, assembly GCA_021324445.1. Lineage (GTDB taxonomy): Bacteria > Planctomycetota > Planctomycetia > Isosphaerales > Isosphaeraceae > JAJPJC01. Next base: position 9,397 of record JAJPJC010000257.1, read on the forward strand.
GCGTCCTGGACGACTTGCCCCAGGCCATAGGCGGCGGCCTCGTTGGCCGAGACGGTGAGCACCGAGCCGGGTTCCTTGCGGACGGCGATCTGCTGGTACCGACCCGGCTCGTTCTGGATGTCCGCCTGGAGGATCAGCCGGGTGGCGCCGGTCTTGGAGTCCCTGGCCTCGAGGACCTCGGTATTGGGATCGACCATCGCCCGCGCCACCGCCTCGGGGTGCCCCCGCAGCCGCGCCAGCAAGGCGGCCTTCCCCGCCAGGAGCTGGATCTCGCGGTCGGCCAGATCCTGGCCGTTGTGTCCCTTGAGGATCCGCTGGACGTCGCCCATCCGCGCCGCCCGCTTGAAGACGATGTCGCGGCAGGCCAGGGGCAAGAGGGCCGCCACGCCCAGGGCGCGATCCTCGATGTAGGCGACGGTCTTCATGTCCTTGACCTCGGAGATCAGGTCGGCCAGGCCATCGGCGACCGTCTCACTGCCTCCCGGGCTGTTGATCTCCAGGACCATCAGGTTGATCTTGTCGCGGCGGGCCTGCTCCAGGCTCCGCTTGAGGTACAAGTGCATCACCGGGTCCAGGGGCCCTTCGAGCCGGACCCACGCCGGGCGGATCAACTGACCCAAGGTCGGGTCGTCGACAGCCGAATGACCGGCGATCTGGTAGGCGGCGGCCAGTTCCGCCGGCGAGTCGGCGGTCAGCTTGCAGAATCCCTCCTGGCGCGCCCGCCCGGCGGTGAGCACGCCGCGCCGGCCCTCCCAGGCCGGCTGCTCCTCGATCACCTGGTGCGACTTGAGGAACTCGGGCAGGTTCTCGGCCAGGATGTAGCGCACGGTCTTGTCGGCCGTGCGAACCAGCCGCAGGTCGGCATCGCGATCGAGCATGCCCAGCAAGAGATCGGGATCGCGGGCCTTCCGCACGGCCAGGTCGTGGACCACCCCGCGATAGGCGGCGTGGACGTGCTGGCCCTCGGGGGTGATCGGGCCCAGGGTCGCCGTCGGGCCCATCACAATTTCGGAGCAGGCGACCACCGGCAAGACGGCATAGCCGGACAGCGGCTGCGGCACGAAGGCGACGGTCAGCTTGGCACCGCTCAGCTCATGGGAGATCAGGTTGGCCAGATCCACGCTCGCGCCGAAGCTGCTGCTGCCGGGCGCGCTCTCTCCCGGGATGAATTCGAAGACCAGGATCGGCCGCTGGCCGCGCTCGGCCGTGGCGCTGGAGTCGATCAGTTGCCGGGCCCCCGCCTTGATCCGCTCGACCGTCTCGGAGGTGATCGGCTCGGTTACGGTGAAGAATTGACCAGGAGTCTCCTCGGCCCGGGGGGCGGGACCTTGGGCCGCCGCCGTCACGCCCACGATCAAGTGAACCAGCAGCAGACGTGCCAGCAGGGGCCACACCCTCTCGCGGCGATGGGCAGCGCGGGAGCGAATCATTGCTGTCGACTCCCTCCGAGAGTCGGACGCACTCCGGCCGCAGCCACCATCGCCGCGGCGAATCCAGCAATCCGACCGCCTCCGGTCGGGCCGTTAGGCCGCCGCACGCTGCCGGCGCAGGCCGAAGGAATCGAGTGGCTCATCAGGGGTGATTATAAGCGAGCCGCGGAAAACGGTCAAACTGGCGCGGGGTGGGAATCGTGGTTCCCGCGTGGTCCGGAACAACCCCACACCCTGGACCGGCCGAGGCGCGGGCGGCCTCGGCCGGCCCTGGCGCGGGACCCCAATCTCAGCCGTGTCCGAGGCATCGGTTCTCAGCGCTGCTGCCGATCGGCCCCCGCCGGTCGCAGGGCGGGCTGACGCTCGGGGACGGCGCCGTCGCCACGGGGCCGGCCCTGGGCATCGGGGTTGCGCACCACTTTCCAGGGCGGCCGCCGGTCCGAGGGATCGCGGCGGGGAACACCCCCCTGGAAGTACCGGTCATCGAACTCCTTGTTCGCCTGGGTGCCCCAGAGCGTGAAGTCCTTGGTGCTCTTGCCGTCGGGAGCGAACAACACGATCCGAAACGGCAGCAGGTACTTGCGGTCCAGGAAGATCCAGGCCGCCTTGAAGCTCTCCTTGTCCTCCGGCAGCCGCGGTTGAATGACCACGAAGTAGTAGTCCGGCTTCTCCCCCTCCAGGCTCAGGAAGTAACGTCGCTCCGCCTCCTGGGCCTTCATGTTGAACAGGAACGGCAGGGGCCCTTCGTCCAGCGCCCGCTTCCGCTCTTCCTTGGCCAGGGGATAGACAAAGACCTGCCGCAGGTCATGGAGGTATTGCCAGACCTCCCTGCCGGTGCAAACGATGGTCTCATGGGGAGTCGAGACCGGCTTGCCGTCCTTGGGGTTAACCACCGGGACCTGCTTCCCCTTGGCATCCTTGGTGGTCTTGACCTTGTTGAAGTTGAGGTAAGCCAGCTCCGGCTTCTTGAAGACGGCCCGTCCCTCAAACCGAAGCTCCTCGTTCCAGGCTGGGGCCAGGTCGATCCGGTTGATGTGCACGTCCAGCGTCTTCAGCTTCTTGCTCTGGCCTTCCCAGGCCTTGAGCAGCCACTGCATCCGGGCCGCTTTCCCTCCCGGAGCCCCGGCGGCTCCCGCCTGCGCTGGGACCCGGGCCCCAGCCCCCTGGGCTCGATCGTCACCGCGCTCCTGGGCCAGGACCAAGGCGAAGCTGCTGGTGAACACGGCACCCAAGACGGCCAAGAGAGAGGATCTCGATCGTCGCATGGCCCATCTTCCTCCTTGAAATCGGCGCGAGCCCAGGGGGCTCTCCGGCGACATGGGAATCGCGGCTCTCCCACCGGTCCCGGCGCGGACCCTACCATAGTTCGCTTCGGCCCACCAGAGCATCGTGACAGTTCCTTATCCCGGAATCCTGATCAATCCCGACCAACGTCGCCGCGCCACGATCCCGGACCACTGAACAACCTCGGTCAGGCTTTCAGCCGGACCTTTCCGGGATGTCCGGCTGAAAGCCTGACCTACGCAAACAGAGTGGGCAAGGCCGCCTTAACGTCGGGCAGAAGCCCCTTCCCAACACAGCAAACCGCGCCTCATGCCACCGCGCTTCGCGCTGCCCAGGTTTCCTATGTTCCCGGATCAGGTTGAATCTCGGGTTCGCCTAGGGAGCGGCATGCTGTTTGCTAAGGGTAAGGTCGAAGAGGCGTTGGTTTTCGCGAGGCCAGTGGAACAGAGGAGATTGAGGATGCATCCGCAACCCATTCGGGAGATTGCTCCCCCGGCGTGGCCCTTGCCGTTGATCGCCAGCCAGCCGCGGGGGCCGCGCCGCGGAACTTGACGTCCCTGGGCTCTCGGGTACCATAAACGGGGTGGCTCTGTCCGCAAGCGGGCGGAAGCCGGGAATGGCCGTGCCGTGATGTCCGAGAGTACGAGACGCAGGGATGTCGTCGCTGGAACGACCCAAGCTTCGTCCACTATCGGCGCGCCGGATTGAACACCAGGGGCAATCCTTGGTGATGCTCGAGGATCCCTCGGGCGTCGTGCCGCAGCCGGTCTTGATTCCCATCGACGGTTATGCTCATGTCGTGCGGCACTTCAACGGCCTGACCTCCCTGCTGGATATCCAGGCCCGGACCATGCGGGCGACCGGGCAACTGCTGGCGCTGAAGGACCTGGAGGACCTGGTCCGGCGGTTTGATGAAGCGATGCTGATCGAAGGGCCCGCCTTCGCCCGGTTCCACCAGCAGTACCGCGAATCGGGGCGGCGGCCGGCGGCCCTGGCGGGCCGGTCGTATGCGGCCACGCTCCGGGCGCTGCGAGCCCAGTTGGAGCAGTTCTTCGTGGGGGCCCACGGCGCCGGCGTGCCGGTCGCCGACGGCGGACGCGGCGCGCCGGGATTCCGCGGCATCCTCAGCCCGCACATCGACTTCCAGCGCGGAGGGCCGGTCTACACCTGGTCGTACCGCGAGCTGGTGGAACGGTCGCACGCCGACATTTTCGTCATCCTGGGGGTTGCCCACCAGTATTGCCGGCGCCGGTTCGTCCTGACGCACAAGGACTTCGAGACGCCCCTGGGCGTGGTCCCCACCGAGCGGACTTATGTCGATCAGATCGCCGCGATGGCCGGACGCGACTGGTTCGACGATGAGCTCTCGCATCGGACCGAGCACTCGATCGAGTTCCAGGTGGTGTTCCTCCAGTACGTGCTGGGGGGCCGTCGGGATTTCTCGATCGTGCCGATCCTGGTCGGTTCCTTCCACGACCTGATGGAGCGGGGCGTCGACCCGATCGACGACCCCGAGGTGCGGCAGTTCGTGGAGACGCTGCGCGCCGTCGAGGCGGGCCGCGGGCCGCGGGTGGCCTATATCGGGGGCATCGACCTGTGCCACGTGGGCCCGGAATTCGGCGACCCCCACCCGGTTGACCCGGCGCTCCAGGAGCAAGTCCGGCGGTTCGATGGCGCCCTGCTCGATCGAGCGGCGGCCGGCGATGCCCGGGGCTGGTTCCGCACGGCGGCCGGCGTGGGCAACCGCTGGCGGGTCTGCGGCCTGGCCGCGACGTATACCTTCTTACATGCCATCGGCCCGGCGCGGGGCCGGCTGCTCCGCTACGACCAGGCCCTCGACGAGCGCCGCACCTGCTGCGTGAGCTTCGCCAGCATGGCGTTCCACCGCCTCGAGTCCCCGATCACAACCCACCATGTCGAGCTTGCCCTCCCTGCCTGAGGACCCGGAGCGCGCCGTCCTGACCCAGGCCGGTCCCGAGCCGGCGCGCGCGCCCTGCCCGGCCCCCGCCAACTTCCGGGCGGAAGTCGCGCGCTATGACGCCGCGGCCGAGCTGGGCCGCTGGGAGGGCCCGCGGTATCGAATGACCTACCGGATCCTCGGGGAGGGCCCGCCCCTGGTCCTGATCCCGGGGATCGCCTCCAGCTATCGCGTCTACGCCCTCCTGCTCAACCGGCTGGGCGAGCACTTCCGGACGATCCTCTATGACTACCCGGGCGAGAATCCGGACGACCATGCTCGGCTCGGACCAATTACCCACGACCATCTCGTTGACGACCTCTTTGGGCTGATCGACCACCTCCACATCGGCCGCGCTTTCCTGGTCGGCCTGTCGTTCGGCTCGACGATCGCGCTGAAGGCCCTCCATCGGGAGCCGGGGCGGTTCCCGAGGGCTGCCCTGCAAGGGGGGTTCGCCTACCGCCATTTCTCCGCGGCCGAGCGCTGGGCGCTGCGCCTGGGACGGCTCGTCCCGGGGAACGTCTCCCGATTACCCCTGCGCCGGACGGTCCTGGCCTATAACAGCCGGCTCGAGTTTCCGTCGCTGCTGGACGACCGCTGGGACTTCTACCTCGAGCAGAACGGCCTGACGCCGATCCGCGCCCTGGCCCATCGCGTCGACCTGCTGACCCGTCTGAACCTCCGGCCGATCCTCGGGGCGATTCCCGCCGAAGTCCTCTTGCTCCAGGGGAACGAGGACCGGATTGTCCCTCAGCGCGACTTCGAGGTGCTGAAGGCCGCGCTTCCCCGGGCCGAGGCCGTGGTCCTGCCGACCGTCGGTCACCAGCCGCACCTGACTCATGCCGAGGTCCTGGCCCAACTGATCCACCAGTGGCTGCTGCCCTGCGCCGGTGGGCCGGGAGGTTGCGACGGGACCAGTGGGAACGCGTGCAGCGGAAAACCCGATTCATGCCTCGCTTCGCAGACTACCACCGGACCGTGATCGGCTATCACGGGACCCGTCGCTCCACCGCTCTGGGCATCGTCCAGGGGCTGGATTCGTTCAAGCCCAGTGCCAATGACGACGACTGGCTCGGGCACGGATTCTATTTCTGGGAATACGCGCCAAAGCAGGCTTGGGCCTGGGCGGAACAAAGGCGGAAGGGCCAGGGTTGGCCTGAAGTGGTCGCAGCGGTTGAGCTCAGCGCTTGTTCCGGCCTCGGGGTCGTCGCAGCTTGGCCTCCAGCTCGCGGATCCGCGCCTCGGCGGCGGCGCGGGCCTCGGCATGGGCCCGCGCCTCGGCCTCGGCGGCGGCGCGGGCCTGGGCCTCGGCCTCGCGAGCCCGGTTCACGGCCGTCTAATCACCGATCTCCTGGTTGGTCGCCGGGTCGATCAGGACGACTCGATCCCCACCCGTCCCGGGGTCCACTCGCACGCCGAGCCACAAGCCCACCGGTTTGAGCCACGCCCGACCGTGCTCGTCCAACGCCACACGCTCGTAGTCCTTCCCTTTCAACCGGTAGACGATCAGCGTCAACCGCCGCTTGCCGTCGAGCTCGTGCGCATCGGCGATCACGTGGTGCGGCACCTTGGCCCGCGCGTACTGCTTGACCTGGGTCTTGACGTCGTTGACCCGCGTGTCCGGTGACGTGACCTCGATGATCAACCTCGGCCGGACCTTCTCGATCTTGACGCCGAACGTCTTCCAGTCCTTCCTCTGCTTCACGGCGAAGATCACGGCGAGGTCGGGGCTATATGGTGCCTCAGTCGGGGAACGTCCCAGAAGATCCCGCAGTCGGAGAAGACGGCGACCGAGTCGTCCTCGGCGTACCGCGCCTTGTGCACGTCCCTCAAGTAGGTGCGATCGTCGGTATGAGGATCGGTCAGCACATGAACGTCTCCGAACCGGGGATGGAGCACATCCGCCAAGGTCAACGGGACGCGTTTCCCGCGCACGCGGCCGTCGGGGAGCTTCCGCCGCACCTCGCGGTAGCCGTACCGGAACGACGCCTTGCGGGAATCGGGGACCGTGCTCATGATGGCTCCCCGGACGGCGGAACGGACACGACCTCTTCCCCACCGCTGCTGAACCTACCACAATTCGGCGGCCGTGTCCTGCTGGCTTGCCGGCCGGATGGGGATTACAATATCCGTACTTGGGTCCGAGGCCGAAGGTCTTCGGACATCGAAGCGGCCCGTGCTGGAAGGACGCCGAGGTTGAGCGACGCCCGTTCCAAGCTGGTGATCCTGGGGATCGGCGATGACGGGCTGGCCGGCTTGACCGAGTCGGCGCGGCGGATCGTCACGTCGGCCGATGTGATCCTCGGGGCGCCGTCGATCTTGAAGCTGCTGGAGTCGGTCCCCGCGCGGAAGCAGGCGCTGGAGCCGGACATGAGCCTGGCGCTGCGGCAGGTCCGCGAGGCGTTGCAGACACCGCACCCGGTGCTGGTCTCCGGGGGCGATCCGCTCTTCTACGGGGTGGCGCGGTATCTCTGCGACCGGCTGGGCAAGGACCTCTTCGAGGTCGTGCCCCATGTCAGCAGCATGCAACTGGCCTTCGCCCGGATCAAGGAGAGCTGGGAGGATGCCTACCTGACCAATCTCGCCGGCCGACCGATCGAGGCCGTGATCGACCGGATCCGGACCGCCGAGAAGATCGGGCTGTTCTCCAGCGACGAGTGCCCGCCGTCGCGGCTGGCCCGCGAGCTGCTCGAGCGGGGGATCGACTATTTCCGGGCCTACGTCTGCGAGAACCTGGGCTCGCCGGACGAGCGGGTCACCCAGTGCGAGCTGGGCGACCTGGTGGGCCTGGATTTCAATCCGCTGCACGTGTTGATCTTGATCCGCAAGCCCAACCGCCCGGACCGGGCCGGCCGCGCCAGCGGGCACCGCCTCTTCGGCAATCCCGACGACGCCTTCGCCCAGTCGCTGCCCAAGCGGGGACTGATCACCCAGGCGGAGGTCCGGTCCATCGCACTGGCGCAACTGGACATCCGGGCGACCAGCATCGTCTGGGACATCGGGGCCGGCTCGGGCTCGGTGGCCATCGAGGCCGCCCAACTGGCCGATCAAGGCATGGTCTACGCCATCGAGCCGGAGCCGGCCGACGTCGCGTTGATCCAGGCCAACGCGGCGGCCTTCGGCGTCCCGAACGTCCGGACCGTCGCCGGGCGCGCCCCCGAGGTGCTGGCGACGCTCCCCGAGCCCGACGCCGTCTTCGTGGGGGGAACCGGCCGGCAAGTCGATCTGGTCCTCAGCGCGGCCTACGCCCGGCTCGGCCAGGGGGGAAACCTGGCCGTCAACGTCGCCACCATCGAGGCCCTGGTGACCGCCTACCACACCCTCAAGGGCCTGGCCGGCGCCGTGCGGGTCTGGAACGTGACGATCGCGCGCGGGATCGAGCAAATGGACCGCCTCCGGTTCGAGGCGATCGCTCCCAGCTTCCTCCTGGCCGTCACCAAGAAGGACCCCAGTGATGACTGAGCGCATCCCTCCCGGGGCGACCGGCGGCGCCCCGACCCGCCGGGTCGCCAACTTTGATCGCACGGCCCGGTTGTGAAGAAGCGGTGAGATCGATTATATTCGATGAGTGGCGGATCCCGTGGTCTGGTTCGCGAGGTGAGCAGTCGCATGGCCGAGTCGCAGGACCCGGAGCTCGACCTGATCGCGGTCGGTGCTCATCCCGACGATATCGAGATCGCCTGCGGTGGCACGCTGGCTCGGCTGGCCCGGAAAGGTTACGCTGTGGGGATCGTCGACCTGACCGACGGCGAGCCGACCCCGCACTCGCCGGGACCCGATGTCCGGCTGGCCGAGGCCCAGCGGGCCGCGGCGATCCTGGGGGTGGTGACACGGATCAATCTCAACCTCCCCAACCGCCGGCTGTTTGATACCTTTGAGGCGCGGATCGCCTTGGCCAAGGTCTTCCGACGGCACAAGCCCAAGGTCGTGCTGGGTTTCGGGGGCAAGACGGCGATGGCCTCACCCGATCACTATCAGGCCATGCTGATCACCGACGCAGCCGTCTTCTATAGCCGGCTGACCAAGTGGGAGGAGTCCTTCGACGGCCTCCCCACCCATACGATCAGCAACCAGTTGAGCTTCCCGATCGCCTTGCATGGATTGGACTTGCCCGAGGCATCCGGTTACATTGTGGCCGACATCGGACCAACCCTGGAGGTCAAGCTCCAGGCCATTGGCTGTTACCAGACTCAGTTTCCCGCCAGCAAGGCGGGAATCTTCCGTGCGGTCGAAACCATGAACCGCTATCATGGCTTGACGGCGGGCTTTGAGGCGGGCGAGCTGTTCATGACATATCGCTCCGTCGGGGTCGAGGATCTGATGCGATGGGCCAGCCCGGCTCATGCGCGAGCCTGAGCCGGAGTCGACGGCCATGAAGGCCAAGGCGGTTGCGGTGAGCGCGCAGACGGTATTATTGAGCTGGATGAGGGGTCTGTTCCGCAAGGGTGGATCTGAGGCGGGCGCGCGGATGCGGCTATCACGCTGGATGAAATGGCTCTGGGGCAAGGCACCAGCCCAGGATGATCCCGAGGCGACCGAGGAGTTCGCCACCATGTCGTCATTCACCCTCTTGCCGGGCCAGCTCAAACTGCGGGTCGGCGTCGTGTCGGTTCGGGGGAACTATCGGGATCATAACGAGGACAATTTCTACGTCCCCGGGCGGCGGTCGGTCCGGCATGACAGCAGCTCGGACAGTCAGAGCGAGATGGCCGCCGTGACGCTGGAGCCGGCCAACACGCTGTTCATCGTGGCCGACGGGATGGGCGGACAGCAAGCCGGCGAGCAAGCCAGCCTGATGGCGGTCGAGCTGATCCCCCGGGCGATCGCCCGGCGGCTGGCCCCCGAGGAGACCGAGCCCAACCGGATCAAGGAAGCGATCCGGGATGCCGTGGCCGAGGTCAACCAGGAGATCCTGGGCAGCTCCGGGACGGTCACCGAGTTCAGCAACATGGGCACGACCGTGGTCCTGGCCCAGTTCCGCAACGATCGGGTCTTCGTGGCCGGGATCGGCGACTCCCGCGCCTATCGGCTGCGGGATGGTCGGTTGGACCGCTTGACCAAGGACCACTCGCTGGCCGACGCCCTGCTGGAAGCGGGGACGATCTCCCCCGAGGAGCTCTCGACCCACAAGTTCAAGAACGTGCTCTATCTCTACCTGGGGAGCAAGGATGCCCGCGGCGGCCCGGAAGACGTCCGGGTGCTGGACGTCCGGCCGGGGGACCGGCTGTTGATGGCCAGCGATGGACTGACCGGCGTGGTCCCCGATACCGAGTTGTGCCGGGTCCTGGCCACGGTCGACGACCCCCAGCAAGCCGCCGTGACCCTCAAGGACATGGCGCTGGCGAATGACTCCAAGGACAACGTCACCTGCCTGATCATCCACGCCGTCGCCCAGCAGGATTCCGCGGTCCCGGCCGCCTGACTGGGGCCGCGTGGCCCTGGCATCATCCCGTGGATGCCCCGGTCGAACCGGGGCCGAGCGACCATGCCTCGTCTGGAGGAGTTCGCCGCCGACGTCATCCGCTCGGGACTGGTCCCGGCCGACGTGGTGGCGCGGCTCCAGGCCGAACTGCCGCCGGGCCCCCCCGGCCAGGACGCCGTCCCCCTGGCCCGGCGGTTGATCCAGGACCGGCTGCTGACCCCGTTCCAGGCGCGCAAGCTCCTCAATGGCAAGATCAAAGGCTTGATCCTGGGCGGCTATCGCCTGCTCCGCCCCCTGGGTGAGGGGGGCATGGGGAAGGTCTACCTGGCCGCCAACGACCAGGGGGACCAGGTGGCCATCAAGGTCCTGCCACCCCGCAAGGCGATCGAGGATGAGAATTCCCTGGCGCGGTTCCGCCGCGAGATGGAGCTCTCGCGCCGCTGCACCCACCCCAACCTGGCCCGGACCCTGGCCGTCGGGAGGGAAGAGGACGTCCATTTCATGGTGATGGAGTACATCCCCGGCGCCAGCCTTTACGACCTGGTGAGGAGTCCGGCAGCCGGCCCGCTGCGCGTCCCCGACGCCGCCCGGCTGTTCCTCAAGCTGGTCGACGGCCTGGACGCGGCCCACCGCGCCGGGCTGGTCCACCGCGACCTCAAGCCCTCGAACGTCATGATCACTCCCGACGGCGACGTCAAGCTCCTGGACCTGGGGCTGGCCCGCGCCCTCGATGATGAGAAGGGCCTGACCCGGGCCAATACCGTGCTCGGGACGCTGGACTATGCCAGCCCGGAGCAGCTCCGCGACGCCACCAAGGCCGATCGCCGCAGCGACCTCTACAGCCTGGGCTGCACCCTCTACTTCGCCCTGGCAGGGAGGGCCCCCTTCGAAGGGGGCGATATGATCAACAAGATCTTCAAGCAGCGGATGGAGGATCCGCCGCCGTTGGAGACCGTGGCGCGGGGGGTCCCGGCGGCGTTCGCCGCCCTGGTCCGCAAGCTCATGAGCAAGAAGCCCCAGGAGCGCTACCAGGACTGCGGCGAGCTCCGGGCCGACCTGCTGCGCTGGACCGACCCGGCGCGGGTCCATGCCATCCTCGGCGCCGAGGCCGACGCCGCCCGGAGCTTCCGCCCCCCCCCCCCCCTCCTCGACGCGGGGGACCCCCCGCCCCTCGACCCCGCGGACTCCACCACCCACGCTGCCCCCTCCCTCCCCCCGCCCCCCCCCGCCCCCCCTTCGACCGCCCCCCCCCCCACCCCCC
>JAJPJC010000193.1 GCA_021324445.1 Isosphaeraceae bacterium
CCGGGGGACGGAAGCCCGATGCGCTCTCGGGCTTCTCGGCGTGTTCCTCGGCGGTCTCTGCGGTCTCCGCGGTGAATCCGTCCCCTCCCTCGCGGCAGAGCCAGGAGAGCGGGTCGGGAGGGTCCGGGGGACGGAAGCCCGATGCGCTCTCGGGCTTCTCGGCGTGTTCCTCGGCGGTCTCTGCGGTCTCTGCGGTGAATCCGTCCCCTCCCTCGCGGCAGAGCCAGGAGAGCTGAAGTCCGGACTGAGATGTCCAGCCGGGACGCGATTCACCACCAGACGCTCCATTGATACACGACATAGAGGCACGCCGCGACGCCGATGAGGATCCACCAGGGCTTGCGGGACGGCGCGTCTTCCCGCGAGACGTAACGCTCGCAATACGGGCACCGCTCCGAATCCTCGTGGATCGCGCGCCGGCAGTACGGGCAGGGGATGGTCGGCTCGTCGCCGTTTTCCTCCGGCCCATCGTGGTCCTCCGGGTCGTAGGCCAACCCCGGGTCATCCTCCCAGGGATCGTCCGAGTTGCTCCAGCGAGGCATCGTCCGGGCCTCCACGTCCAGAACGGTTTCCGGCGAGGCGGGTTCGAAAAAGCCGAGTGCGCTCGCGCCGGCGATCGCCCCATTTTATAGAATGGGAAGCGAACCGTGCTGCGCTTCCTGGCTTCCTTGACGACCGGCTCTTGAGGGAAGAGATGACAACAGCCTGGTTCTTGCGATGGTCGAAGTTGCGGTGGCTCCTGCGCAGCCAGGGCGTCGGCGGACTCCTGGAAGAGCTGGCGGCTCGGCTGCGTTACCATACGACTCACCGCAACGGGGAAATCCCGTATCATGTCTTCCGCGCGCAGGATTGGGATCGTCGCCGGGGAGTCGAGACGGAAGAGGTCGTCCACCAGGAGCAGCTCGATTTCGATAGCCCGAACCGAGAGCACGCGCTGGGGTACATCCCGACGGGCCAGTGGTCGTTCCGCTCCGTCGTGGGCAGCCTGCGGGATCTCGGTGTCCGGCCCTCCGAGTTCACGCTGGTGGACTTCGGCTGCGGCAAGGGCCGCGTGCTCCTGATGGCCCTCGAGGCGGGATTCCGCTCAGCAATCGGCGTCGAGTTCGCCCCCGACCTCGCCCGGACCGCCGACGCGAATCTCCGCTCCTACCGCGGCGGCCGGCACGCCGCGTCGGTCCATTGCGGTGACGCGGCCGTCTTCCCGATCCCAGCCGATCCCGTGGTCCTCTTCATCGCCAACCCCTTCACGGGCCCCGTCCTCGAAGCCGTCGCCGAGAACATTCGCCGCTCGTTCGCCGAGCATCCGCGGGCCATGTATGTGGTCTACCTCTTTCCTCAAGAGGATTCTCCGTTCGCACGCGGGGCACCGTTCGTGCTGGTCGAATCGGAGCCCCTCCGCGCGATCTACCGCCTCGAGGCCGCCTCCGCTTAGAGTCGGCGATGCCCACCGATCGGTCACTCCAGCACGATGAGGAGGAGAGTCGGATGAACCGGTGTCTTGCCAACCTGCCGCACCTGACGATCCTGATGGCCTGCGGCCTGTGTGGTTTCCCGGCCGTCGCCGGCACGCAGGCTCCGCCGGCCGGGCGAAGGCCGAATATCGTGTTCTTCTTCAGCGACGACCACGCGTATCAGGCCATCAGTGCCTACCACGATCCGCGCCGGCTGATCGAGACGCCCCACATCGATCGCCTGGCGAGGGAGGGCCTGCGCTTCGACCGCTGCATCGTGCCCAACTCGATCTGCGGGCCCAGCCGCGCCTCGGTCCTGACCGGGAAATACTCACACCGCAACGGCTTCTACAACAACACCAACAGCCGGTTCGACGGCTCTCAGACCACCTTCCCCAAGCTCTTGCGCGCCACCGGCTACCAGACGGCCATCTTCGGCAAGTGGCACCTGGTCACCGACCCGACCGGATTCGACGAGTGGCACATCCTGCCCGGCCAGGGCGTGTACTACAACCCGCCCATGATTCACAACGGCCGGCCGGTCCAGCACCAGGGCTACGTCACCGACATCATCACCGAGCTGAGCCTCCAGTGGCTGCGGAACCGGGACAAGTCCAAGCCGTTCCTGCTGATGTGCCAGCACAAGGCGCCGCACCGCGAATGGCTCCCCGCGCTGCGGCACCTGGGTCACGACCACGATCGCAAGTACCCGGAGCCGCCCACGCTCTTCGACGATTACTCCGGGCGCGGCCGGGCGGAGCACGATCAGGATATGACCATCGCCCAGACGATGAACGCGGTCGACCTCAAGCTGACGCCCCCCAGGATTCTCAACCCCGAGCAGCGCCGGGCCTGGGACGCCTACTACGAGCCGCGCAACGCCGCCTTCCGCGCCTCCGCGCCCCAGGGCCAGGACCTGGTGCGCTGGAAATACCAGCGCTACCTGCACGATTACCTGGGCTGCGTCAAGGCCGTGGACGAGAGCGTCGGCCGGCTCCTGAAGTTCCTCGACGATGAGGGCCTGGCGGAGAACACCCTCGTCGTGTACACATCCGACCAGGGCTTCTACCTGGGCGAGCACGGCTGGTTCGACAAGCGCTGGATCTTCGAGGAATCGCTGCGGTCGCCGCTCTTGGTCCGATGGCCTGGGGTCATCAAGCCCGGGAGCGTAAATCCAGAAATTGTTTCAAACCTCGATTTCGCCGAGACGTTCCTCGACGTGGCCGGACTCCCCATCCCCACCGAGATGCAAGGCCGGAGCCTCGTCCCCCTGCTCAAAGGCCAGACGCCGTCGGACTGGAGAAAGAGCTTCTACTACCAGTACTTCGAATACCCCACGCCGCATCACGTGCGCCCGCACCACGGTGTGGTGACGGACCGGTACAAGCTCGTCCATTTCGACCGGCCCGACCTGGACGTCTGGGAGCTCTTCGACCTCCGGAACGACCCGCACGAGCTGCGGAGCGTCTACGAGGACCCGATGTATGCGCCGGTCGTGACGGAGTTGAAGCGGGAGCTCGACCATCTGCGCGCGGAGTTGAAGGTCCCGGCCGAGCCGCCCCAGGAGGCTTATGGGAATCGGCCCTTGAAGTAGTTCAGCAGCGATTTCAAAAGGGGGACCGGCTCCGAGTCTTCGCGGTGCCAGTCCCCCTTTTGAAATCGCCTGTCAGGAACCGGGGAGCCGAGATGCGTTGCGAGGATCTCGGCTCTCCGGTAGACCACCGTTTGGTCGATCTGCGATAATACTCGGGTGCATCCGACGTCCACCTGCTGGGACCCAGTCCGAACGGAAAGCGAAGCGGACCTATGACTCGAATCGTGTGGCGGTTGGGGTTGGCCCTGGTCGTGACCGCGCTGGCCCTGACCGCGGCGTTGGCCCTCGATCCGCCCGGCGGCGGCCCGCCGCCGCGCGACCCGCAGATCGGCCAATCGTTCCGCGTGCCGTATCGCCTCAGCGACACCAACCACTTCCTGGTCCGGGTGCGGATCAACGGCAAGGGGCCGTTCAACTTCCTGGTCGACTCGGGCGCGCCGGCCCTGTTCGTCGCGACCGAGACGGCCAAGAAGGTCGGCCTTGTGCCGGCTCGCGACAGCTTCTGGACGCCGATCGATCGCCTGGACATCGAGGGGGGCGCCCGGCTGGCGAAGGTCAAGGCGCGGATCGAGGACCCGTTCCAGCTCGTGGGGATGAACGCCCTGGGAATCGCCGGGGCCTCGATCGACGGCATCCTCGGGTTCACCATCCTGGCGCGGTACCGCCTGGAGATCGACCTGACCCGGGACCGCATGACCTGGACTCGGCTCGATTCCGAGCCGCGCGACCCGCCGGTCCCGCCCCACAAGCCGGGCGAGCCACCGCGGGCCCCGGCGGGGGTCCAGGCGCTCAGCGCGCTGGGACCGCTGGCCAAGGGCCTGGCGTTCCTCATGGGCAAGCAGCCGGAGGAGCAGCGGCATTCCCGCGGCTTCCTGGGGCTGGAATGGTCCGAGCGGGTCGACGGCGGACGGACCTCCGTCCAGGTCCGGCGCGTCCTCAAGGGCTCGCCCGCCGCCAAGGCCGGGCTCGAGCCCGGCGATCGCATCCTCCGGATCGAGGGACGAGAAGTCCCGGGCCTCAAGGAGGCCCGGGCGGCTTTGGCCGAGGTTCAGCCCGGTGACACTGTCGCGGTCGTCGTCCGCCGCGGCTCGGGAGCCGACGCCCGCGAGCCTCGGTTGACCCTCACGGCCGGGGAGGGACTCTGACCCATGAATCCGTCATCACCTTCGACGGCGTACGCCTCGGATCAGGGCCGCCACGGGTCGGGTCCCGCGTGGCTCCGGCTGGGCCTGGCGACTGTGGTTGTGGCCGGGGCCCTGGGACTGGGCACGAACCTGGTCCGAGCCTGGCCCGGTCGCGGGCCGGTCGAAATGCCGGCGGACCAGGACCGGGCTGAGGCCAAGGCCCAGGCCAAGCGCAAGAAGGTCGTCGTTCCCTTCGAGATGCTGCCGACCAACCATATGATGGTCCGGGCGCGGATCAACGGCGAGGGGCCGTATCGGTTGATCTTCGACCTGGGCGCGCCGATCACGCTGTTGAGCAACCGGGCCAGCGAGGCCGCGGGCGTGGTCAAGGCCGACGCCCCGCGCTCGTTCCTGCTGGGGATGCGGGGCGAGGCGGAGATCGACAAGCTCCAGGCCGGCGACTTGACCGTCACCAAGCTGCCGGTGATCGTCTTCGACCATCCGGTCCTCAAGGCCCTGGGGGACCTGGTCGGCCGTCGCATCGACGGGATCGTGGGCTTCACGCTGTTTGCCCGGTACAGGACGACGATCGACTACCAGGCCCACCAGATGACCTTCGAGCCGGTCGACTACCAGATTCGCGACCTGCTCAAGGAACTCCCCGACCGCATGCTGGGCCCGAAGGTCGCGCGGCACCGGGTGCTGGCGGCCGCGGGCCTGTGGGGGATCCAGCTCGGGGAGCCGACCGGTGGCCTGGACGCGCCGGGCGTACCGGTCACCGCGGTCGAGGAAGGTTCGCCCGCCGCCCAGGGCGGCCTCCGGCCCGGCGACGTGATCACCACCCTCGACGGCCGCTGGACCGCCTCCATCGCCGATGTCTTCGCCGCTGCCGCCGATGTCGAACCCGGGCGCGCCGCCGCCGTCGTCATCCTCCGCGATGGCCAGGAGATGACCCGTACTGTCACGCCGGCGGATGGGGCCTGAACCAGGGCCATCACCGGTATCGGGCTGATCGCGACGGTCTGGGACGGAGATCCGGATGGAGCCTGCGGCGGACTCGCTGGCGGTCGAGCGGATGACCCTGGAGCCGGACGAGACGGCCGAGCGGATCGAACCACGCGCACGCGCGGTCCCCGGGCTCGCTGCGCCGCACCCCTGGGACGGCTATTTGACCGGCCCGGAGAACGAGCTGGCGATGGCTGCGGCGCAGGCGATGGCGCGGGGCGAGCATGAGGGGATCTCGCCGCTGCTGGTACACGGTCCCTCGGGAGTGGGCAAGTCGCGGCTGCTGGCGGGCCTGGTGGCTGAGCGGCTGCGGCGGCAGCCGGGCTCGGCGGTGGCGCATCTGGACGCCGAGGCGTTCGCCGTGGCTTGCACCGAGGCGGCCGGCGCGGGGGTGGGGGACGGCTGGGCGGACCTGCGCGACCGGCTCCGCGGCGTCGATCTCTTCGTGCTCGAGGATCTCGAGGGCCTGGGACGCGCGCCGATGGCCCGGGATGAGCTGGCGCACACCCTGGATGCGCTCGAGGCGGCCGGAGCGGCCGTGGCCGTCTCGGCGCAGTCGGCACCGGGGACATGGCCGCGCGGCCAGTGGCCGGCCCGGCTGGTCAACCGCCTGCAAGGGGGTCTGACGGCGCGAATCGAGCCGCCCGGACCGGCCGCGCGCCGCCGCTATGTCCTGCTCAGCACAGGTCTGCACCATCTGGCGCTCTCGGCCGAGGCCGTCGAGTGGCTGGCGCAGGCCGCCGATGGCTATCGTACCCTCGACGGCTGGCTCGCCCGGTTGGCCCTGGAAGCTCGGCTCGGGCCCTCGCCCGGTGGCCGCGGACCAGGCCGGGGCTCGACCCGCGCCGATCCGGGACGGCACCCCGGCGCGGAGCGCTCCACGCTCGACCTGCGGACGGTCGCCACCCTGTTCGCCGAGGAGGCCCTCCTGGCCGGGCCGGTCGCGACGATCGACGGGGTCGCCCGAGCCGTGGCCGCGCGGTTCGGTCTGCGGCTCGGCCGGCTGCGCGGGCCCGACCGGCGGGCGTCAGTTGTGCAAGCGCGCCACCTCGCCATGCACCTGGCCCGGTCGCTGACCGGCTCCAGCTTTGCGGCCATCGGGGCCTATTTCGGCGGTCGCGACCCGGCCACCGTCCGTCATGCCTGCAAGGCCGCCGCCGAGCGCATCACCGCCGACCCCGCGCTGGCCGCCGCCGTCGTTGCGATCGGCGGGCGGTTGACCCACCGTTAGTTCGACAGCGCATAGCGATAGTAAATGTAATCGATTAAAATCTTCTGATATCCGGGATAATTCCCCACTCCCCAGCCCTTGCTCCCCAGGAGCCCTCCCTGGAACGAGACCAGCGCGGGGTAGCCGAACCGGGCGATCTTGCCCAAGACCGGCCCCGTGTCGAACGGCCGCGAGAAGATCCAGGGGTTCGTCCTGGCGGTCTTGAAACCGACCCGCAGGTGTCCCTGGTCGGGGACCTGGATGAGCATGTACAGCGGCCTATGCCGGAGGATCGAGTCCGGCAGCTCCGGCTCGAATTCCAGCTCGATGAGCCGGTTGCGCACGCGCTTGACGGGGTCGTTGGACCACGTGTTGAAGAAGCGGCAGCCCCGGCCGGGGACGTTCTGGATCCCGGGCTGCCAGGAGTAGAACTTCCCCCGCTCGTCGAACACGCCGACGTTCCACCACAGGTTCCAGGGCTGGGAGTCGTCCGGCGATTGGAACGCCAGCTCGATCTCGAACGGCGGCTTCCTCACCGCGAAGTCGATCTCGGGGCTGGCGAGGATCGGGCACATCGCCCAGCTCCCATTGTTCCCATACTGCGTGACCGTGAGGTAACCGGGGTGGGAGTGGGTCTCGCAGAAGGCGTTGCCCTCGATGAGGTACTTCTGGTCGGCCAGAAAACCGGGGATGTTGAAGTCTTCGGAGAGGTGATCCACGTTCTGGGGACCATTGCCGTAGAACACGGCGTAATCGACGTGATACTGGAAGGCGGGGTCCGGGGGGTCTACGGTCGTCAGCAGTTTGGCGGCCTCGACGAGTGCGTCTTGGTGCGCGGCCGGCTTGCCCAGCACGACGTTCCGCTGTTTCAGGCCCTCGAGCCAGGCGGGGGGCTGATTGAGCCGCAGCTCCCGGGCGAGGACGTCAGGGATCCAACGGTCGAGCGCGAGGATCGGGCCGATCTCCCAGATCCCCGTGATCTTCCCGAACCGGGAGACGTCGAGGGTCCGGAGCCGCCAGCCGGGGTGGATGCCGTAGCCGACGCCCACCTGGAGGACCGTGGGGCTGAGGAGCTGGGCGCGAAAGCGGATGACGGCATCGGCGGGTCCGCCCTGCTTGGACCAGGTGCCGGAATCCGCCGGGTCGGGACCGACCCAGGTATACCCCATGTTCCAGTTGCCCACCAGGTTGGGCGCCAGGTCGCCGCGGCCGTAGACCAGGTAGACCTCGGGGGAATGGTCGAAGAAGTTGAGCGGGGTCCGCCTCACCTGGGGAATGCCCTGCCGGTAATTCTCGCCGATGTTCCCCAGGTGGACGACGAAGAGCTGTGCCGAGTGGGTCTCGGGAGGCCGCTGGTTCCGGTCGGCCGGCCAGGTCGACGGATCGGAGAACGTCAGGGCCAGGTTCAGGCCGATCGCATAGTTGATCTGCTTCTCGCTCAATCCTTTCTGCGCGATGAAGTTCTGGACGATCCCCAGGTGGAATTCCCAGGGGAGCGGGTACTCGTCGATGCGGATGGGGTGCTTCAAGAGCCCCTTGACGTCCTGACCCCGACCGGCCTCCCAGATCGTGAGCATGCCGGGGTGTTCCGCCGTGGAGAGGCTCTTGATGTTCTCCCGGGGGAGGAACATCCAGGGGGACACGTCGCCGTTGGGGTCGAGGAAGTGCTGGCTGAGCTGGCGGATGTCCCGAGCGACCGTGGCGCTCCTGTCCTGGGCTTTCCCGGTCACGTCCGCTCGAGCGCGGCCTTCGAGGGAACGGGGCGACGCTGGTGGGTCGATCTCCCGTACGCCCATCGTCGGCAGGACTCCGAATGCGGCGGTTGACAGACCAACCAGGACGATCCCGGCCAGCCACCATCGGGCGCGGATCCGACGAGAATTCCAGGATGGCACAGGTCGCCTCCCGTGAGAGCACATCGGCGGGTGGTCCTCACCTTTATCGGCAGCATTATCTTCGTTGAAAACCTGGCCGGCAAGGCAGGGAACCAGCGGCATGCGGCTCGGCCCTCGCCGCGACAAGCGCCGCTCCGCGGCGTATAATCAACACGGCGGCTTCCCCCCTGCGGACCAGATCGAAATCGGAACCGGAGGTCCTTGCGATGGCCACGGCCCGCGACGTGAAAACCAAGCCCAAGCCCAGGTCCGTGCGGTCGCGTCTCCCGCTGCCGGCCAATGCGACCGTCGCGGATCTCTTGCGGCGGCTGGGAAACGTCCCTCCCAGGCGCGTGCGGCTCCATCCCACGCCGGGCACCGCGACCGAGAAAGATGTGATCCAAGTCCTCGATGAGGAAAGCCG
>JAJPJC010000319.1 GCA_021324445.1 Isosphaeraceae bacterium
GTCAACCTGGTGCCGCTGGCCCCGCTGACCAACGTGGCGGAGGAGACGCTGCCCGACCTGATGCGGCGGATGGCCGAGCGGATCAACCTCGAGCCGGCGCCGCGGGCTGAGAAGCTCTGGATCGCCGCGTCGTTCCTCATGGCGCTGCGCTATGAACCGGTGTTCGTCAAGCAGTTAGTGGAGGGAGTGTACAACATGCGGGAATCGAAGATGTACCAGTTCATCTTGGGAGAGGGCCGCGACGAGGGCCGCGTCGGCGAGGCGCAGCGGATGCTCTTGATGCTGGGTGAGGCTCGCTTCGGAGAGCCGGACGAAGCGACTCGGGGCACCGTCGAGGCCATCCACGATGTGGAACGCCTGGAGCGGATGACCAAACGGGTGCTGGACACCAGCATCCATGACTGGAATGGCCTCCTGGGCACTCCGTGAGCCACGAAACTGCCGACGCGGGCGGCCAAGCTCGGGACCGCGACGTACTTCGTCGGCAAGGATGTAGGTCAGGCTCTTAGCCTGACGCTCCGGGAATGTCAGGCTAAAGCCTGACCTACGGGAGTTCCGGACGAAGCGACGACTCGTCT
Source organism: Isosphaeraceae bacterium (assembly GCA_021324445.1). Lineage (GTDB taxonomy): Bacteria > Planctomycetota > Planctomycetia > Isosphaerales > Isosphaeraceae > JAJPJC01. The sequence continues at coordinate 579 of JAJPJC010000319.1, forward strand.
GCCGGAAGGGCGGTGAACATGTCGGAGAACGCGCGGGAATCGAAGTTCTATCTGTGGATGTTCGAGCAAGGGCGGCGGGACGGCGTGATCGAGGGCCGCCTCAACGAGGCGCGGCGACTCGTGTTGCGTCAGGGGACAAGGCGGTTCGGTGAGCCCGACGCCGCGACCGGCGCTACGCTCCAGGCCATCCAGGACATCGATCAGCTCGAAACCCTCGTCGCACGAGTCTTCGAACCGCGTGTCCGTGACTGGGATAACCTGCTGCGCAGCCCGGATGCGGCGCAGTTTCAGGCGCCGGTGCTGATGACAAGCCTCTGGGCGCAGGAAGGGGTCCAATGATGTCTCAACCACTCAGGCCGGGTCAACCGAATTCTCCCCCCGAGCGGGCCGGCACGCTGATCGAGCCCGGGGTGAACCCGCACCTGCCGCAACCGGTCGGCCAGCCGGCCCAGCCCGTGGAGCGGTCCGGCACCCTGATCGAGACCGAGGAGGACGTCCGGCAGGCGCTCCTGTCCGGAGTCAAGGGCCGGCCGCCGATCCCGACGGGGCTACCCGGGGCCGCGCCGCCCGTCCCGCTGGCCGCCGCCCCCGCGCCGCCGCCCGTCTCCGGGCGGCTGGCCACGCCGTTCCGCCCGACGGCCCGGCCGCCGATCGCGCTGCTCACCGTCTTCGACGACGGCCGGACCGACGGCGAGGTTATCCGGCTCCGCGAGGGCCGCTTCCTCATCGGCCGCACCGAGGGCGAGCTCCGCATCCCGCTCGACTCGCATATCTCGGCCCGACACGTCGAGATCACCTACCAGAACGTCGGCGGGTTGCACCGCTGGGTCGTCACCGACTTGCAGAGCACCCACGGCATGTTCGTCCGCGACAGCCGGACTGTCCTGGCCGACAAGGCCGAGTTTCTGGTCGGCAACGGCCGATATCGGTTCGACGAGCCCCAGGCCGACCCCGGCGCCACGACCGAGTACAACGCCGACCCGTCGCAGCGCGGCAATACCCACGGGTGGGACGAGGGAACCAGCCCCTTCCGACCGCCGGCGCTGACCGAGCTGCTCGGACGGGAGATCGGCAACCGGATCCTCCTGGTCAAGGCCGAGTACTGGATCGGCTCGGACCCGAGCTGCGCCATCTGCCGGCCGGACGACCCGTTCTGCGAGCCGCGGCACGTCCGGCTCTATCGCAAGCCCAAGGGCGCCTGGCACGCCGAGCACAACAAGACACCCAACGGCCTCTGGCTGCGGATGGCCCAGATCACCGTCGAGGCGACCGTCCAGTTCCAGATCGGCGAGCAACGGTTCCAGCTCAAGGTGCCGTGATTCTGAATTCTGGATTGGGGGACTTCAGGAACCGCCGAGTCGGAGAAAACGGCATCGAATCTGGAACTGGGGCCTCGCCGCCCCGCCACTGGACCAAAACAGCCCCTTCGTGAGAGAATCGACTGACTCGATGGTCCGAGGTCACGCCGACTGTCGATCGGTGACATTTCTGGGAGAAGATGGCAATGTCGCGAACCTGCTTGGCAATCCCTCTCTTGATCGCCTTGCTGGCGACCGGCGCCCGGGGACAATTCATCGGGACCGGCTCGACCATGGCGGGTGATTACCTCCGCGGCGTCGGGGTCGCCGGCTGGGGGATGGGACTGTATAACCTCAACACGGCTCAAGCCAACTCCATCAATACCGACACGTTCATCCGGTGGAACGAGTACATCTGGAACGTCGCCAAGAACGAGAACAAGGAGAACGCCGAACACCGCGCGGCCATGATCGCCAGGCACGCGGAGGCCTATGCCAAGATCCGGGAGCGGATCCTGGAGCACCCGGAAGAGCGCGACATGCTCAACGGCGACTCCTTGAACGCCGTGCTCGACAAGCTGATGGATCCCCGGATCTCGGAGTCGTCCTTCCGATACGCGAAGGTGCCCCTCTCGGTCGACGTGATCCGCAAGATCCCCTTCAAGCTGGCCGAGAAGAACGAGAAGTTCTCGATGAGCCGGCTGTCGCCCAAAGGGAAGGGGAAGTGGCCGGTCGCGTTCCAGGACGACCAGTTCACCGCCGAGCGCCGAGGCTATGAGCGCGCCCTGGATGAGGCCCTGGAGCAGGCGATCGAGGGGAAGATCCAGCTCGAGACGATCAAGAAGCTCGAGGATGCCGTGGAGATCCTGGCGAACAAGCTGGACAAGGTAGTCACACCGAGCAACGAACGGCACTACATGGAAGCCAAGAAGCGGGTGGCCGAGCTGCGCAGCTCGGCGCGGCTGCTCCAGACGCACCAGATCGAGCGCGCGCTGGCGGAGATCGACAAGTACGCCGGCACGACCGTGAACGATCTCCGGCTGTTCATGCAGCGGCATGGCCTCCGCTTCGCCGTGGCCGAGACCCCGGACGAACGGACACTTTATCCCGAGCTCTACACCGCCCTGCTCCAGCAGCGCGAGAAGGTGACCGGACCGCTCCAAGATCAAGGGAAGTGATTCGGGAGGATCATCCGAGATGAACCGCTACGGCGTCGCTGCCCTGGTGGGATGTCTTTACGTCGCCGGCTCGGTGTGGATGGTCCGCAGCCAGGGCGAGGCCTACCGTGACGGCTTGCGCCGGCAGAAGCTCGCCGCCGAGGCGACCCAAGCGACTGCGCCCCGTTCGGGGGATGGTGAGGACACCGCTCCCGTGGCGTCGACCGCTCCCGAGTCCGCACCGCCGCCACGCACCGAGCCGTCAGTCAGGCCTGCCACGACGGTCACGGTCACCCCCTCAGCGAAACCGGCCGAAGAGGAAACCGCGCCCGCCACGCCCCCGGCCGCGGCCGACGTGGCCGCGACAAAGCCGGCGCCGGTCCCGGATCGCGCGCCGGGCGGGGCCAAGGGCAACGTCCCCGGGGCGGCGTTGCAACCGAAGAAGCTCGACCCATTCTGGGAGCAGGAGGTCTGGAAGACATCCTGGGATCTCAGCCGCTTGTCGGCCCAGGACGAAACTCGCCTCGGCCGCGAGCTCCACGACCTGATCGTGCAGTTGAACCGCCCACTCGAGACCGGCCCCTGGATGGCTCGCGTCGAGGAGGCGGCCGAACCGTTCCTCAAGGCCCGCGCCCGGAAAGAGATCGAATATACCTACACAATCCTCGACTCCGATGAAGTCAACGCCTTCTCGCATCCGGGCGGCTTCATTTACGTGAGTCGGGGGCTCTTCAACATGATCGGCGAGGATGAAGAGTACGCCCTGGAGTTCGTCATCGGGCACGAGATCGCGCATGTTGACCTGAAGCATGCCCTCAAGGATCTGAGCGATCCGGGGGTCACGAAGCTCGATGGCGGCACGTTGCAGAAGCTCTACATGCTGATCATCCCCTTCGCCTACCCGGATGCGCAAGAGTTCGAGGCCGACGCGTGGGCCTATCGGCGCATGAAGGAGTCCGGCCGCACGGACCACGAGTGCCTGGCCTTCCTGCGCAAGCTCGAGGGCTACGCCCAGGCCCACGGCTTCGAGAATGGTCGCGGCAAGCCGCAGCTCGGCAAGGAGTCCTCGCCGCTGGAGAACCACTTCCGCGCCCATACGGCGGCCCGGCACCGCGAGAAGCACTTGAAGGAGCTCATGGGGCGATCCACCGGCGCTCCGAGATGAGCGCCAGCGCGGCCGCCAGGCCGACCAGCATGCACCCCAGGGCCATCGCGTCGGCGCTGGGGCCCATCCGCTCGGTCTCGGCCGGGAAGAAGTCCTCGGCGAGGTCGCCGACCGGGCTCGGTTCCGAGGGTTGAGGGTCCATGGGCGCGGGACGTCGCTCCGCCTCGAGCAGGAGAAGCCCCTCGAACGCCCATCGGGACGGCATGGCCGCCGCGGCCATACGGAGGACCGGACCCGGCGAGGGCATCGGCCGGATCCCTCCGCCCAGCGCGGTCATCGCCAGGAAGCTCGCCAGCAGGACCACCACGGCGGTGGCGGGGTTCCGCATCAGGCTCGAGACGACCAGGCCGAGCAGGAGTACCACCATCGACGCCAGCCCCAGGACCCCGAACATCGCGGGCCAGGACCCATTCAGCCCGCTCCCCCAGTGGACGATCGCCAGCAAGATGCCGCACTCCATCACGCAGAGCGCGACGAGGATCGCATACAACGCGCCCGGGGAAGCGGGGAGCACGGCCTCGAGCGAACCCTCCGGCCGAGCGGACGACCGTTGCGCGAACGATGCCCAGGCCGCCAGCGATCCTCCCAGCCAGACCGCCGCCAGCGCCAGGGCGAACGTCGTGGCGGCGACGCCCTGAGCGACCGATGGCCAGCTCGCCGCGGTGCTCGGCACCGCGGCCTGCCGGCCGAAGACCAGCACGATGAACAGCCCGAGGGCCGGCGCCTGGGCCAGCAGGAGGATGGGCCAGGGGCCGACGGACACGACCGCGGCCGCCACAGGCACGACGACCGGCGGCGGTGCCGGTGCCGGCTCCGGCGCGGGGATTCGCGTTGGGAGAGGAACCGGCGGTGGCAGCGGCGGCGGGACCGCCTGCGGGATCGGCGGCGGGACCACTTGGGGTGGTGCGGGGCGCGCGTTCAGCAGTCGAGCCGCCGGGACGGCCAGCGATCCGAAGTAGACGATGTCGGCCTCGGTCAAGGGGATGGCCTGCGTCACCCGCCGATCCGGCGAGTTGAGGAACGTCCCATTGGACGAACCGAGGTCCTGGATCTGCGGCTTCGAACCCGGCACGACCAGCAGCCGCGCATGGCGGCCCGAGACTCTCGGGTCATCCAGCACGATGTCATTATCCGCGTCACGGCCGATCCGCCAGACCGTCGCGGCCGGCGCGACGGCAACGGCCGGCCAGGGCATGGGGACGGTCAGGCCGAGCGTGATGGTATCGCCGGTCGAGACCCGCGTCGCCGACGCGATCCGCGCGCCATTGACGTACGTCCCATTCGACGAACCCAGATCCTCCAGGAGGTAGCCGTCGGCTGTCTCGGTCAGGCGGCAATGGCGACCCGAGACGGTCGGTCGCTCCACGACCAGGTCGCAGTCGGCGCCGCTGCCGATGATCCAGGTCCGCATGGTTCTGACGTCCTCCTGTCTCCGTGCTCGGTTGCCGCCCTGCCCGCGCGTCACCGGCCGGTGCCGGACCGCTCACTACAGGGGCAGCCGGGGATAGACCGGATAATAGGGAACTGTCGGAGGCGGGTTCAAGAAGCTCCGATCCGGGGCGGGCATCCGCTGAACTGCCGGCGCCCGGCCTTGACTGGAGTACGATGGACCGGGGCTGATTCTCAGCGGTTCCCCGACGAGGACCCCGGCCGCGGCGGCGGCAATCAACAGCTCTCGATGGATGACGGATCCCACCTTGAGCTGCTCGGTCTGGCCGGCCTCGCGACTCAGGTCGACCGGCCGCACCAGGACGAGATAGGCGGGATACTTCGTCCGGATGTCGTGGATCCAGGCCTCGACCGCCTCGGTGTATTCACCCCTGCGCATGTCATAGACCTGGTGCTGGAAGGTACCCAGCGGATCGTTGCGGCGATACCAGACCAGGACGACGAAATCGGCACGACCCGGCAGGCGCTGCGCGGACTGGCCCGCCCGCGCGCCGCCCGCCGCCTCCCCAGGGCCGAAGGCGACGGCACGCGGCACAGGAAGAATCACCAGGGTCGGAACGATCGCGATCAGCAACCCGGGGCACCGCATCAGCGTCCTCCTCTCGTCTTCTCTTGCCTCCATTGTATCGCGGGGGCGGCCCGGGCTGCATCGGTTCGATCGCTCCGCGGCGTTGACTTCGCCCGGATCCGACGGTCTGATGGGCGTGAGACCGTCGCAGGCGACCGGCCGGCAGGGGCGGTTCCACGGATCCTTGTTTCGCTCGAGACACCGGGAGGGAGGCTCCGATCATGGCGCAGGGGATCAATCGTCGTGCGTTTTCCAAGACCGCGGTGCAGGCCGCGACCGTCGCGACCGCCGCGGCGAGCCTGGCGCCGGGCCGGGTGCTGGGAGCCAACGACCGGGTCCGGCTCGGCTTCATCGGCGTGGGCAATCGCGGCTGCCAGCTCCTCAAGGGTTTCCTGGCCCATGCCGATGCCCAGGTCGTTGCCTTGTGCGACGTGTATGAGCCGTATCTCCACGGGGCGTATGACCGGATGGATCCTCGGTTCGCCGGCCTGGGCAAGCGCACCGCCCAGATGCCCCCGATCGAGGGAGAGGTCGCTCGGGTCAAGGATTTCCGCGCGGTCCTCGACCGCAAGGATGTTGATGCGGTCGTGATCGCCACGCCCGATCACTGGCACGCCATCCAGATGATCGCCGCCTGCAAGGCGGGCAAGGATGTCTATGTCGAGAAGCCCCTGTCGATGACGATCGTCGAGGGCCGGGCGATGGTCGAGGCGGCCCGCAAGTCCGACCGGATCGTCCAGGTCGGGACGCATCGCCGCTCGTCCCGGCTCTACGCCCAGCTCGCCGAGGCGGTGCACTCCGGCGCCCTGGGCAAGGTCACCGTGGCCCGCGCCGCCTATACGAGCAATATGGCCCCGACGGGGATCGGCCATGCCCCCGCCTCGGATCCCCCGGCCGGCCTGGACTGGGACCTCTGGCTGGGCCCACGGCCGGAACGTCCCTTCCAGGCGACCATCATGCCGTACAAGTTCCGCTGGTGGCACCTGTATTCGTCGCAGATGGCCAACTGGGGCGTCCATTACTTCGACCTGATTCGATGGCTGACCGGCGAGCTGGCCCCGGCGAGCGTCTCGGCGCACGGGGGCCGGTTCGCCGTCGACGACGACCGCACCATCCCCGATACCTCCGAGGCCGTCTTCGAGCACGCCTCCGGGATGCTCACGGTCTTCAGCATCCACGAGGCCAACGGCCAACCGGTGCTCAACCGCGGCGCCGAGGTCGAGCTCCGCGGCACACTCGGGACCGCCTACGCCACCATCAAGGGCTACGAGATCGTCCCCGAGCGCGGCGGCGCCTTCCAGGACCCCAAGCCCCGCCGCAAGTCCGAGGTCGTCAAGGCGACCGATGGCGACCTCGACCAGCAGGCCGCCCGCGACTTCCTCGACTGCGTCAAGAGCCACAAGCGGCCCGCCGCCGACGTCGAAGAGGGCCACCGCTCCACCACCTTCGCCCTGCTGGCCAATATCGCCCTGGCGACCCGCCAGCGTCTCGACTGGGATCCCCAGGCCGAACGCTTCTCCCACTGCGAGGCGGCCAACCAGCTCCTCCATTACGAGTACCGCAAGCCCTGGTCCCTCGCCTGAACGGCTTATCACGCGGGATCGATCGGAGGAGTAGGGAACAGAAGATTCTCAACCACGGGTCACGCGGACGGACACGGATCGGAATCACGAGGATTCTCGTCTTTCCTCATCCGTGCGCATCCGTGTGATCCGTGGTTAAATGCTCTTTGAGGATATTTTATTAATAGATACAAATTTCACTGTGATTTTGGGAGAGAGCGCCTCAGCGCTGGACGGCGGAGTCGCTGACGGCGCCTTCGACGCTGGTGGCCAGAGTCGCGTCGGGGTCGGCGGGCCGCCAGAACGGGCGGCGCCGCTCGACGGGCTCGCTGACGACCACGCGCGGGGAGGAGTCCTGCGATCCACTGACGACGGTCGAGCGCCCGGAAGCATCCGCGGTCGTCGTCCCCCCCTCGACGACCTGGGTCGGCGTGCCGCAGACCGGCCCACTGGCGACGGCGCCCGGCGCCGGCGCGCAGGGAGGCAGGCCATAGCCGTAGTAACAGAAGCAGGGCGGCTGCTGGCAGCCCCAGCCGGCAAAGGCCAGCGCGCAGGCCGGGACAACTCCCAGCAGCCGGCGCCGGGGCAACCGTGGGAACCGGGCATCTCGCATGCAAACCTCCCGTGGGGCGACCCAGCCTTCGCATCCTGGCACCGCCCGTCCGTCGACGCGACGGCCAGGCGCGACCGCAACCGGCCTCGACACCCCGAGACGAGATAAGACAGAGCGATCACGGCGTGCGGTGCGGCGCGACGCCGCACAGCGGCGCGGCGCCGGTCCGCCCGTCGATGATCGGGATCATCGCGAATCGAACCACGCCGAGGTGACGACACGATGAAGGGACCCGGGCCCGACCGTCGGTTTCGAACCGAACCCCAGGTGGCCGAACTTTAATCAAAAGCGACAATCGGGCCAATGGCAATCTTCGCAAGTACGCAGTAGGCAGTACGCAGCGAAAGACCAGAACCAAAGTGGCGGCGACCTGTCGGCGCCCCAGGGCCGAGGGAGAGAGCAGAGCCCTCTTGAGACTGCGTACTGCGTCCTCTGCTAAAAGAGCGTAAGCTGTTCCAGGCCCGGCCGGCGGAACGCCGCGGGGGAGACCGGCCAGGGGCCTTGGTTCAGCCCGGCGCGACGGCTGGCGGACTGGAACAGCCGCGCGATCAGCTCGGCGTGGTTCCCCTCGCCGCTCATCCGCAGGGAGAAGCGGACCTCATTGAGCCGGCCGCCCCGCGCGGCGCGGATCCGATCCAGGACCTTGCCCGTGCGGTCGGGGTAATGCTGCTCCAGCCAGTCCTGGAACAAGCCGGCCACCGCACCCGGCAGCCGGACCAGGCCCCAACCGGCGAACCGGGCCCCGGCCGCAGCCGCGGCCGTGACGATCGCTGGGATTTCGTGCTCGGTCAGCCCCGGAATCACCGGGGCCATCATCACTCCGACCGGGATGCCCGCGGCGGCCAGCTCGGCGATCGCCGCCAGCCGACCCGCCGGCCGGGTTGTCCGCGGCTCCAACCGCCCGATCAGCTCGGCATCCAGCGACGTGATCGAGAGGAAGACCCCCGCCGCACCGTATCGCGCCAGTTCCCCCAGGAGATCGATGTCCCGCGTCACCAGCCGGTTCTTCGTGATGATCGTCACCGCCTGGCGGAACTCGGCCAGCACCGCCAGGCAGCGCCGGGTCAGCTCCCATCGCCGCTCCATCGGCTGATAGGGATCCGTCACTCCGCTCAAGGCCAGGACCCGCGGCTGCCATTTCGGCGATGACAGAGCTTTCCTCAAGAGTTGGGGTGCCTCTTCCTTGACCAGGATCTTCGTCTCGAAGTCCAGGCCCGCCGAGTAGCCCAGGAACTCATGCGTCGCCCTGGCATAGCAATAGCTACAACCGTGCTCGCATCCACGATAGGGATTGATACTCACCTCGAAGCCGACGTCCGGGCTGTCATTCTCCGCGATGATGGTGCGCGAGTGGTCGATGAGGTAGTCGGTCTGCGGCCGGCTCAGCGCGTCGAGATACTCCTGATCGTCGGCGACCTGCTCGAGGTCCAGCTCGCCATGCGTCGTCTCGAACCGATTGGGAGGGTTGAACCGCGCCCCGCGGCCCTTCGGCGCCGGTGTGTTGGATCCGTTCATGGAAGTTGCACTCCCTGATATCGAACCGAACTCAGATCACGGGCGATTCGCGTCGACCCGTTCCGGATACTATACATCCGAACAAGTTTGGAGGCCAGGGGCTGCTGTGAACTGGTGACTGCTTGCAAATTCCGAGATGGGGCGTCAAGATCCGGCCCACGGAGGGGCTCGCCAATCGGATGACCTCGGGGAGGCTGCCAAGCGATGGGTTCACGCGATTCCGTTCCCAAGATTCAAGGGCTGCGCGCGCGGGCGGTCCGCGTGCCGATGCGACATCCGCACCGGAGCTCCGGCGGCATCATCACCGAATCGCCGCTGGTCCTGACGGACGTGCTCACCGATGCGGGCGTGATCGGACATAGCCTTGTCTTCACGTACCACACCACCGCGCTGGGACCGACCGCCGAGCTTATTCAGAACCTGGACGGTCTGATCAAGGGGGAGCCGATCGCTCCGGCCGAGATCGAACCAATCCTGGCGCGACGCTTCCGTCTGCTTGGCACGCAGGGTCTCGTCGGCATGGCGCTTTCGGCGATCGACATGGCGCTCTGGGATGCCCTGGCGCGCTGGCACAACACGTCGCTGGTCCGGTTGCTGGGCGGCGTGGAGAAACCGCTGCCGGCCTATGGCGCGGTGGGTTTCGAAGGTGCCGAGGGCTCGGCCAAGGTCGCGGAGGACTGGGCGCGCCGCGGTTTCAAGGGGATCAAGGCCAAGATCGGTTATCCCACGGTGAAGGAGGACCTGGCGGTCATCCGGGCCATGAGGAAGGCGGTTGGAGACGATGTGGCCATCATGGTCGACTACAACCAGTGCCTGACGCCGGCCGAGGCCGTGGAGCGGCTCCGCGTCCTGGACCAGGAGGGCCTCGCCTGGGTCGAAGAGCCAACGCTCGCCCATGATTATGCCGGACACGCGCAGATCGCCCGCGAGGCGAAGACGCCCATCCAGTGCGGGGAGAACTGGTGGGGACCACTGGACATGCAACATGCCATCGATGCCGGGGCCTCGGACTACATGATGCCCGACGTGATGAAGATCGGCGGCGTGACCGGCTGGCTCCGCGCGTCGGCCCTGGCGCAGGCCAGGGGCATCCGCCTCTCGAGCCATCTCTGGCCGGAGATCAGTGCCCAACTGCTCTGCGTCACGCCCACCGCCCACTGGCTGGAATATGCGGATTGGTGGAATCCGATCCTGAGCGAGCCCCTGCGAGTCAAGGACGGGATGGCCGACGTCGCCGGTGCGAGCGGCACTGGGGTGTCCTGGGACGAGAAGGCCATCGCGACGTCTGGTCTCTGAGGCCTCGGCTGTCGCCAGGGACGAGAAGCCCGGGAGGACCAGGACCGACCGACCATCAAGATGAACCGAGCCGAGATCGCCGCTGGCTGGGTTCGTTCCAGCGGTTTTGCCTCTGGCCTTTCGGCAGCACAATCCCTGACTTATCGGTACATCTTGCCGACCTTGCCCATCGCCGGGTTCGTTCCAGCGGTTTTCCCCGGGGATTCGCCGGCTGCCCATACCGCAAATGACATGCACATCTTGCCAAGCTTGCCTATCGCTGGGTTCGTTCGCGCCGTTTTCCACTGCGCCGGGCGAGGGTCTCTTGAATCCGCCCGAGGACAGACCGGCGGTCGCTCCCTGCCGCGACCTCGGTCGGACCGGTCGTCGACCCTGGGTCTCCCGACCTGAGCCGGGTTCATTCACCCGGTTTTTCATGCGGGACTTTCTCCTCGCTCAGGCCTTTCGGGCCTGACGGACGCCGAACCCCGCCCCCGAATCTGTCCTCGGCGCGTGGAACCACTCCAGGATAATTATGGGATATCGCAGCGCGCGCGACTGACTCGGATTTCGTTTTCCGATTCTTGGTGCTGCTGCGTCCCTGGAACGTCGGGCGTCGAGGGAGATGAGTCGGTCTCGAATCGAGGAGGAGGGCCAAAGGACAGATCATCCCAGCGGGAGGCACAAGCGGAGCTTCTGGCCCCCTGCCCGCATCGCCAACAAGCCCTCGCCCTCCTTCCCCCTGTTGGTCAAGGATGTGAGCGCATCCTGCTCCAGGGCAACGGATTGGACGCGCGAGCTGTTGGCCGGGGCAGGTGCGTTGCGGCAGGCCAAGGCGAGGGAATCGGTACCGTTCGGCCAAACCTTCCTTGGCGCGCGTGGCAGCGGGGACCGCCCTTCCAGGCCAGCCGCCCCGCATCCCCTGCCGGAGACCTACTTGACGCACTCGATGAAGGCCACCGGCGGGTGGGCGAGGAAGTCCGCCCAGTACTCCGGGCCGAACTCGCGCAGGCCCTCGGGCGATACCTCGGGCGCGTGCCAGCGCACCTCGCGCAGGCCCGCCGAGCGGAACGCCTCTTCCATCGTCCCCACGCTGAGGTAGTAGTTCGTCACCTCGAAGGAGCCTTCGGGCAGGAAAAACTCCAAGACGATGGGGGCACCGTCCACCAACTCCCCCTCGACGCGCCTCGAGAAGCCGTAGGCGCGGGCCGCAGGGAAGGCGACGGTCGGCTCTGCGGGGTTACTGTTGACCGTCACGAAGCGCCCGCCGGGCCTCAGAGCGCGGGCCACCGCCCGGCACATCGGCGTCCGTTCCTGGGCCGTGTGGGCGTAGTTGAGCAGGGGTTGTCAAGAACCGCGTGGGTGCCGTCGGTGTCGGTGCCTGACAGCAACGTGACTCCGAAATCCCGATCTGACACCAACTTGGCACACGATCTGACACCAACTTGGCACATCATGGGGCTTGGACATCGGCGTCTCTTCACGGCAGGGATTCGTCGCATCGACCTCGGTCCAGATCGGCGTTTCGGCCTTCCGGGTGAGGGAAGACGCGCGTCGATCCGCACCGATCGACGTCGGTCTCACGATCGATCCGAGACGTTTTTACCGGCTCGCGTCGAGGGTTGCAATCCCCTGGCGAGGGGCCGGAGACCCATGGCTCGGAGCCTGCGACCGGCCGTCAAACTCGCGGCGATAGGCCAGCAGGCAGAGCCACGATGCCACGACCGCCAGCGCCAGGGCCGCCTGCGCCGGCGCACGCCATGAGCTCTCGGGCAGCCGGGCGGCCAGCGTCACGGCCGTGACCGGCAGCCGCAACAGCTCGGAGGGAAGCGCCCAGCGGCGATGGTCGAAGATGCCGCCAAGATTCAGGAGGGCCCACAACACCAGCACGGCGCCCCCGGCCAGCTCGCCGCGGGGGAGCGACTCGCCGGTCGCCCTCAGGCCTGTGCTGCCGGACGTCACCGTCTCGGTTGGAGTTGACCGCGCAAGGGATCTCAATCCCGCGCGCAACGGTCCGCCGGGCGCGGGCCGACTCGAGGGTCGGCCGCGCCGGCGGCCAAACGAATCAGGAGGTCATGGGTCTTCCGAGCGCGGTCCGGCCCGTTCAGGCCACTCGGGGGCGCCGGCGGTGTTTCCATTGCCAGCCGCCGCCCACAATCGCCACCGCGATCAGACCTAACACCCCTGAGCTCGGCTCGGGCACCGAAATGGCCGCGATCAGGCCATTCGTCGCACCCTCGAGCCCGGCGGCGATGTACAGCGTGTTCGGGGAACCACCGCTGCCGCCGTTACCGAAAGTCATGCCCCACAGCTCGCCTTCGTGAAAAGGCTGTCCGGTGTTGAGCATCAGGGTGCCCTGCCATGTCGCGGTGGTCCCGCTGAGGCTGTAGGCATTGATGAAGCCGTCGACGTCGTTGTTGCCGATGAGCAGGTCGCCGCCAAACTGGCCCCAGCCCACGGGCGCCACGGCGAGCCCCCAGGGTGTATTCAGGTGAGCGCCTGCGGAGTCCGTGATCACCCGACCAAGGAGAGCGCCGTTTGTACTGTATTCGTCCACCACGCCGCCGGCGGGAGAATTCGGGTTGGCGTAGGTGACGAAGAGCTTTCCTCCGATGTTCTGGACGTTGAACGCCTTGAAGCCGGCCGGGAGAGTGGAGTCCGCTGCCAGGGTCCCGATCTTCTGCCATTGGCTGTTGAAGATGTAGACGTTGGTGCTGTTCTGGTCGGCGGCATAAATCTGGGCGGCCCCCGTCGAGGTGTTGCCGATTGCCAGCCCCGTGAACGAGGCGCCAGCGACCGTCGCCGAAGGCTGGATCACCGCGGCCGATAATCCTCCTTTCCATGCTGAGATCGAGCCGTCCAGATTGGCGAAAATGAATGCCGCCTTGCCGGTGCTGCCACCCGCGGTGAAATTGAAGTCCGTCGAACTGGTGGTGATCCCCGGCGCGGCGGTGCTCACCTGGCCGGTTGGACCATTGTTGTCGCTGGGTGCGGCGCCGCCCAGGTTGGGAACTCCGAAGGTCGCGACCGTCGGAGAGCTCGTGTTGCCGTGCAGTGTGAAGAGCGACGTCGACCCGGCTCCCAGGGGACCGGTTCCCCCCTGGTTGGACACCCAGATCGGGCTCGTGGTGGAGAAGGAGACTCCCCACGGATTGATCAAGTTGGGGTCGGTCTGTTGAGCGGGAGCCACGCTCTGATCGTTCGTGACAAGGTTGGTCTGAAGATAAGCGGTCTCAGCCTGGGCAGTACCCACGGCCACGAGCAGCGAGCAGCTCAACAACGCAAGTCGGCGCAGGATCGTGTGCATACTGAGTGGTCTCCTCCAAGGCCGGGCGTGATGGGCCGCCCGACTCAACTGAGAACTGTCCGGGAATCGACAAGAGTTCACCCACGCTCGGCCCGGCGCCCCAGGCGGGGCAGGGACCGAGCCGGTGGATCGCCGGATTCCGCTCTCGCCTCCTTGACTGATGAGTCTCCTGGCGCGACGTTGGTTACCAAAAGTTCGCGATGCAGGATCGAAGCAAGCCCCGTGGTCGAGGTTCACCGTGCCACTGGCTCGCCGTTGGGCGGGTTCTGGCTCCGAGACGATGGCCCAGGTCCAGGAACCGGCATCGCGCGCTTGCAGCGGATGGCCGCTCGTCCAATAATGATCCCGGGCGATGTGCGAATCGGGGGCGAGCCCTCAGGGACGGATCGACCCGGGCCATCTCGTGGCGCCGGCACGGGCTGGAGGGTCCGAGGCTGGCGCGGCGGCGATCGGATTCGTCGATGCTGATCGAATTGGAGAACGTCACCAAGACTTACGGCCAGGTGTGGGCGTTGCGGGGCCTGTCGGTGTCGCTCCCTGAAGGGGCGATCGGCCTGCTGGGACCCAACGGCGCGGGCAAGACGACCATGATCCGGACCTTGCTGGGCCTGATCGCGATCGACTCGGGGTCCGGGCGCGTCCTGGGGATGGACTGCCGCAGCCAGCGTCTGGCCATCCGCCAGGCCGCCGGGTTCGTGCCCGAGGATGAATGTCTCTTTCCGGGCCTGATCGGCGTGGCGTTCGTCGCCTACGCGGGGGAGCTCGTCGGCATGGGCCCCAAGGATGCCCTGCAACGCGCCCACGAAGTGCTCGACTACGTGGGTCTGGGCGAGGCGCGGTACCGGCGGGTCGAGTCGTACTCGACCGGGATGAAGCAGCGGCTCAAGATCGCCGCGGCGATCGTGCACGACCCGCGGCTGTTGATCCTCGACGAGCCGACCAACGGGATGGACCCGGCCGGCCGCGACGACGTCCTGGAGCTGACCGATGACCTGGCCCACCACAAGGGGATGAGCCTGCTCTTCTCCAGCCATCTGCTCCCCGACGTCGAGGCGGTCTGCGACTATGTCATGGTCCTGGGCCGGGGCCGGCTGCTCGCCCAGGGGCGGATCGCGGACCTCAAAGCCGCTCACCACGCCGAATTCGAGGTCCGCGTCAAGGGCGATCCGGTCCAGTTCGCCCGGCGGCTCGCGGGCCGGGGCATCGCGGCCGAGCCGGTCGACGACCACCTGCTGGTGTGCCTGCCGCCGGGCGCCCCCGCCGGGGCGATCTGGGAGCTCGCCCGCGATGCCGGCGAACAGGTGCGCTCGCTCCGTCCCAGGCGGAGCACGCTCGAAGAGGTCTTCCTCAACGCCCTCGGGGACCCGCACTGATGCCCATCTTCGACCAGGGTTACCAGCACTGGCACGGCCCGCTCTCCCACCAGGCCTGGCGATGGCTGCCGATCACCCGGCATGGAGTCCTCGTCCAGCTGGGCAACCGATGGGTCCGGTGGGTCATCTTCGGCGCCTGCGGGCCCCCGTTGCTGCTGTCGTGCTTCCTCGTGCTCTGGGGCCTGTTCGAGCAAGGGTCGCGCCTGCTGACGCCCTTCCTGATGTTCTTGAGGGACCTGCCCGAGGAGCTCAAGGCCGGCCCACGGGGCTATCGGACAGCGCTCTGGACCCTGGCGTTCCGCCAGTTCTTCGAGGTCCAGCTCTTCTTCCCGATGATCCTCGTGCTCCTGGTCGGACCCGACCTGATCAGCCAGGACCTGAGGTTCAACGCGCTGCCACTCTACCTGTCCCGGCCGGTCCGGCGCTTCGAATACTTCCTGGGCAAGCTGGGCGTCATCGCCGTCTACCTGGCGATGGTCACCCTCGTACCGGTTGTGCTGGCCTTCACCCTGGGATACGGCTTCAGCCTCGATCCCACCGTGATCCGCGACACCCTGCGGGTCCTGCTGGGGTCGCTGGCCTTCTGCGCGATCGTGGTGGTCTCGGCCGGGTTGCTGATGCTGGCGTTCTCATCCCTGTCGCGGAACTCGCGGTACGTCATGGCGCTGTGGTTGGGGTTCTGGATCGTCAGCAACCTGTCCGCGGGAGTGCTCGGTGCGACCGTGCGGGCCGACTGGTGCCCGCTGGTCTCCTACACCCACAACCTGAACCGGCTCCGCGACGCCCTGCTCGATGCCGAGACGGCCTGGGACCAGGTGACGAACCTCTTCGATACCGGCCGTCGCCAGGTCGGCCAGGCCGTCGCCTTCGGCCCGTTCAGCCCGGGACGCCGGTTCCGGAGCCGGGCCGAGCCGGTGCCACCCACCGGACGCTCGGCGGCCGCCGTCGACCCGACGCCCCGGTCCCCGTTCGCACCGCCTGGATATCCCTGGCAATGGTCGGCCGGGGTGCTCGCGGGCCTGGCGGCGCTCTCCCTCGGCGTCTTGACGATGCAGGTCCGCAGCCTTGATCGGCTCCGCTAGCCGGGGATCGATCTTCGCCCGCGCCGGAGGCACCGGGGATTCCAGATTCCAGATTCCAGATTCCAGATTCCAGATTCCAACGAGGAGGATCCGGGAAGGCACCGGGGATTCCAGATTCCAGATTCCAGATTCCAGATTCCAACGAGGAGGATCCGGGAAGGCACCGGGGATTCCAGATTCCAGATTCCAACGAGGAGGATCGGGGAAGGCACCGGGGATTCCAGATTCCAGATTCCCGATTCCAGATTCCAACGAGGAGGATCCGGGAAGGCACCGGGGATTCCAGATTCCCGATTCCAGATTCCAACGAGGAGGATCCGGGAAGGCACCGGGGATTCCAGATTCCAACGAGGAGGATCCGGGGAATCGCCCCGGAGAGGGGCGGCGGCCGGTGGGGTGCGGTCCTCAAGAGGTCGTGGTCGAAATCTCGCTGAGATACGGGCGCCCTCGTCTTGAACATGATAGAGAAATCTAATTTTAATATATCTGCTATTTGGAATTTGGAATTTGGAATCCACCATGAGCGAACAACCATCCACGGCCGGACCACCGATCATCGAGTTTCACTCGGTCTCGAAGTGGTATGGCCACGTGATTGGACTGAATAACCTGTCGCTCGAGCTGCCGTCGGGAGTGACCGGCCTGCTCGGGCCCAACGGCTCGGGGAAGAGCACGTTGCTGCAACTGGCCACCGGCCAGCTCCGGCCGAGCCAGGGAGCGGTGCGGGTGCTCGGGCATCGCCCCTGGAACAATGCGGGCCTGAATCGCTTCATCGGGCTGTGTCCGGAGCAGGATGCGTTCTTCGAGTGGATGACGGGCCGCCGGTTCTTGACGGATTGCGCACTGATGGGTGGACTGGGTCGCCGGGGTGCCCGGGCGGCGGCCGAACGGGCGCTGGAGCTGGTGCGGATGACCGAGCCGGCCGGCCGGCCGATCCGCGGCTATTCGAAGGGGATGCGGCAGCGGATCAAGCTGGCGCAGGCCCTGGTGCACGACCCCCCGGTCCTGTTCCTCGACGAGCCGCTGACGGGGACCGACCCGGTGGCGCGCCGGGAGCTGATCGACGTGATTCTCGAGTGGGGTCGCCAGGGCCGCACCGTGCTGGTCTCCAGCCACATCTTCCACGAGGTGCAGGCGATGACCCGGTCGATCGTGCTGTTGAACCGCGGGCGGCTGGTCGCGGTGGGGGATGTCCGCCAGATCCGCGACCTGATCGACAAGCACCCGCATCGGATCGTGCTCAAGTCGCCCAGCCCGCGGGCGCTGGCCGCCAAGCTGGTGCGCTGCGATGATGTCGTGGGCGTCGAGTTGAAGCGGGACGACGGCGCGATCGTGGTCGAGACCCGGCTGCCGGACCGGTTCTACACGCGCCTGGTCGACCTGGCCCTCGAGGGGGACACGCCGATCGAGGAAGTCTACTCTGACGACGACAACCTGGAAGCCGTCTTCAAATACCTGGTGAATCCATGACAACCCGCGCGCCGATGCCTTCGCCCCATCCCGAGCCGGTGGCAGGGTTGGTTTCGGAAGTGAGGATGAAGTTCGCGGCCGAGCCTGGTTCCGTCCGGCTCTCGTACTGGTTCGACCTCGCCGCGATCCTCACGGTCGTGCGGATCACGGTGGAGCGGCAGAACCGGGGGCGCCGGCTGCTGATCCTGGCCCTGCTCTTCTCGCTTCCGATCGTCTTCGCGATTCTGACCCGGCGCTACCAGGCCGCGTATCGGCCCGACCCCGTCGAGAGCGTGTTGGTCTTCGGTCTGATCTTTTCGGCACTGGTCCCGCTGTCGGCCCTGTTATTCGCCACGGGCCTGGTCCAGGACGATCTCGAGGAGCAGACGCTGACCTACTTCCTGATCCGGCCGATCCCGCGCTGGGCGGTCTACCTCGCCAAGCTCCTGGCCACGTTCGTGGTGACGATGCTTCGCGCCGTGATCTTTACCATGGGCACGCTCGTCGCCGTCTACTGGGGCGAGGAGCGGCTCGTTCGCGCCATCCTGCTGCAACGTGCTCCGATCATCGCCGCGCTCCTGGCGCTGAGCCTGGGCGCCTACGTGGCGATCTTCGGCGGCTTGAGCCTCTGGGTGCGCCGGACGCTCGTCGTCGGGGCGGTCTACATCGTGGTGTTCGAGGGGGTCATCGCCAACATCGACTTCGTGATCCGGGAAGCGACGGTGATCTATTACATCCGGGTCCTGAGCGTGCGCTGGCTCGACCGCTCCGGCGCTGACTGGTCGATCGACCCGGCCACGGCTCCGTCGGCCTCGACCTGCCTGATCGTGCTGCTGAGCGCCACCGCCGTGTTCGCGCTCCTGGGGGCGCTGACCTTCGGCACGCGCGAATTTCGCGTCAAGACGCCGGCGGGGAGTTGAGTGGGTCTGGGGCGAGCATGCCGCTCAGGTGGGCACCCCCAAAGCAACGGGCCTGGGAAGACGCGAAGCCGGCATGTCGAATAGCCAGGGAAGGGAGAGAGCGATCACGGCCCAAGAACTGATCCTCAACTCATTGGAGATTCAACGGTTCCGGTGCTTCCGCGAGCTGCGGATCGGGCGCTTGGGACGGGTGAATCTCATGGTGGGCAAGAACAACGTCGGTAAGTCGACCTTGCTCGAAGCCCCGCGGTTGTTCGCGCAGCCCGCCTCTCTTGAAGACCGTCTGGACCTTCTGGCATCGAGGAACGAGGTGTCCGAGGCCGAAGTCAAGGCCTGGACCCTCCGTCCCATCTTCTCCCTGCCGGTCGCCTGTCTCTTCTGAGGAGGACGTGATTGGGGCTCTCCGCCTCATCTCGCCGGAAACCGATCGTGTTGCGTTCAACGGGGCCAAAGTTTGGAACCGAAGCACCCACTCGGCCCCCTCGCGCGGCTGGAGGACCGCCGGACTGGCTGGGACCAACCGCCGCCGCCGCCGGCAGGGACGGCTGCCCCACGGTCGCTGTTGACCCGCCCCAAGATCAGGCGTAGATTTGAGGAAGAGCGACGGATTGCACGCGGCTCGCTGGCGAGTTGCGGCGAGCCGCGCCGGCCCTGTCAATAACACGGACGTTCGTGAACGCAACGCGACGCATCTTGGGACTGATTGCGCCCTACCGCGCGCAAGCGGCACTGGCCCTGGTGCTGGCGGCGCTGACCTGCCTGCTGAGTTTCCCCCTTCCCCTGCTGATCCAGGAGTTGGTGGATCAGTCGGTCAGGGCCGGCGGCCTGTCGCCGGTGCTGGTGCTGGGGCTGCTGGGGGTCTTCGCCGCGCAGGCGATGATCGCGGTGGCGCTGGCGCGGGTGATCGGCCCGGTCGGGCTGGGCGTGGTCCGCGACCTCCGGCACGCCCTGTATGCCCGGCTCCAGCGGCTGGGCCTGCCGTTCTACGACCGCACGCCGGCCGGCGCGATCATCTCGCGGCTGATGGACGACGTCGCCGTGGTGCAGGCGCTGATCACCAGCCAGGCCCTGGCCATGCTGACCGATCTGGGGACCACCGTCGTCGTCCTGGGGGTGCTGGTGACGCGGGGTCTGGAGGTCACCCTGGCGGTCGTCCTGGTCCTGGCAGGCTACGGGGCGACCTTCCTGTTCTTCTCCCGGCACATTCGATCGGGCAGCACCGAGGTCCGCAATCGGCTCGACCAGATCTTCGGCCAGTTGAAGGAACGGATCGACGCGGTCTTGGTGGTGAGGGCGTACGCCCGCGAGGAAGCCGAGATCGCCGAGTTCGCCGGCCGGATCGGCGCGGCGCACGGGCCCCGGCTGCGCGTCGGCTGGCTGGGGGCGGCGTTGGCGAACCTCAGCGCCGGCCTGAACGGAGTCGGGACGACGCTCGTCTTCGCGGTCGGGGCCTGGGAGGTCTGCCGGGGGAGGATGTCGGCCGGGGAGGCGGTCTCGACGGCAACCCTCGCCGGCTTGCTCTTCGGCCCGGTCACCCGGCTGGCGGATCTGGTCACGGTGTTCCAGCAGGCCCTCGCCAGCACCGAGCGGCTGGGGGAGATCCTCGACATGGAACCCGACGTGCGCGAACCCGCGACGCCGGCGGCGATCGGCCGGTCGCGCGGCCTGGTCGAATTCGACCGCGTCGGGTTCGCCTACCGGCCCGGCCAGCCGGTCTTGCGGGACATCCGGCTCCGCGCCGAGCCCGGCATGAAGGTGGCGATCGTCGGGCCGACCGGCAGCGGCAAGACCACGCTGATGAACTTGCTGTTGCGGTTCTACGACCCGACCGCCGGGGAGATCCGCCTCGATGGGGTGCCGCTGGGCCGCCTGGCGACCGCCGAGCTGCGCCGCCAGATCGGCGTGGTCCCCCAGGAACCGATCCTCTTCGCCCGCAGCCTGGCCGAGAACATCCGCTACGGTGCACCCACGGCCGATGCCGCGGCCGTCGAGGCGGCGGCGCGGGCCGCACTCGTGCACGAGTTCGCCCTGGCGCTGCCCCAGGGGTATGACACGGTCGTCGGCGAGGGGGGTTACAAGCTCAGCCAGGGCCAGCGCCAGCGCCTGGCGATCGCGCGAGCCTTCTGCAAGGATCCCCCCCTGATCATCCTTGACGAGGCGACCAGCTCGCTCGATACCGCCAGCGAGCTGCAGGTCCAGGCCGCGCTGGCCCGGCTACTCGAAGGTCGCACCGCCTTCGTCATCGCCCACCGCCTGGGGACCATCGTCGACGCCGGTCTCATCGTGGTCATGGACAGCGGGCAGATCGTCCAGGCCGGGACCCATGAAGCGCTCCTGGCCGATCGGGATGGTCTCTACGCCCATTTCTGCGCGCGGCAGTTCAGCGACGTGACCCCCTTCGAGCGCCGGCAGAGGGATCCCGCGGGCCGGGGCCGGTCGCCGGTGGCCTCGGGTGCCAACGCCTGGCAGCGCGACGTCGCCATGGCGGGCCGGGAGGTGCTGACGGGATGAGACCCATCGGCGCGGCGGGGAACCGGCAGCGAACGGCCTGGGCCGGCCTGGCCCGGATCGAGGCCCGGTTCCTGCGGTCGCGCCGGGCCGTCTTGCTGCTGGCGGTGGCCGGGTTGCTGTGCCAGGCGGTCCTCAACCTGCCGATCCCGGTGCTGCAAGGCCTGGCGATCGACCAGCTCATCCTCGTGTTCCATCCGGGAGTCGCGGCGGGTGCAGCGCCCGCAGTGACGATCGGCCTGATCCTCGCGGCGATGATCGCCTGCCATGTGGCCCGGATGGCCCTGGGCTGGAAGGTCTCGGCCATGATGTCGCGCGTCACCCTGGAAGTCGTCCGCGAGCTGACCGATACCTTGCACCGGAAGCTCCAGCGGTTAGGGATGACGTACTTCGATCGGGAGCCGACCGGCCGGATCATGGCCCGGCTGACCAGCGATGTGGGCTCGCTCCTGCTCTTCCTCAACGGCGGATCGCTCCAGCTCATCTCCGACCTCATCCTGGCGGTGGCGATCTCCGGGGTGCTGATCTGGCTCCAGTGGAGGCTGGCCCTGATCGGGCTCCTCGCCCTGCCGCTGTTTGCCGTCAATCACCGCTGGTTCGCCGGCTCGATCCACGAGCTGTCCCGCGCGATGAGAGAGCAGGTCGCCGCGCTGTACGCCTTGCTCAGCGAGCGGGTTTCCGCCGTGCGCGTCGTCCGCTCGTTTACCAAGGAGGACGCCGAGCTCGCCGAATTCGACGAACGGATCGACGCGCAGCGGACCGTGGGCTGGGCGAGCCTGAAGGCCGTCGCTGATCAGGGGGCCTGGGCGACGTGGATCAATGGCCTGGCCCTGGTGAGCGTCCTGGCCTACGGGGCCGTGCTGGTCAACCACGGGCGGTTGACCGTCGGCGAGCTGCTGGCCTTCTTCGGACTCCTGACTCAGCTCTACCAGCCGATCGTCCGCCTGGCGGGTGCCCAGGCCATGCTGGCCGCGACCGCGGTGGCCGTCGACGGCATCATCGAGGTGCTCGACGAGCCGGAACCGGCTGCGCCCGGCACCGGCTCGTTGCGGATCGTGCGACCGAATGGACGGCTGATCTACCGCGATGTCTCTTTTGCCTACTCCCCTGGCGGTCGGCCGGTGCTGGACCATATTTCCCTGGAGGTCGAGCCCGGGATGACGCTCGGGGTGCTGGGCGCCAGTGGATCTGGGAAGACCACCCTGCTGGCGCTGGCGCCGCGGATCTACGAGCTGGCGGAGGGCCAGGGCGCCATCCTGCTCGACGGCCAGGACGTCCGCGGCATCAACCTGGCGGACCTGCGCCGATCGGTGGCGCTGGTGCCCCAGCAGGCGATGCTCTTCGAGGGGACGATCCGCTCGAACCTGACCTACGCCGCGCCCGACGCGGACCCGGCGGCCCTCCACCGCGCCCTGGAGGTGACCGGCCTGGAGGGTCTGGTCGCCACGCTCCCCAAGGGCCTGGACACGCCCGTGGGGGAGCGGGGTCAGACTCTCTCCGGCGGTCAGCGCCAGCGCCTGGCCCTGGCCCGCGCCCTGGTTGCCGACCCCGCCGTCCTGCTGCTGGACGACTGCACCAGCGCCGTGGACGGCCACACCGAGTCGGTAATCCAGGCCGCGCTGCGGGAGTTCTGGCTGGGCCGCAGTCGCGTCGTGGTCTCGCACAAGGTTTCGTCGGTCCGCGACGCCGACTGGATCCTCGTCCTCGACGCCGGCAGGATCGTCGAGCAGGGCACGCACGAGGCGCTCCTCCGCCTGGGCGGCCACTACGCCCGGACGTACCGCCAGCAGACCGCGGGCCTGCTCGTCCGCGTCGATGTCCCGCCGAACGGGGTGCCCGCCGATCCCGCCCCGCGGTTCGGCGTCGTCGCGGCCGACCGATCGCCGGAATCCTCCTGGCTGGCGACCGACTGACCGCATTCCACCCGCCGCAAGCCGCGGAGAACCGGCCCGGAGTTGGCCCGCGCGCCGCAACGATTCGCCAGCTCCTTCCAGGCCCACAAGCAGGCCAGGAAGAACCGCTTCTCGTTGGAAGGAGGCAGGTTCCTGAAGTTCTCGCTCCGTCTCCTGACTTCCGAGATCAGCGTCAGGATCTCGGAGCGTTGGAAGCGTTCCGTCAGGTCGTCATCGGCAAGGTGCCGTTTCTCCTGGAGATCGACGAAGGTATCCGCCAGTTCCCGGATCTCCCCAGGGATGGTAAAGCCCAGGGGCAGTCCCTTGGCAACTCCCTTCTTGAGAGTTCCGCCGCCAAAGGACTTGCAGGCTTCCTTCATAAGCCCATGGGCGAAGGCCCTCCCCAGGACCTGACGAAAGGGCGCCTGGTGGTGCTGCGCCCCAATCCGGGTCCGGCAGGCTTCGTCGACCAGCAGGTGAAACGCAGCATAGTAGGCTGACAAGACCGCGCGGCGCAGATTGGCTTGTTACGGCTTCCTGACCTCGAGCGTCGCCAGCCTGACCGCCTGTTCCATGAGATCATCATGCATAGCTGAGAGTCTCCTGTATTGGGATATGGTTCGTGTGTGCACGAGCCATATCCCAATTCGGCGGCAACACCGGTAACGGTAGCGACTGTTCCCAAAGCCCCGGAGGGGCGGTGGTCAAGAGCCAAGGGCGGCAGCCCCTGGTCGACCGCGGAGCGCCGAGCCCCCCCTCTCTTCCCAGCAGCCCCGCAAGGGCGACCGGGGTGACTGTCGCCCCTGCGGGGCTCTCCCAAAAGGGGAGAGGGGCGCCGGAACGGTCCCAGGGGCTGACGCCCCTGGCTATTGACCACCGCCCCCATTCGGGGGCTCAGTTACCTTGAGGAACAGACTCTTATTCCTCATCCTCCTCGTCGAGTTCGCTCTGCTTCGCCACGAAGATAGAAGGCCACAGCTCGACCCCCAGTTCGCGGATCCGGTTGCGGATCGCGGATTTCAAGTCGCCGACATCCTGTCCGCTGACCTTCGCCGGGTTCACTCTCTCATCCAGGATGACGGTCACGCGCAAGGCATCCTCCCCGTCGGTATCGACGTGGTCCTCGACTCGGATGTCGACGACCCGGGGATTGCGCGGCAGCTTCGGTTTCAAGTCGCTGAGCTTGAGAGCATCGACGATCTTCGGATCGACGGCCATGGCAACGCTCCCATCGAAAAGGTGATGGTCCTCGAACCCGCAGGACCGCCGCCGTGTCGGAATTCTCGATGCCTTGACGATTTCCGACCGGAAGGGTTATCGTTGCGCGCACAGGAACCGGGCGGAAACTCCTCATTCCTCAGATGGTCGATCATGCTGCTGAAACGAACGCATACCTGCGGCGAATTGACGGTCGAACACGTGGGACAGTCGGTGACGTTGAACGGCTGGGTGGACGCCTGGCGCGACTTCGGCGGGCTGGTGTTCATCGATCTCCGCGACCGCTACGGGATCACCCAGGTCGTCTTCGAGCCCGACGCCGGCCAGGAGCTCCAGGCGCGCGCGCACGAACTCCGCAATGAGCACGTCATCGGGGTCAAGGGAACCGTCGCGCCCCGGCTGCCCGGCAAGGAGAACCCCAAGCTGGCGACCGGGGCGATCGAGGTCCGGGTCGAGGAACTGACCGTCTACAACGCCACGCCGACCCCGCCCTTCGAGATGCACGGACCCGAGCCCAACGAGGAGCTTCGGCTCACCTATCGCTACCTCGACCTGCGCCGGCCCGGCATGCAGGAGATCTTCCTGATCCGCCACCGGCTCGCCCAGCTCATGCGCCGCGTGATGTCCGACCTCGGCTTCCTGGAGGTCGAGACCCCGATCCTCGGCCGCAGCACCCCCGAGGGCGCGCGCGACTTCCTCGTGCCCAGCCGGGTGCATCCCGGCCATTTCTACGCGCTGCCCCAGTCGCCGCAACTTTACAAGCAGCTCCTGATGGTCTCGGGCTTCGATCGCTACTTCCAGATCGCCCGCTGCTTCCGCGACGAGGACCTTCGCGCCAACCGGCAGCCCGAGTTCACCCAGCTCGACGTCGAGATGTCGTTCGTCGACGATCACGACGTGACGTCCACCATGGAGGTCCTGGTCGCCGCCATGGCCAGGGAGTTCACCGGGCAGGACCTGACGCTCCCGCTGCCTCGACTCGACTACCAGGACGTGGTCGAGCGGTTCGGCAGCGACCGGCCCGACCTGCGCTATGGCCTGGAGCTGAAGGACATCGCCGACATCGCCGGGCAGACCGAGTTCAAGGTTTTCCAGCAGGCCCGGGCGTCCGGCCATCGGATCCGGGGCCTGTGCGCGCCGGGCGGCGGTGCCCGGTATAGCCGCAAGGACCTCGACGGCCTGTCCGAGTTCATCGCCGGCATGGGAGCCAAGGGCCTGATCTGGCTCAAGGTCGAGGCCGACGCCCTGACCGGTCCCACCGCCAAGTTCTTCGCCGCGGAGGCCCAGCAGCGGCTCCGCGAGCGGTTCGGGGCGCAAGCCGGCGACCTGATCCTGATCGTTGCCGACAGCCAGGCGGTGACCAGCCAGGCGCTGTCGAGTCTCCGCAGCCGGCTGGCCGCCGAACTGGGACTTTATGACCCGAAGTCGTTCCACTACGCGTGGGTCGTCCGCTTCCCCCTCTTCGCCTGGGATGCCGAGCACGGCCGGTTCGTCGCCGAGCATCACCCGTTCACCATGCCCCTGTTCGAGGACTTGCCGCTGCTCGATTCGGACCCGGGCCGGGTGCGGGCCCAGGCCTATGACCTGGTCATCAATGGCGAGGAGGCCGGCGGCGGGACCATCCGCTGCCATGACGCCGAGATCCAGTCGAAGATCTTCGCCCATCTGGGCCTGACTCCGGAGGAGGCCCAGGAGAAGTTCGGCTTCCTCCTGGGCGCCCTGCGCAACGGAGCCCCGCCCCACGGCGGCATCGCGCTGGGAGTCGACCGCCTGGTCATGCTCTACGCCGGGCTGACCAACATCCGCGATTGCATCGCCTTCCCCAAGACGGCCAAGGGAACCGACCTCATGACCGGCGCGCCCGGCACCGTCGAGCCCCGGCAGCTCAAGGAACTGCACCTCCGCCCCGCCTGAGACGGTGTACGAGGAGGCGGTCTCGGGCCCGGCTCGCGGCCTCTTGCCTTTGGAATCCCAGGAGCCCCTCTTCTTTTCTTTCCCCCCCTTGCCAAGGGGTGGAAAGGGACCGGCCCCCCTTCGCAAGGGGGAAGGGTCATCGCCGTGGCCTCCCTGGGGCTTCTCGGACACGCGCCCACGTCGACGAACGGAACCTGGGTCAACCAGGGTGTGTGGCCTTCCGCCACGACGACGGGTGTGTTTCACCTGTTCGCGATTTCGCAGGTTCTCACCGCCGTCCCCGAGCCCTCCATCCTGTGGATGGCGGGCCCGGCGCTCCTCGCCGTGGCGGCCTCGGATTGGTCCGGCAGCCGGAGGGATCATCGGCGGCAGAGGCGGGCGGGGCCGATCGCCAGGAGCGATGAGCCGCGGGGCTTCTGACCGGCCCCACCGACGGATCGGCATCTCCAGCCTCGAAGGGGCGGGGAGCCTGCCGCTGGGAGATGCCTTGCTTTCGCGCGGCCATCTGATACCGTGTGGCGAGACCTCTTGAGAACGGCATTGCGGGGAGCGCTCATGGTCTCACGACGCGGTTTTCTCGGTTCCACGGCCGCGGGAGCGATCGGGACTTCGTTACCCCTGCCGGCCTCCGCCGCGGGGACGCAGGCTCGCCAGCGGATGGCCATCGTCACGACCGTCTGGCGGTTCCAATCGCACGGTCAGCACATGGGGGACCGCTTCCTCCACGGCTATCCGATGAATGGCCGCTGGCATCAGCCCGGGCTGGACGTGGTCTCGATCTACGTCGACCAGGTCCCGCCAGGAGATCTCAGCCGGCAGCGGGGCCAGGAGTTTGGCGTCAAGGTCGCGCCCACAATCGCCGAAGCCCTGCGGTGCGGCGGCAAAACCCTGGCCGTGGACGCCGTCCTGGTCATCGGCGAGCACGGGGATTACCCCAACAACGAGCTGGGGCAGAAGAAATACCCGCGCTACGAGTTCTTCCGCCAGATCGTGGACGTCTTCCGGCGGGACAAGCGCGCCGTCCCCGTGTTCACCGACAAGCACCTCTCCTGGAACTGGGAGTGGGCCAAGGAGATGGTCGAGACGGCCCATGCGATGGGCTTCCCCTTGATGGCCGGCTCGTCGCTGCCGGTGACCTGGCGGCTGCCCGCGGTCGACTTGCCCTGGGGGTCCGAGGTCGAGGAGCTGATGTCGGTCGCCTACGGCGGCATCGACAGCTACGACTTCCATGCCCTGGAAGTCATCCAGTGCCTGGCCGAACGGCGTCGGGGCGGGGAATCCGGAGTGGCCTGGGTCGAGGCGCTGCGGGGTGATGCAGTCTGGAAAGCTCAGCAGGCCGGGGGATGGGAATCGGGCGGCTGGGATCCCGCCTTGTTCGAGGCCTGCCTCTGCCGCACCCAGACCTTGGCCCAGGCGCGGGCCGGTTTCGGCCACCGGCACCCGAGTCCCGACGAGATCCGCTCCCTGGTCAAGTCGCCCGTCGTCTACCGGTTCCAGTACGCCGACGGCGCGCGGGGCTCGATGCTGCTGTTGAACGGTCTGGTCCGGGACTTCACGTTCTCGGCCCGGCTCAAGGGGCGCGACGAGCCGTTGTCGGCCTTGTTCTACCTACCCCCTCAGCCGAATGTGCAGTACTCCGCAATCCTCATGTCCAAGGCCGAGGAGATGTTCCTGACGGGGAGACCCCCCTACCCCGTCGAGCGGACGCTCCTGACGACAGGTATCCTGGCGGCGGCGATGAAATCCCTGTCCACGGGCCAGCGGCTGGAGACTCCCCACCTGGCCGTCCGCTATACGGGGCCTCGGGAATCGACCTTTTGTCAGACTTGAACGGAGGTCCAAACGGACGACGACGGCCGGCATGAGGCGGCCGAACCGATCACCGCCTCAGAGCGTGTCTGAGGATGGCCACCGAGGCGAGTGCGCGGATCCGTTCCCTCCGGATCACGGGCGGGAATGGGTGCAATCACCGCCTCAAGACCCCGCTCCGGGGTGCAGGACCCGGCCGCGGCCGGCCTGTACTGAATATGAGAGTCTGTTCCACAAGCCTGGTCGAACCGTTGTAGGGTGGGTGAAACCCACCACCGGAAGACCTTGGCGGGCTTGAAGATCGGTGGGTTTCACCCACCCTACAA
>JAJPJC010000154.1 GCA_021324445.1 Isosphaeraceae bacterium
CCTCGCGCCAGGGCATCGCCCCGCCCTCTTGCAGGAGCTTCTCCAGGGTGGTCCCCTGGATGTACTCCATGGCGATGTAGATGGTCCCGCGGTACTTGCCGTAGCCCAGGAACCGGACGATGCCGGGGTGGCGGAACTGGTCGAGGATCTGGGCCTCGCGCTCGAATCGCGCCTTGACCTTGCCGCCCTGCGCGATCTCGCCGCTGACGACCTTGACGGCGACCGGACGCCCCCGGTTCACGTCGGTCGCCCGGTAGACCACGCCCATGGCCCCGGAGCCCAGGACCGACTCGATCCGGTAGGGGTACTTCTGGCCCAGGGTCTCGCCGATCAACGCCTGCATCTGGCTCATAGTAGAGCGAGGGTTCAGTGTTCAGCGGTCAGTGTTCAGTGTTCAGTGTTCAGTGTATGACGGGCTCTACTTCGGGCAACGGGTCGGTGGCCGCCCGGGGACGTGCCCCACGAGCGCCGGTCGCCGTGCCCCGGACCGAGCAAAGGTCGGCGCGAACGGGAGGCGCTTCCCGGATCTCCGCTGAACACTGAACACTGAACACTCGTTACCAATTTGGCATTGCACACGACACGCCACCGGCGGCCGGGAGGTAGCCGAGCCGGGCGTAGTCCATCACCATCCGGTCCGCGTTGAACCGCCAGGCCAGGGTGCGGAAGGCGTCCTTCTGCCGGGTGATCCACCCGCGCGGCAGGCCCGAGGCGTCCCGCCGGTAGTACAGGGGGATCACCTGCTCGGTCAGCGTCTCGAGGAGCGATCGGTGATCGCGCTCGTCCTGGACCGACGGGTTGGCGTGGGTCTGACCGGTCCCGATGGCGAAGCCGTTGGTGCCATCATACGCCTCGGCCCACCATCCGTCGAGGATCGAGCAGTTCAGGGCGCCGTTGAGCGCGGCCTTCTGGCCGGAGGTGCCGCTGGCCTCCTGCGGGCGGCGCGGGTTGTTCAGCCAGACGTCCACCCCCTGGACGAGCATCCTCGCCAGGTTCATATCATAATCCTCGACGAAGACGATCCGCGTCGCGAAGCGGTCCTGCCGGGTGAGACGGGCGATGTTCTGGATCAGTTCCTTGCCCATCCGGTCCTCCGGGTGGGCCTTGCCGCCGAAGACGAACTGGATCGGCCGGTCGGCCGAGTTGACCATCTCGATGAGCCGCTCGACGTCCTGGAGGACCAGCCCGGCGCGCTTGTAGGTGGCGAACCGGCGCGCGAAGCCGATGGTCAGGGCGTCGAGGTCGAGGGCCTCCATGGCGGCGTCGACGGCCGCCTCGGGCTCGTCCCGCCGGCGGGCCTGGGCGGCGAGCCGGTTGCGGACGAAGTTGATCATCCGGGCCTTGAGGACCTGCTGCGTCTCCCACAGCTCGGCGTCCTCGATCTTGTCGATCGCCTCCCAGGTCTCCGGATGCCGCTGGCGGCTCGGCCAGTCGGTGCCCAGGTGGCGGTCGAAGAGCAGGTGCACCTGCGGGGCCATCCAGCTCTCCACGTGCACCCCGTTGGTGATGTGGCCGATCGGCACGTCCTTCTCCGGCCGGCCCGGGAACAGCGGATGCCACATCCGCCGCGAGACGACGCCGTGCAGGGCGCTGACGCCGTTGGCGTGCTGCGAGAGCTTCAGAGCCAGCACGGTCATGCAGAACGGCTCGTTGTGATCGGCCGGGTAGACCCGCCCCAGGCCCATGAAGTCGTCGTGGGAGAGGTGCAGGGCCTCGCGGATCTTGCCCAGGTGCTCCTCCACCAGCGGCGCGGGGAACCGATCATGGCCGGCGGCCACCGGCGTGTGGGTGGTGAAGACGGTCATCGCCGAGACGTCGCGGACCACCTCGCCGAACGGCAGGCCGGTGTCCTCGATCTGCCGGCGGATCATCTCCAGCGTCGCGAAGGCGCTGTGGCCCTCGTTGAGGTGCAGGACCGAGGGGGTGATCCCCAGGGCGTGCAGGGCGCGGACGCCGCCGACACCCAGGAGCAGCTCCTGGCGGATCCGGGTCCGGGCATCGCCGCCGTAGAGCCGCGCCGTCAGCGACCGGTCCGACTCGTTGTTCTCCGGCACGTTGGCGTCGAGGAGCAGCAAGGTCGTCCGGCCGACCTCCACCCGCCAGACCCGCGCGTGCAGGACGCCGGTCGCGGTCTCCACGGCGACCAGCAGCGGCCTGTCGTCGGGGCCGGCCACGCTCTCGATCGGCAGGGCCTCGACGTCGGTGTTGAGGTAATGCTCCTGCTGCCAGCCGTTGGCGTCGAGCGACTGGCGGAAGTAGCCCTGGGCGTACAGCAGGCCGACGCCGATCAGGGGGATGCCCAGGTCGCTGGCGCTCTTGAGGTGGTCGCCAGCCAGCACCCCCAGGCCACCGGAGTAGATCGGCAGGCTCTCGTGCAGGCCGAACTCGGCGGAGAAGTAGGCGACCGGCCGCGCCCGCAGGATCGAGGCGTGCACCGCGCCCCAGCTATCGGTGTCCTTGAGGTACTCGGCCAGCCGGCGGAACGCGTAGTTGATCCGCGAGTCCAGGGCCGTCTCGGACGCCCGCCGCTCCAGTTGATCAACCGGCAGCCGCTTGAGGAACTCGACCGGGTTGTGATCGAGCTTCCGCCAGAGCGCCGGGTCCAGCTCGCGGAACAGCGCGATCACGTTCGGCTGCCAGGTCCACCACAGGTTCCGGCCCAGCTCGCGCAGTTTGTCCACCAATTCCGACGTCTGACCCACCATGGCCGCACTCCTGGCGTGCGTCGATCCGCGGTCCCCGGGCCTCGACCGGTTCGGAGGCCCCACTCGCCCGCGCCGCCAGGCCGCTCTCGGTGCCTGGCAATCGTCCGCCTCTGTATAGGGAGCCTAGTATCTCCGAAGCGGGCCGGCCCGCCAAGACAAACAGGACCATCCCGTCTCGGCGGGCCCACGGCGCGGGGCGATTGGCCCGCGATTTGCACCACCCTCCCCGCGTGCAAGGGTCGGAATGGTCCGGACCTGCGGCCGGGGCCGCGGCCGGGAGCACGACGGAGGTCAGGCCGATGCTCACCAATGAACCGATGACGGAATCGACGTCCCAACCGCAGGTTGAGTCGCTGGCGAATGGCCCCGTGATCGTGGCGCCGGGCGCCCCCGGGGCGATCGTTCAGCCCGTCGCCCCCGAGATCGAGGAATCGAAGGCGGAAGATACGCCCGGTCCGGGCATCGAGGGCGAGGAGACAGTGTGGGAGGGACATTACTCGGGCAAGAACTTCCTGGGCCGCATCGCCCTCGGCGGCCTGCTCGTGGCCCTCTGGCTCTTCCTCTTCTCTTATCTGAACTGGGGCGGCCAGGGTGGCGGCTGGTC
>JAJPJC010000003.1 GCA_021324445.1 Isosphaeraceae bacterium
ACGGCGCTCCAACGATCGAGCTGTGCCGTGACCGCGGGGTCTCGTTCCTGGTCGACACCCAGGCGTGGCGCTACCACGACCCCCGGACGTTCCTCGTGGAGAAGTTCACGACGACCCCCTACCCCCCGGCCGGCCCGCTCGCTGCGAGCGACCGCTCGGCACTGAACCGCTTCGTCGAGGCCGACCTCCAAGCTCAGGCATCCCTCGGCGCCTCCGCCTACCTCCTCCCGGGTGTCATCCCAACCAAACCCCGCGACGGCGTCCGCACCCTGGCGCTCACCCTGCTGGAGACCGCTGAGGCCGCGCTACCCGACGCCCGCCCCTGCATCGCCTTCCTCGGGGTCCACACCGCTTCGGTGGAAGCTGCGCACCAACTGGTCGACGACCTGCCGCACTGGATCGACGGCCTCTATCTCCAATTCAGCCCCGTGAACCCGCTCTATGACTCGCCGTCGAAAATCATCGACGCGCTGATGCTCATGCGACATGCCACCCAGCAAGGCTTCAGCGTGATCGCCGGACGGCTCGCCGGGCTCGCCCCCCTGCTCCGAGCCGCCGGCATCGCCGGCGCGGACACCGGGCTCGGCGAGGAAGAGTCGTTCGCCTACGGAACGAAGATCAAGAACCACGAGCCTCGCAAGGGAACCGAGCACCAGCCCCGGCTTCTCGGCGGCCGGCTCTACGTCCCCCAGCTCGGCCAATCCGTATCGGCGCGGGAGTGAGACCGGCTCATGCAGGTCCCCGTGCTGCGCGGTCAACTGCTCTGCCGCCTTCCGTGCTGTGCCTTCGGGCTCCCGGTCGAGACGACTCCACGACGCGGGCGAGAGCACAGTCTCCACTGCCGGGTCGCCAAGGCCAATGCCCTCCCCAGCTCCGGTCACCCCACTGTCGATGCTGCGATCGCGCTGCTCGAACAGCGGCAGAGCACGGCTCGTGCCATCGCGGCCAGCCTGGACGACGCCGGCCTCGATCTTGTCGCCACCGGCTTCCTCGACAACCACCTCGCCGTCGCCCGCTACCTCAGAGACGCCTCGTCGGCGGCCGCGTGATGCACTGCCATTCACGGAACGAGCCGGAGTTATAACCAGATGTTGTGGATGCTCGATCCGCTGAAGGGCGCGACGTACCCTCCAAGTTGACCAATCAACGAGTCCGCCGGTTGCTGCCGGCGGGGAGGAGTACGCCGATGTTGAAGCTAGTCCATGACGCCACCGCGGTGGTGGCTGACGATCCCGAAGACCTGGCTGTCGGCCTGGATGAGTTGTGCCGGCTGGCTGCTCAGGACATGTTGAAGGTGGCGTTGCTGGCCGAGCGGCGCGCCTATCTCGACGCCCACGCTGACTGTCTTGACGCCACCGGCAAGCGCCTGGTGGTGGGCAACGGTTACGCCCGGCCCCGCCAGGTCGTCACCGGCGCTGGAGCGGTTGAGGTCCGAGCCCCTCGTGTCGATGATCGCCGTGAGGGCAAGCGTTACGGGTCGGTGATCTTGCCTGCCTACATGCGCAAGAGCCCGAAGGTGACCGAGGTGCTGCCGGTGCTGTACCTGCGGGGACTGTCCACCGGGGACTTCGCTCCCGCCCTGGGCGAGTTCTTCGGCACCGAGGCCGGACTGTCGGCCTCCAGCATCGATCGGCTCACGGTCTCCTGGCAGGCCGAGCACGCCGAATGGTCCGCCCGCGATCTGTCGGGAGTGGATTACGTGTACTGGTGGGTGGACGGCATCCACTTCAACATCCGCCTCGAAGACGACCGGCTCTGCTCGCTGGTGATCGTGGGCGTCCGCCCGGACGGAACCAAAGAACTCGTCGCCATCACCGACGGCTACCGGGAATCCACCGAGAGCTGGGCGGAGCTTTTGCGTGACCTCAAGGCCCGGGGTCTGGCCGCCCCGGTGCTGGCTGTCGGAGACGGGGCGCTCGGGTTCTGGGCGGCGCTGAGAGACGTGTTTCCCTTCACCCGCGAGCAGCGCTGCTGGGTGCACAAGACCGCCCGGGTCCTCGACGCCCTACCCAAGCGCCTACAGCCCGACGCCAAGGCCAAGATCGCCGCCATCTACAGTGCTCCCACCCGCGCCGACGCCCTCGCCGCGGTCAAGGCGTTTGCTGACGCCTTCGCCGGCCATCCCAAGGCGGTGGCCAAGATCACCGGCAAGCTGGACTGCCTCCTCGCCTTCTACGACTTCCCCGCCGAGCACTGGGTCCACCTGCGCACTACGAACCCGATCGAGTCGACCTTCTCCACCGTGCGACTGCGCACCCGGGTCACCCGAGGAGCAGGATCAAGAAAGGCGGCTCTGGCCATGGCCTACAAGCTGCTCGACGCGGCGCAGGAACGCTGGCATCGCATCACCGGCGCCGAACTGGTCCCGCTGGTGCGAGCCGGCGCCACCTTCATCGACGGCAAACTGCAAGAAAGGAGCAGCCAACCCGACACCACCAGCCCCGACCACACCGATCAGAACGGGTCCGTCGCAGCCTGAGCCGGAAATTTCATCCACAACTCTTGACTATTGCTCACGAGCCGCCACACGCAAAGGACCCGATCGGCAGCGATGCGGTCGTCATCTCCTCGTCGATCCGCCACTCCATCATGAGAGTCACACCCTCCCCGTAGCATCGGCGAACGGTCTTCGAGAGCACCTGCTCTGACCGCCAGCGCAACACCCGAGGACGACAGCATGAATCTTCTCAGCGAAAAGGAACACGGCCAAGGCTGGTGGCGTAACCTTGCCCAGAGCTTGCCCCAGACGCCCTAGCCGACACCCCTCGGAACGAGATCGGCGTGTATCCCAAGATCAGACTGGCCCCGGCGAGCGCCCCCGTTCTCGCGTTCCGCGTGGTCTGTGGCCAGCTTCCCTACTTCGCCCCCGAGCTACTCGCATAGGTTGTCATGGCAGGCAGACGCGTCTACTTCAGCTTCCACTATGACAACGACATCTGGCGTGCCTCGAACGTCCGAAACTCGGCCCGTTTCGATGCCGTCGCTCGGGCCTCGTGGTCGGACGCTTCGATCTGGGAGGAGGCGAAGCGGAAGAGTGACGACGCGATTCGGCGCCTGATCGACAATGGCATCAAGAACACGAGCGTGACCGCGGTGCTCATCGG
>JAJPJC010000517.1 GCA_021324445.1 Isosphaeraceae bacterium
AGCTCGGCGGCGACGGTTTGCTCCAGCTCGGTCTTCTGCTCCTGAGTGAGCAGGCCGCGGTCGACCATCAGCTCAGCCAGGGGTTCCGTGGGGTGGGCGGCCCAGTCGGCGCAGGTCTCGGCCAGGCCATCGGCGGCGACGGCGCCGTGCTGGAAGGCGAGCACGCCAAAGAGCAAGTTGCGCTCGGTGTCCATGAGGGCCTCGCGATCGGGTCGGGTCAAAGCAACGGTCCGAGCTGAATATCCATGGAGCATCCAAGTCTCTCAAACCGCGAAGTTTAGCGGATTTCGGGCGCGTTGAGAAGTCGTGGCGGCAGGGGAATCCGATCCTTCGCCGGTAGGGACAGAAGATCGCCAGCCCTTCCGTGGAGAAGGGTCAAGAGCGGCAATCCTTGGGACCAACCTCTGGCGATACTCGGGCTGAGAGGGGATGTGACGGGAAAAAAGCCGGGGAGGAGGATGTCCCGTGACAACCCGCCTCCCCCTCGCGGTCGCTCTCCGGCCCGGAACGGGGCGCGGGGAAGTCGTCAGGTCAGTTCGGATCATCCTCGTCCTGGTCGCCCCCAGCCTTGAGGGCTTTGAGTTCGTCGGCGAGTTTGCGAAGCTGGGCCTCGAGTGCGGCGATGCGGCGCTCCCGTTCGCGGTTCCGGGCGGAGGACTTCGCGGCAGGCTCGCTCCGGCCGGCTCTCGTGGCCGGTCGAGCGGCCGTCGGCTGCGAGGGTTCCTTCGCGGGCTTTAGGGGGCCCAAACGGCTGGCGAACTGCCGCTCCTTGAGCCGCTTCATGAACTCGGAGTCCTGGCCGTACTTCTCCTTCATCTCCTCGCCCAGGGCCTTCATCTTCTTCTCGAAGTCGGAGCCGGGCCCGAACTTGGCCTCCATCTCCTTGCCCAATTCCTTCATCTTCTTCTCGAAATCCGAGCCGGGTCCGAACTTGGCTTCCATCTCCTCGCCCAGGGCCTTCATCTTCTTCTCGAAGTCGGAACCGGGTCCGAACTTGGCTTCCATCTCCTTGCCGATCTTCTCGCCGAGCTCCGCCATCTTCTTCTCGAAGTCAGGTCCGAACCTGCTCTCGATGTCCTTCTCGATCTTGCCGCGGGAGACCTCGGCATTCTCCTTGAATTCCTTCGCCTTCTTGGCTTTCGCTTTGGCCTCGGCCTTGGCTTTCGCTTTCGCGTCAGCCCTGGCCTTCGCCTTGGCGCGCGCGGCCGGCTTGTCGTCATCGTCATCCGCGTCATCATCGTCGTCCGCATCGTCCGCGTCATCGTCGTCACCCACGATGGAGGCGGTCGTGGCCTGATCGACGGTCGTGGCGCGCGACGTGAGGCCGGGCGGTTCCTGGGGATCGTCGGCGACCGGCCTGGCCGCCGACCAGGACGGCAGTGCCAGCAGCGCCAGGAGACAGGCCGCCAGCAGGCCGAGGGGTGAGAGGCGGCTGGGGACGGAGTCGTTCAAGATCATGATCAATCTCCTCTCGAAGAATCGGCCCGAGCCGGCAGCACCCAACGCGGGCGCCGGCGACCTGGCCTGGGACATGTTGGAGCAGATGTCAAAGAGGGTCTCGGCATACGCGAGGCGATCCTTGGGAAGCATCTCGACCACCCAGGCGTCGCACGCCAGCTCGGCCTCCGTGTCCAGGCGGGCGCGGGTCAGCCAGTAGAGTGGGTTCCACCACCAGATCAACCCCGCAGCCAGCTCGAGCCGGCTGACCCAGTGATCGCCGCGGCGGAGGTGGGCGAGTTCATGGATCAGGATGCCGCGCCAGCGGTCCCGGTCCCGGGTCTTGACCCGTTGCGCGGGCAGGAGCAGCTTCGGCCGGCCCAGACACCAGAGCATCGGCGTGCCCAGCTCGGGGACAACCAGCAGCTCGGGCGCACGCACGGCGAGGTGCCGGCCGATCTGCCCGGCCTCCTCGACCAGGTCGTCCGGAGGCGGCAGAGCCGATCGGAGCCGGCGGCGGAACCGCAGGATCCGCCACACCTGGCCGCTCGCCAGGAGCACGGTCACGACGACCCACGCGACAGCCAGTCCGCGCGCCAGCCGGGCGCCCAGACCAGGCCCTGTGACCGGGACCACGGTACGCATCCCTGGCGCGATCGCGTCATCGTCAGCAGGGGCTTCCACCGAGCCGGCCGCAACCGTTGGGAACGCCCCCGGCCCGGGCCCGCACCCCGCCCACAGCGGGTCGAGGTCCGTCCTGTGGGCGACGGCCGCGACAGTCCACGGCTCGGAGCCTCGCCCCGGCAATCGACGAGAACCGGCGCCCTGGTCCTGGTCCCAGGTAGGAATCCGCGCGGCGTGGGCGGCCGTGGGCGCGACGAGGGACCAGTCCGCGCCCCAGCCGGCCACCGCCCAGGGCCAGCAGACCAGAGGGGGAGTCATCATCTTGATCAGGACCACCAACCAGAGCGCATGCCGGGCCGCCGGGCCGATCGAGCGGACCCGGCCCCCCAGGGCCGCCACCGCGGCCAGGCCCGCGGCCACCAGCGTCGTCTCCGCAAACCATCCCAGCATCGGCGCACCTCGTTTCTCAGTACGCAGTACACAGTACGCAGTCGCTGACGCGGTCTGATGAGGTCGGAGGGAGTCAGTCCAGGCACTCGAAGACAGGCCCGGTCCAGGCTCACGAGAGTAGTACGAGGCAGGCAGGACGCAGCGAGCGGAAGCGGGCGTTATCTTCACTGCGTACTGAGTACTCCTGAGACCACTATTTCGACCCGGCCGCCTCGTCGAGCAGCCGGCGCAGCCGCGCCAGTTCCTCAGCCGAGAACCGGCCTCCCTGCACCAGCGCCAGCACCAGCGGGGCCGCCCGGCCGTCGCACAGCTCGTCGGCCGCGTCCTGGAGCCGGCGCTCCAGAAGCTCGTCCCGCGTGACCGCCGCCCGATAGACGTGCGGCACCACCGAGGGATCGCTGGCCACGTACTGCTTGGCCAACAGCCGCTGGAGCAGCGTGGCCACCGTCGTGTAGGCCCACCGCCGGCCGCGACGCGCCAACAGCGCATTGAGCTCCCGCACCGTCCCCGGCCCGTGGTCCCACAACGCCTTGAGGACCTCCCGCTCCGATTCACTCAACCCCGGCTGACTTCCCATGACCGCTCCCTGCCGCCTGCTGTCGATTCCTCCCGCGGACCATCTACAACACGTAGTAGGCAGGTTACTACAATCTGTAGAAGGTTGCAAGGGGTGATTCGCACGAAACCGGAAAAAATTCGAACGGGCCGGTGAAGATGGGCGAAGAGTCGGGACGGGGAACCGCAGGGTCGGTTAGAATCGAGGGGTATTCGTCCAGTCGCACAGGGGGTCAGCGCCATGGAACCCGTCATTCGCCGGCTGGTGATCCAGGGCTTCCGGAGCATCCGCTCGGAGGTCGTGGATTTCGACAATCCCACGTTCTTGATCGGGCTCAACGGCTCGGGCAAGACCAACTTGGCCGATGCTCTGGTCTTTCTGAGCGACGCGATGACGAACCGGATGCCGGAAGTATTTTCGTGGCGGGGTGGTGGCCAGGTCGTCTGCCACGGGTCCTCAACCCTGTCGAGCGATGGCGAGGACCGCGCATTAGCGCTTGGCGTCGTCTTGGGATCGCTCGGCGACGAGATCGCCACTGCGCGTTATGCGTTCCAGGTCGTGGCTCGGGGGGCCCGACGACCTTCGTACGTAGTGCAGCGAGAGCAATGTGTGATCGAGGGCCGTGGAGGCTGGCGAAACTGGTTCGAGCGAGTCGAGAACAAGACCTTTCGGTCGAACATCGCCGGACTCGAGCCCTGGCTTGCGGAGGACTCACTGGCCCTCCCTCTGATCGGGGGCGACAGGCGGTTCGCCCCCGTGTTCCGCTCGTTGGAGGGCATGCAATATTATTCGATCGATCCCCACAAGCTACGGGGTTGGCAGATCGCGGATTCCGGCGGAGTCCTGTACAGCGACGGCAGCAATGCTGCCCGTGTCTTGCGAGAAATCGCCGACCGCGATCCGGACGACCTGCAAAGGATCTGTGAACTCATGGAAGCCATCGTCCCCACGCTCAAGCGGGTCGAAGTCAAGGAGTACGGTGGCAGGTTGGAGCTGGAGTTCACCCAGCGCTGGGATGATGGACCGAGGTCCCTGACCCTGGAAGCCTCGGCCATGTCGGATGGAACCTTGCGAGCCCTGGGCCTCTTGACAGCCGTTTATCAGAGACCGACCCCGTCACTACTTGTGATCGAGGAGCCTGAGGTGACAATCCACCCAGGGGCTCTCGGGGTCATCCTCGATGTGCTGCGTCTTGCCAGCCGCCGGACGCAAGTGATCGTCACGACCCACAGCCCCGAGGTCCTCGACGCCGATTGGTTGGAGGATCGGCACATCCGAATCGTCACCTGGCAGGATGGGGCGACGCGGGTCACGCCACTCTCGATCGGGTCGCGCGAGGCCCTGCGCGAACACCTCGCGACCGCAGGTGAACTCTTCCGGTCCAACGCCCTAGACGGCATGCCTCCTGGTCCGGAATCACCGCAACGATCTGAACTGTTTGAGGATCTGGCGGCATGAGAATCCAACCCATCGTCGAGGGGAAAGGCGAGGTCCAAGCCGTTCCGGTACTGTTGCGCCGACTCATTGTCGCGGCCAACGCCTATCCGCTCGACGTCAACCCGCCAATCCGGCGCCCACGTACGGATTTCGATCGCGAGGACGGGGTCCGCAACTGGGTGCGCGTGGCCAGGCTGCGACCGGGTTGCGCCGCGATCCTCGTCATGTTCGACAGCGATGATGACTGCCCGAGAGACATCGCTCCCCGAGTTCAAGCATGGGGCCAGGCTGAAGCGGCTCCCATCCCTTGCTACGTCGTCATGCCAACTCGCGAGTTCGAGGCGTGGTTCCTGGCAGCAGTCGAGTCGCTACGTGGCGTTCGGGGGATCGTAGCCGGTGCGACGGCCCATCCCAATCCCGAATCCCGCCGCGGGGCGGCCGAGGAGCTCGAACGACGGATGCCCCCGAATCAAAGTTACTCCAAGACCGCCGATCAGCCGGCGTTGACCGCCCGGTTCGACATGGCGACGGCCTACCAGCGCTGTCGCTCCTTCCGGCGAATGGTCAACGTCTTCAGCCTGATCGCCGCCGGCGTCGGGATCACGCTGGAACAATGGCCGCCCACGGACTGGATGACTCCGTAGGCAGGGAATCCCGAGGGATCACCGTCGTTCCGTCGCTGAACGCCTCCGGAGCGATTGGGAAAACTCGGTGCAAACCTCCTCGAGTCACGTCCTCTTCCTGACCACGGGCCATCGACCACTAACCACGACCACCACTGCGGCCCCAAGGGCGCCGAGCGAGACCGTGGCGGCTTGTCTCAGCCCGGTCGGGTGATAATTCACCTCGATGCGGCTGGTCCCCGCCCCGGGGATCAGGACGCCTTGGAGTCCGGCGTTGACCTTGAGCACGGGCTGCTCGGGACCGCCGTCGAGGGAAGAGACCCAGCCGGGGTAATGGGTCCGGCGCAGGACGAGGATGCAGGACCCGTCGTGCTCGACGGTCGCCGTCCGGCCGTCCCAGCCCTGGACGCGGGCCGAGCGCGCGGTGGGCTCCGGCAACGAGGGCGGGTGGTCCTCGGAGAGCATCCAGGCGTCGTCCGGGAGGTCGGCCCGCGAGAGCCTGGTGTAGAGCCGGGGCCAATCCGCCGCCTCGCGGACCCGGTAGGCGATCCAGGCCGGGGGGAACACGTCCCGGTTGCGCACCAGCTTCCAGGGCCCGCGGCCGGGCAGGGCCGGAACGCTGGCCACGACCCGATCGAGGGCCGGGTCGGCGATCTCGGCCAGGAGCTCCACCCCGCGGAGATCGTCGTCGCGCCCCCAGACGCCGTGGGTGACGCCGAACCGGCGCTGCCAGCGCTTCTCCACCGCGCTGGTCTGGTTGAGGGAATGGACCACCGCCGGCTCGAGCAGGTAATTCGGCGGCGGCGGGACGATGCCCAGGGTGGGATAAGCCGTCGCGCGCCCGGCGTACACCGGCAGGTTGTTGAGCCAGCCGCCGACCAGGCCGACCCCGGGCTCGGCCGCCAGGCGGCGCAGCACGGGGCTGGCGTCGGGCAAGCGGATCGACCAGTCCCACCAGATCGGGCCGAGGAACAGGAGCGGGCCCAGCTCGATCGCGGTCAGGAGCAGCGGCGCCCAGGCCCCGACCCAGCCGCGGCGCCAGCCGGCGATCGCCGCCAGGCCCAGGCCCCAGGCCAGCCCCGCCGCCGCGAACCGGGTGGGGAGCGTGTCGGCCCCCAGACCGGCCCGGAAGTCGGCCCCGCGCGCCCAGGTGATCGACCAGCCCCAGGCCGCCGCGCCCAAGACGATCGCCAGGCCCAGGCCGGTCCAGAACCGGCGCGGCACCAGGGCGTGGTCCAGGCCGCGACCGGCCAGCAGCGCCAGGGCGAAGCTCGTCAGCAGCGTGTACCGCGCCGGGGCGCGGAACCAGCCCAGGCCCGGCAGTTGCATCAGCGCGAAGTAGCCGTCGGGCCACCAGCCGGGCATGGTCGCCAGGGCCAGGCACAACGGCCCGATCAGCCGCCAGGGACTCAGGGCGCGGTCCCGAGGCCCGGCGACGAATCCCACGGCGGCCAGGATCACGGGCACGACGCCCACATAGGCACACGCCTCGCCGGGGGTCGTCCCCAGTTGGCCCCAGTAGGCATCGCCGGCGCCCAGGGGACGGCCCAGGAAGACCTCGGGCAGCCCGAACTGCGCCCAGTGGGCCAGTGGGAACGAGTAGATCGCCAGATACTGGGCCGGGCGGATGAACCCCGCAACCCCGGTGAGCTCCCAGGTCAGCCGCAGTTGCACCCAGGCCACCGCCGCGCCCCAACCCAGCCCCGCGGCCAGGCCGATGATCCGCCACCACGGCCGGGTCCGCGAACCCCCGGCGCCGGCGCCGGCACCGGCTATCGCCCGCCACCCCCCGGCCAGCAGCACCAGGCCGGCCGTCCACATCTGGATCTGGAAGTGTCCCAGCGTGATCTGGGTGCCCCAGGCCAGCGCCAGGCCCGCCAGCCACGACCCGTGGCCGGTCGTCGCGTAGCGGTCGGCCAGCAGCAGGCAGAGCGGAAGATAAGGCAACTGGCAGACGAACGGCTCATGGACGTCGTGGATGGCCTGGAACCCGCAGAGGGTGAAGCTCAACGCCGTCACTGCGGAGCCCGGCCGGCCGATCCCCAGCACCCGCGCGTAGGCGTAGCTGGCGGCCGCCAGGGTGACCATGTGCAGCCACAGCGCCAGCCGGTACGCCGTCCCGACCGGCCAGAGGCGATAGAGCACCCAGTTGGGGGGATAGAACGCCGCGACGTGGCTCTCGGCAACCAGGGGGACGCCCAACCCGAAGCGATCGCTCCAGAACGGAAGCCGGCCCGCGGCCAGCGCGCGCCCCAGCTCGCTCTTGATCGGCTGGTACATCAGCTCCGGGTCGCCGCTGAGCGGCGCAAAGCCCA
The DNA here is from genome assembly GCA_021324445.1 of Isosphaeraceae bacterium. GTDB lineage: Bacteria > Planctomycetota > Planctomycetia > Isosphaerales > Isosphaeraceae > JAJPJC01. The sequence goes on from JAJPJC010000517.1 coordinate 7,443, forward strand.
CCAACACCGGCGCCATCACCAGCCCCACGGCGGCGACTGCGGCGAGCATCCACGGGTTACCGATCGTTCGGAGCACGGCAGGATCCAGGGTCATCGAGGAGCCCTCACCCCGCGGTCCCAGTCCGCGCCGGGAAGAAACGATCGAAGTCGGAGCGTCGCTGTGCGATTATAATTCAACGGACCACGGGTGAGACAGGGACCAGCTCGTGTCGCGCGGCGATTTCCCGGAAGAGTCCCTGCACCTGGGAGAGCCTGAGATGTCCGGACACCCGTCGCCCCAATCCGCGCGTCCTCGGCTGAGACTCCACATCCGCACGCTGATGATCCTGGTCGCGGTCCTGGGATTGGTGGCCTGGGGATATCGGCGATGGGACCAGTACCGACGGGTCCGGGACGACTACCAGCGGGCGGCCGCCCGATTGAGATGGTCCGAGATGATGTACCACAGAGGGTACGTCTCGAAGGCTCAATTCGAGTCCGAGACAGCGGCCTACCAGCGAGCGGAGGCATTCCAGCAGGCGTGGTCCTGGCTGGGTCTCTAGAACGATGCGGGCCGGGTCTTGGGAATCCTCTGGGTCTTGTCGCCCTTCCTCACCGCATGGCTGCCTTGAATCAGGGGGGCTTGACCGGCACCGGCCCGCCGTCATACGATTCCCACGAGCGTGTGGCAGGGTGCCCACGCGTGGTGTCCCCGCCGGGAGCGTACCGCCTCGGCGAGAAGGAGAAAGCCATGTGTCATGCCTCGCGACGCGAGCCGCGTCATTTCGAACGGTTCCCCTTCCTTCACGGTCCCGATTGGCTGGAGCAGTACGAGCACTATCAGCGCTCCGCTCGTCGCGATCGGGGTGAGCGCAGAGGGTGTTTCATGCCCCACCATCATCACGACGCGGATCGGTCCGCCTTCGGCGTCCGACGCCCGCTGCGTTTCCTCGCGCACAAGCTCGACCTGGACGACACGCAGATCACCGCGCTGGTCCGCATCCTCGACGAGCTGAAGACCGAGCGCGCCCAGGCCGAGGTGGACGACCGCCGCTCGCTGGCGGAGTTCGCCGACGCGGTTGCCGGCGAGGCCTTCGACGCCGCCAAGGCCGCCAGCGCCGGCGAACGCCGGGTCCAGAGCGCGGCCCGGGTGCGCGAGACGCTCATCCGAGCCCTCCAGGAGATCCACGCGCTGTTGACTCCGGAACAGCGGCAGCGCCTGGCGTACCTGATCCGTTCCGGCGTCCTCACCGTGTGAGCGCGTGGTCGAGGAACCTGCGAGGGGCGAGCGTCTCCGGCACCCTTGCCCCGGGCTGGTTTGTCGTCACCGCCATAAAGTGATGAATCCGAGCAGGGCGCGGGTCATCGTCCTCGATTCCGGACCCCTCGGCGATGCCTGCCGGAAGCCAGGTCATCCGGACGTTGAAGACCTCACGCTCGGGTGGATCCGGGCCACAGCCCACGGAGCGCGGAGCGGGAATGGACGGTCAGGAAACCCAGTTCTCGACAGCAAGACTCGAAACCCGGTGGAAATTCGACACTCCTCGACGATCACCACCATTGGACCACCTGTCGCACCCCGAGAGGGAGAGGACGGATTCACCGCAGAGACCGCGGAGACCGCCGAGGAACACGCCGAGAAGAGCGAGAGCGCATCGGGCTTCGTTCCCAAGGACCCTCCCGACCCGCTCGGTTTCCTCGGTCCCCATCTCGGCGGTCTCGGCGGTGAAACTCGGGTCTCCGTCTCGACGGTCTCCGCGGTCAGGCCCGTGGTCCCACAGTGGTGATCGCCGAGAAGTGTCGGAAATCTCGGACGTTTCGTGTCACTACGACTCGGGTGCATTCCAGGACGATCGCGGCGATTCTTGCGAACATTGAGCTTTATGCGTTTGAGCGCCTCATACCGCATGAGAGCCGGGTGCGACAAGGGAGGATTGGCCAGCGAGCCAGAAGGGGAATCGCCTGGGCGAGACGTTCATAGGCTTGGACTTCTTCCTCAGGACTCCAGACCTTGCGGAGCCATCCAGACCATCCCGGTCAGGCCCAGAATGAGTTTGGGCCATCCCCCACCGCCCCAGGCCGCGCCGGTGCGTCACGATCCGGGTCGACGGGACCGCTTCAGCTCGGCCTCTAGCTCGCGGATTCGCTGCTCGGCCGCGGCCCGGGCGTGGGCCTCGGCATCGGCCCGCTGCGTCGCGGCATCGGCCCGCCTCGCTGCGGCGTCGGCCTGCTTCGCCTCGGCGCGCGCCGTTGGTTCGGCCGCACGGACCCGGCGGGTCGCCATCTCGGTCCCGTGGGCAGCCACCACGCGCACGTACCGCCAGCCGTAGCGGTCGGGGTCGGGTTCCGGCTTCGCGGGTTTCGGGGGCCTCGGTTTCGATACGGTACTCATGAGCACACCTCCTCTCCGAGCACCACGGCCTCGTGCCGGGTCGGATCACTCGTGATCATACCAGAAGGAGATCGACGCGGCGATGATGGTTCGACCTCGCGATGGGGTCCGCGCAGCCCGGCGCCGCGGCGGGGCGGTCGGGGCCGCTCGGGCATGCGACCCAGACAGCGGTTGAACGTCGCCATCGTCAGCGCGAGTACCAGCAAGGCGAAGAGGAGCGTCGCCAGGATGATCACCATTTGCCCGACGTAGAACGCGCCCCGGGTTGCCTCGCCGGGGCGGTTGATCCAGACCGTCGTGATGATCTGGCCACCGAGTGGGCAGGCGCCGGCGAGGAGCATGGACAGGAAGAACTCGGTTTCGTGATCCCTCTCGGAGATCAGTCCCAGCCAGCTCAGGGCGCCCGTGAAGACCTCCATCTCGGCGAGGACGAGCCAGCCGAAGGCGAACAGCGCGTAACTCGTGACGCTCACGGCCACGGCGCGGCCGAGCCGCCGGATCCCGGTCGCCAGGGCAAGGCCGACGCTGGTGACGGCCGCCCCCTGGACCAGCAGCGCGGCCAGGGGCAGTGCGACCAGGGCCAATCGGTCGAAAGCACCCAAGGGCGCCGGCGGGGCCTGTCCCGGCCCCGGCCTCAGGGCCGCGGCGGCGACCGGATCCCCGGTCGCGACGACGATGGCCCCAACGGCGGGGAGCAGGGCCAACGCCGGCACGACCCGGTACGCTCCCCACCACTTGGACAGGACGATCCGGTCGGTCGGCAGTGGGGTCGCCATCAGCACGTCGAGGCTGCCGCGCACCCGCTCCTCCGCCAGCACCGTGGGCGCCGCGAGACTCACCAGCAGCAGGCCGAACGTGGCCTCGAAACCGCCGACCAGCTCGAGAAACATCTGACTGCCCCGATGGCCGTCCGAGGCCGTGAAGATACCCAGGCCCGTGCCGGAAAGCGATGCGACGATGAACAGACCCCAGACAATCCGAGCCAGCCGTGACGGCCGGCTCCGGCGCCACTCGCGCCACAACACCGGGTCGTCATCCAGCGACGGACCACGACGCCACTTCGAGAGCCGCGCAGGGACCTGGCCCAGCCACTGCAACACCCGCGCGACCCGCGCGCCGGAATCCTTCGTCACCTCGGCCCGGAGCCGGAGCACCGCGAAGGCAACCAGTCCGGCCGCAAGGGCCAGCGTCCCGCCGAGGACGATCGCGAGGAGCTGGCCGTCCACCGCGTTCGGCCAGGCGTAGGGTGCCCACGCCAGCACGAATGGGTTGATCATCTGGAACCACGCGGGCACGTCCGGCACGAGATCGGTCTCCGCGAGCAGTTCCCAGATCAGTGGTCCCATCACCCAGGCGGCTTCGATCATGTAGACGGCCATCAAGACCTCGTGCGTCTTCGTCGCCCGGACCGAGCAGGCCAGGGCCAGCGCGCAGCCCAGGATGGCCAGCGCCAGGGTGATCAACGTCAGTGCCAGGATCGCGTCGATAATGATCCCTCCGAGCAGCCCGGCGACGGCCAGGACGGGCACCGTGGCGGCGACCAGGGCCAGGACCGGGGCCAGCCGCGCGGCCAGCTTCCCCAGAACGATCTCGGCGTCGGACAGGTCGGTGACCATCATGTGGGTGAGGGTGCCGCGGGCGCGGTCGAGGCAGATCGCGCCGGCGGTCGCGGCTGGAGCGACGATCAACACGAGAGCGAGCTGGATGGTGGCGATCGCGTAATAGAACGATGCGCCCAGGGCGGCGAGCTGCCGGATCGCCAGGCCGCCGCCGGGTTGATTGGACTCGATCCGCATCAGCCACCAGGCGAGGACCAGCGCCGCCAGCAGTCCCAGCACGAAGAGCGACCGCTGGGCATAGAACTGCCATCGCCGCGTCGCGGCGATCGACTCGTACGTGAAGACCGGACCGGGTCCCAGGTGTAGCGGCATCAGCATCCCTCCTTGTAGCGATCCGCGGACTCGAGTTCCCGCGCCGCAGCCGGCGCGAGGGTCGGCCGCCGAAGATATCCGACGGTCGCACGAGTTGACAACGCGATCCTGTCGCCAGGGCAGCCTCCTGATAGGATCTCCCGTAGGTCAGGCTTTAGCCTGACGTTCTGATTCCGTCAGGCCAAAGCCCGACTTACTTTCTTGCCGGCGTGAAGAAGCCGGGGCGTTGACCGTCGAACGAGTCCGAGAGGGGAACCTGGGTCATGTCGAGACGCATCGCCATCCTAGTCGCTTTGCTCGGGTTCGCCCCACTGGCATCCTGCGGTCATCCGCCGGCGCAGGAGACCCACACGCCGGCGATCCTGCCGCGCCAGGGGGCGATGGAGGTCGAGCCGATCGGGGAGAGCCGCGTGGCGGCCGGCCAGACGATCTACGTGCCGGCCTATTCGTCGATCCCCATCTCCGACCGGGCCGAGCCCTTCGACCTGGCCGTCACGCTCGGCATCCGGAATGCGGACCGGGCTCATCCGATCGTCGTCACCACCGTCGGCTACTATGACCAGGACGGGCAGCTTGTCCGCGACTACCTGAAAAAACCGCTCCGCATCGCGCCGATGGCCTCGGTGGGGTTCTTCGTCGCGGAGAGCGACCGCCGCGCCGGGGTGCTGGCCAGCTTCCTGGTGCAATGGGTGGCCGAGCAGGAGGTCACCACCCCCATCGTCGAATCGGTGATGGTCGGCGTGGCGAGCTCCCGGGGGGTCTCCTTCATCTCCCCGGGCCGCGTCATCGCCGACCGGAGCCGTCCGCGCCCTGGGGAGAACCCGGGGCGCTGAACCGGGGCCCGCCCTCGAGATCAGGGCCGGCCACCAGCGGCCGGGCGCCGATCGCCTCAGCAGGGGTCGGATGCGGCGCGCAAGACCAGGTCGTCGCGATGGGGGATCCACGCGACGGCCAACGACGCGCGGAGGGGGGAATGATGGTCAGGAAATCCAGTTTTCGACAGCGAGATTCGGTACCCGCTGGAAATCGCGGACATTCCGTGTCACGACGACCCCGGCGCATTCCAAGACGATCGCGGCGATTCTCAGGTCCATCTTGCGAACATTGAGCTTCATGCGTTTGAGCGCCTACCCCCTCCAACATGCAAAATCGTTATAACCAAACTCTTGATGCCATGTGGCTTGCGCCTCAACCCGCCCGCGGCCGGCGCTCCCCCGCGGCTTCATCCAGCAG
>JAJPJC010000108.1 GCA_021324445.1 Isosphaeraceae bacterium
TCGGCCAAGTGATCGAGCGTGATGGTCATCGGGAACTCCTCGGGTGCGGAAATACTGCTCAAATGGATTGTACCAGAGGAGTTACTTCTTAACCAGTTTCGCATGGGTACGGAGCCCCCTCCGAGCAAGCTGGTGTGGTAGGAGCCGGCTCCGTCCGGCGATCTCCGCGCCTGCGGTCGGGAGACGGAGTCCCCTCCTACTGTCCCGGCAGGATGATCTTGCGTTCTTCCCCCGGCCTGGGAGCGGCCTCGGAGCCCGGGGTCCAGATCGACGAGCCGCCGCGGGAGGCTTCCGGCGTCCAGATCGGCGAGCCGCCCCGGTCGGCGGCGGTCGTGGCCACCCGGGGGCCGAAGCGCTTCAGGTACTCGTCGAGGATCCGGGTGTCCAGCTCGATCTGATCGCGACGTTTCGGGTCGATGGTGGCCCGGATCAATCCCAGCTCGATCAGCCGCCGGAGCACGGCGGACATCGCGTCGGTATTGCCACGATACCGATCGAGGACGCCGACGAGGATCGGCACCCAGACCTCCGGCTCGTCGAGCACCATCGCGATCTGGAGCGCCAGCAGATCCCAGAGCACGGCCTGGGACGCTTGCCGGGACGGTGGCTCCGCTTCGCGCCCGCGCTCCATCCAGTCCTGGGCCTCGGTCCGGTCGTCGCGCTGGGCCGCATCCAGCGCCAGCGCGCCGAACAAGGCGATCGGCGGGATCTCGCCTTTGATCCGCAGGGAGGGCCGCGCGGCGATGGCGCGCGCGGCCCGGATCAACACCGGGCGCATTCCCCAATGGCCGGCCCGGTGGTAGAGGTCCAGGAGCCGGTCATCATCCAGCGCCTCGGCCGGGATGAGCGGCCATCGCGACAGGTGCAGCCGGTCGAGATCCAGGCTCTCGGGGGCGACGGCCGGCTCGGGCGGGAGGCCCAGCCGCGATCGGAGCTGGTCCCAAGCGACCAGGCCGTCGGGATCGTCAACCGAGGCTTCCAGCAGCCGGACTGCCGCACGTAGGGGCGTCTCGGCGTCCCCGGCCTGAGCGGCCTGGAGCGGGGTCCGCCCGCGGAGCACCGGGTTGGGGGTCGCGGGCCAGACTTCGCGAGCGAGGTAGGCCGACTGCTCGCGGTTGAGCCGCTGGACGTCCACCTCGGCAATCCCGGGGGGAAAGTTCCACCGCCAGCTCATCGCCAGGTGATAGCGCGACTCGTGGCCAATCACCTTGGTCCGGGGGTGCGCCGGTGGAATATTCGCGCGCGCCAGGGCCGTGAACCGGTCGATCAAACGGTCGAGCCGGCCGTCGTCGTAGGTCTCCAGCACGACGTGGTCCTGGGCAACCAGCAGCTCCCCCTCGACCACGGGAATGTCCCGCCGCGTGAGACCCGCCCTGGCCTCAATCTTGGGGCGATCGAGCAGGAAGAAGTGCTCAACCTTGGACGAGTCCGGATCGTCGGGGTTGATCGGCCGCTCCGGCCCTGGTTCACAGGCCGGCTCGGCGCGGAGCGCGGCCAGCAGTCCGTCCCGGTTGCGGATCGGCCAGCTCAGGTGTACCAGCTCGACGGTCTCCTCGCCCGGATTGGCCGCGATCCGCTGGCAGAGGACCTCGAGATCAACGGCCTCCAGGGACGGTCCGGTCCGGGCGATGAACCGGCGCAGGGCCGCGACGGCGGCTTCGTGGTCGGCCAGCCAGAGGCAGCACAGGCCCCGGTTGCGGTCGGCAATCGCACCGGCCGACGAGCCGGCGGCCAGCAGCTCGAACGCCGAGGCGGCCGACGACCAGAGCCCCTCCTCGGCCCAGCCGATGGCCCGCTCGAAGGACTCGCGAAACGCGTCGGTGACCCCCTGCGGCGGCGGCCAGAGCCGGTACGGGTTCTTCTCCCAGGCCGACAGATCCCGGCTGGCCCTCAGGGACTGGAGCGCCGACGTGGTCGACTCGTCCTTGCCGCCGCCCCACTGCTGGGCCAGCTCCAGGTGCTTCATGGCCGCGATGGGGAACCCGGCTCGGACCAACGAGATGCCCGCGAAGGCGGCCAGCGGGGCCAGCGTCGGCCGCTGTTGGGGTTCCATGGCGGAGAGCCCCTGCTGGAACGAGGCGATCCCCGCGGCGGGGCCCTCGGTCTCCAGGGCCAGCCGCGTCATCAGGATCGTTCCACCCGGGTGACCGGGCGTCTTCTTGAGCAGGGCTTCCAAGGATTGCCGGGCGGGCCCGAGCTGATTGAGGTGCAGCTCGATCAGGGCTTTCCGCAGCAAGAGCCAGGGATTGTCGGGGACCTTGGCCAGCCCCTCGGCCAGCGGCCGCAGCGCCGATTCAAACTGGCCGTTATCCACCATCCGCTGGGCGCGTTCGGCGTAGGATTCGACCTTCTGGCAGCACCATTTGAACTTCTGACCGCTCCCGCAGGGGCAGGGCGAATAGGGGTCGACCGACGCCATTAGGGGCCTTTCTCATGGAGGAAAAGAAAGCGTCGCGGCTCGGACAGGCGCGGCGGCCCGGGCCCGGGGCCCGAAGCGGTCCGGCTCGATCGCCGGTCGCCCGGCCCGAATCGGGTTCGTTGACGATCGCCACGCGGCGGCGTCCGAGCCGATTCCACACGACTCAGTTCGGAAGCACCCGCGCACTCCGTCTCCCTTGATGCTATCCTGAGTTCGGTCCGCTGGGGAGTCGAAGCCGCCGGAGATTCTGTGCCGACGGCCGGCCGGGGCACTCGCCCACCGGCGCCCCGCATTCGGTGTCGCCTCCGATCAACCCGAGCCGAGCCCACCGCCGAGGAGCTGTCATGGGGAAAAACGATCGCCCGAGCAAGGAGCTGGCGACCCGACGATCCGGCCCCGCGGTCCGGGCCGCCCTCGGGATCGGGATCCTCGTCGCTCTGGTCGTGGGCCTGGCCCGGCCGGCTCGGGCCTGGGGCCGGCTGGGCCACCGGTCGTCGGCCCGGTTGGCCGAGTCGCGACTCTCGCCCCGCGCCCGGGCGATCGTCGCCGACCTGCTCGAGCCGGGCGAAACCCTGGCCGACGCCGCGACCTGGGCCGACGAGAACAGCCGGGAGATCCCCGGCAGCGCCGCGTGGCACTTCGTCAACGTGCCGATCTCGGCCCCTCGGTACACCGCCAAGGATTGCCCGCCTCAAGGGTGCGTCGTCTCCAAGATCGCCGAATTCCGGGCCGTCCTCGCCGACCGCCAGGCGCCCCGCGCACGCCGCCGCCAGGCGCTGCGCTTCTTCGTCCACCTGGTCCAGGACCTCCACCAGCCCATGCACGTCGCCGATCGCAACGACCATGGCGGCAACCGGCTCCAGCTTCGCTTCGGACGTTTCGAGGCAACCAACCTGCACCAGGTCTGGGACTCCGGCCTGCTCCGCGGCCGCTATCGCGAACGGGACGAGCCCGAGCTGGTGCGCGACCTGGAGGCGCTGGCCGATCACCCCGCCGCGCGCGCCTGGACCCGCGGGCGGATCGAGGACTGGGCCAACGAGAGCCTCGAGGCCGGCCGACGCGCGTATCGCGTCCCGGGCACCGACCGATTGCTCCGCCCGGGCGATGCGATTGGCCGCGATTACGCGGACGCGAACCTCCCGGTGGTCCTCGATCGCCTCGCCCGATCGGGCGTCCGGCTCGCCGCCTTGCTCAACCAGATCCTCGAATGAGCCGACATTCCGGCCGGTCAGACCATCGACTCAACCGGCCTGTACGGGCAGGCGCCGGGTGGGACGGATTCGCTCAGGATGTCTTCGGTTGGGTCGTCCCGGATTCCTTCGCGCGCTCCGGCGCTTCCGGCTTCGGTTCGGCGGGACCGGCCTTCTGACCCGGGGATTCGGGGTGCTCCCCCTCCTCGACGCCGTGCTCCAGGGGCTTCGCGCCAAAGATCTTCTCGAAGTTGGGAAAACCATAGCGGCGGACAATGGGTCCACTCATCGATCGGCTCCTTCGTTGCATCAACGGTTCGGTTTGCGATCAGGGGAAAAAAGCGAGGTAGTCCCGCAACAGATTCTCCACGAAAGACCTCAGGCGGCGTCCGGGCACGGAATCGTTCCAGTCCTGCCATTCGGGGAAATCGTAGGTGAGAGGACTGGTGGCCGGTAGGTTTGGGGGCCACGGGTATTCCGGATTCGGGCCCGTGTTCCCCCCGGCAGGGGCCAGATTCTGGATGCGCTCCGCCAGGCTGATGATGGCAATCTTCTGGATCCGGAACCGCCCTGGGTCCTTGTATCCGAACATCCGATGGAAGTCCGCACCCCGGGCGCTGTCCAGGTCGCGGAGAAACGGCGCGAACTTATGGTGCCCGAGGCCAGGGGAGTGACCGTGACGCCAGAAGTAAACCTTGGCCAATTTCTCTGTACACATCTGCAAATAGTGGAGGCGATGACAGGTGTTACGGCGGCTCAGGAACCGGAAGATCTCGTAATCCGACCGAGCCTGGTCGAGAAACAGTTGTTGAGGCCCGTTGAGCGGCACGCCTAGGCTCTCGTAAAGGTCTTATAATCCTTCAACTCCCAACCTGAGGGGAGGATTGACTCGGGCGTTCGCTGGATCCGCTCCCATTGATCGGTCGTGACGTCGGCGACGAAGACCTTGAAAGCCGGATCGATATCGGGTGTGAAGTCCAGCGGCTCGATGGTGTCCAGATCAGGAGGATTGAGGAGTCGATTCACTTCCAACAGGCGAATTTCATCGGCCGGTGCGCCCGTTGGAAGGTACACAACCCGTTCGAGCGCCATATCACTGGCCAGGTGTCGCTGCGCCAGCCACTGGGCGAACTGCTCGGCCGTGGCCTCGGGGTTCGGCCTTTCCTGATCGATGGCTTCAGTCCGCTGGCTGCGCTGACGATAGGCGGCACTGACGACTTCCTCGAGCGTCGCTGGATCGAGCTGAGCAAGCGTTTGGATGAGTTCTTCGTGACCTGGCACAGGTTGGCCCCCTACTCGATAGTCGCCAAGAAGTCCTGGGGGCTCACCGAGTCCGACTCTCCCGGTTTCCGGCCCCGAGGTGAGATTGGAAGTATTGTAGCGCGACGCTGCAACTCAAACCAGACGCTGACCCGGACCGAATCCAAGCTTCACCCCAGCGAGCGGATCGGCCAGAGATCGCAGGTCGGCGATACACGCAGAGCGGTGCGCGTGCGCAACCCACATGAGAACCGCGCTAGAAAGTGGTGACTTTCACCGCCGCGCGGAGGAACGCTGGGTCGATGGTGATGCCGAAGCCGGGGCCCGAGGGCACGCGGACCATGCCGCCCTCGCACTTCAACGACGAAGTCTCGCTGCTGACGGGGATGTCGGTCTCACCCTTGAACTCGGTGAACGGGACCGGGTTGGGGATGCACGCGGCGAAATGCGCCGCGTCGAGGTAGCCCAGTCCCGAGCCCGACATGTGGGGGGTGCAGAGCAGGCCGGCGGCGTCGGCCATCCGGGCCACGCGCATCGAACGGATGAAGCCGCCGTAGTAGTGCAGGTCCGGCTGGACCACGTCGACGGCCCGCTGGGCGATCGCCCAGCGGAAGCGGAACTCGCTCGACTCCTGCTCGCCGCCGGCGACCGGGATGCGCAGCGCGTCGGCAACCGCCTTGGTCGCCTCCCAGTGATCGAACCGGCAGGGCTCCTCGTAAAACGCGTAGTCATATTCTTCCATCAGCCGGCCGATCTCGATCGCCCTGGGGACATCGTAGGAGCTGTTCGCATCGGCGTAGAGCGTCATCTCCTTGCCGAAGGCCGCGCGGACCATCGGGATGAGCCGCTCGGTCCGGCCCGGCAAGGAATCGGCATTCTTGCTCATGCGGCCTCCGAGGCGGAACTTCAGCGCCCTGGCTCCGCTCTCGGCGACGATCTGCTTCAGGTAGGCGACCTCCTCCTCGGGCGTGTTGCCGCGATTCCCGCTGGCGCGGTAGACGGCGATCTCCCGCCGGCGAACGCCGCCCAGCAGACCACCGATCGACTTGCCGGTCAGCTTGCCGAGCAGGTCGAGGATGGCGAATTCGGCCGCGGCCACGCAGACCCAGAGGGCCAGGCCCTGGTACTTGTAGTTGTCGGCGTGCCGGTACAGCTCCCAGAGCAGCCCCTCGAGCTGGCGGGCGTCCTTGCCCACGAAGAACGGGGCGACCCGGTTGAGGAAGATCGGGTAGGTGTGGACCAGGTGCATCGCGTTGGGGACGGCCAGCCCCTCGGCGCCGCCGGTCGTGCGCACGCGGACGACGAAGTTTCGCCGGTTGCGGAGCAGCTCCATCGTGGCAATCGTCACAGGCCGGTCCAGCCCGTCGATTCGCAGGACCGGTGCCTCCGCGAGCTCGTCCAGCCGATGGAGCCGATCCCGCTGATCCTCGCCAGCGACTCCCCGCCGCGCCGTCGCGGCCAGCAGACCCGCACCCAGGCTCGAACGGAGCCACGAACGTCGCGTCAGGGGCATGATCGATCGTCCTCAATTGACACTGGGGTCCGGCGGGAGGTGGCGAAGTCCCAGGAGCACGGAGAGATTCGTGATGGTGATCTCGTTGGCCGTCGCCTTCCAGAGGTCATCCCCGAGCGCCCAGAAGATGTGCTCGGCCCGGGCCGGCATGATCAGCCAGGAGTCGCTCTCGATCTCACTTTCCAGTTGACCCGGACTCCAGCCCGCATAGTTGGCCACGACCAGGGACGGCTGGGTCTTGTGACCGATGACGTGCTGAACTTTCGTGGCCTCGAGGGTCTGGAACACGCCGGGGATGACCTCGCGATCGGCCATCTCCTCGAGCGTGTGCAGGACCATCAGGGGACCGACCACCGGCCCGCCGAGGTGGAGCGGCTTGTCCCACTCGAAACCCTCGTCGAAGATCCGGCCCGAGAGATCCGTCATCGTGGCATTCGTCGGCTTGTTCAGGATCACGCCGGTCGCCCCCTCCTCACCATGCTCCAGGAGCAGGATCACGCTCCGCGAGAAAATGGGAGACGACAGGGCCGGCGTGGCGATCAAGAGGTGTCCTTTGAGGGATTGCATGTGTGTCGCAATTCAGGTGTGCGGACAGGAGGAACGCTCCTCTCACGAGAGGACCCGTTCCATTATATCGTCCGCGGGTCCCAGCAGGAGGCCACGGTCGTCGGAGGGCTCGGGTGGATTCTCCTGGGGTTGCAGAAAGAAGGAAAGTCCTGACCCGGCGCGGGGATCGCCGGACGGAGCCGGCTCCTCCACCATTCAATCGGAGGCTCCCTCCCCCGACCGCCAGGGAATCCTCTTTGAGGCGGCGGCCCACTCTTGACGGGTACACTGCTGGATGCGATCGTCAAGGGGCCGGGCGCCGCGTCGGGTCAATGAGCCATCTGGGACCGACCTCCCGAGGACGAGGCGCCGACCGGTCTCGAGGGCCAATCATGAACGATCGATGGGCGGATCCGGGGCATGGAGCGAGTCATCAACGGGCGGGAGTCTGGCAGCCGGCGCGCGGCGACTTGATCCGGTGGGCTCGCCATCGCGGCGCTGGTTCTTGCAGACCGGCCTGGGGGGACTGGCCGGACTCTCCACGGCTCAGCTCCTCCGGCTCCAGGCCGAAGCGTCGAGCGCTCCGGGCCGGCCGGCCGATCGCAGGGCAGTGATTCTGTTCTGGCTCTCGGGCGGCCCGAGCCACCTGGACATGTGGGACCCCAAGCCCGACGCGCCCGCGGAGATCCGCGGCCCGTACGGCACGATCGCGACCCGGGTGCCGGGCGTTCGGTTCTGCGAACACCTGCCCCGCCAGGCGGCGATCCTGGACAAGCTGACGGTGATCCGCTCGGTCGACTGCTCGGCGAGCAACCACACGCCCATCACCATGCAGGCGGGCAATCCGCTGGCCCGCCGCACCGACGACGGCCGGGACGGTGGTGGCTATCCGTCGATGGGCTCGATCGTCGCCAGGTTCCGCGGTCCCAACGACCCATCGCTGCCGGCGTTCGTGGGCCTGGCGGACCAATGGAAGTCCGATGTCTGGGGCGCCGGCCAGATGGGGCGCGGCTACGAGCCGGTCCGGGGGAGCGACCTGGCGGGCCGGTTCCAGCTCCCGAAGGGAGTCAGCCTGACCCGCTTGAGCGACCGCGACGCCCTGCGCCGGCAGTTCGATCACCTCCGCGGCGAGATCGACCAGGCCGGCACGATGGAGCACGTTGATCGCTATACCCGCCAGGCCGTGGAGATGGTGACCTCGGGCCAGGTGGGGCGGGCGTTCGACCTCAGCAAGGAAGATCCCCGGCTGCGCGACGCCTACGGCCGCGACAGCCTGGGCGAGAAGGCGATCCTGGCGCGGCGGCTCATCGAGGCCGGCGTCACGTTCGTGCTGGTCAGCGGCGCCTGGGGTTATTTCGACCACCACGGCGACAGCGTCCGCTGGGGCGGGATCGTCAAGGGCCTCACCCCGCTCTTGCCGCGCGTCGACCAGACCCTGGCCACGCTCGTGATGGACCTGGAGCAGCGTGGACTGCTCGACCAGACGCTCGTGCTGATGATGGGCGAGTTCGGCCGCGCGCCGGTGGTCAACCGCGACGCCGGCCGCGACCACTGGACGAACGTCATGTCGATGGTCCTGGCCGGCGGCGGCCTGCGGCACGGCCAGGTCATCGGCCAGACCGACCGCAAGGGATACGGCATCCGCGAGCGCAAGGTCACGCCCCAGGACCTGGCCGCGACCGTCTTCACCCACCTGGGTATCGACTGCAACGCCCACTGGGTCAACCCCCAGGGGCGGCCGGTCCCGATCGTCACCGAGGGCGGGCGGCCGATCGCCGAGCTGTTCTGAAATCCGAGAACCTGCTGGTCTACTTCGGTTTGACCGGATGCTTCGAGAAGGACTCGAAGACGTCTCCGACCACGCGATCAGCCAGATGGTCGAGCTGCCGGTAGATGACCGCCTCGGCCTCGGGATTCAGCCGGGATTGGCCCGGCTCGTAGCCGCCGACTCGGTAGGACGCGGCCGTGGCGATGTAGCCGATCGACCCGTTGGCGTAGCCGACGACGATCGGGATGGCCCGATCCGCGATCGCCGCCTCGATGTGGAAGCCAAACTCGACCATGGGCTCGCCCGGCATGGTCAAGAAGAGATACGGCCCGACCTTCAGCGCCTGGAGCTCGGCCCGCACCGGGCCTTCCTTGCCGGGGAGCTCCACGACCTCGCTGGCCGATCGGATCGGGTAGTAGGGCTTCCGCTTCGCCAACTCCTCGCGGATCAGAGACCGGCTGGATGCGCGGACGACCGCGGAGCCGAGGTCGCACCCGGCCCATTGGATATCGGCCTCATCGGCGCAACGATACGGGTAACCAGGCAGGTTGGGCCGGATATCTCCCGCACAGCCCTGGAGGAAGAGGGCCTTGGTCGTGCCGTCGTAGACCTTCTCCACGAACCGCTGCGCCTCGCCCGGGAAATCCGCGCTCATCTTGGGGTATCCGTTGGGATGGGGCGGGGAGACATTGTCGCCCCAGGTGAAGAAGCAGGGGTGGCAGACGGCGTGCATCAGCACGGCCATCGGGGCCAGCGAGCGGCCGTCGTCGAAGCGCAGGACCTTCACCCGGGTATCATTGGGACCATCGGGATTGAGCCGGACCACCGCCTTGCCGTTGATCACCTTCCGCCGATTGATGCTGAACTGGATCCGGTCCTCGCCGTATCCGATCGTCACGGGCCGCAGGTCCTTGGCGGCCCGGGCGGCCGCGCCGGCAATCTTGGCGACCATGTCGCGCGCCCACCCCGGGTTGCCGGCATAACCCGGCCCGGAGTGGTTATGCGAGGCGGCGACGAGGATATTCGGGCCGGGAGTCCCGGTCGCCGGGGCGATCCCCGCGCGCAGGGCCGCGACCATCTCGTTCCAGGCGGCGAGGGTGTCGAGGGTCACGATAGCCGCCCTGGTCTTGCCGTCGTCGAGCAAGAGGACGCCGGCCTGGAGTGGGTCGCGGACGCCATGAGTCACGCGCGGATGCCCCTCGACCTTGGTCCCCTCGGGCGGCGTGATGTCCACCTTGGCGACCGACGCCCGGAGGTTGGACTCGCCCGGAAACGCCACTTCCCCGGCCCCCGCGCTGCCCCCCAGGCCGGCAGCCAGACTGATCAAGACAGAGGCGGTGCTTCGCATGATTCGACCTCGGAGGACACGGGCGCGCTCGACCGACGTCCCGGCTCGCGCGGCGGGGCGGATGGGTGTCAGCCTACGGCCTGACGATCGTCCCGTCCAGTCGCCGATCGGTCCCGCGGTTCCGGCCTGGTGACCGGTAGGGGAATCGCGCTGCCGGCTTCGCGGGCGAGCCATTCTTGACGATCTTCGGGCTGGGCTCTCGTGCGAGTTTGTTGGCACGCAATCTGCTGGAATGGAGACAAGATCGACATCGGTTCTGTCGACAACTCCCGGTGGATTCAGCATTTGAACCAAAAGGGGGTCAACCATGGCCAGAGGCGACAAGTCGAAGTATACCGACAAGCAGAAACGCAAGGCCGAGCACATCGCCGAAGGTTACGAGGATCGGGGCGTGCCCGAGTCGGAGGCCAAGCGGCGGGCCTGGGCCACGGTGAACAAGGAGTCGGGGGGGGGCAACCAGTCCGGCAGCGGCCGGGGCAAGCCCGACACCCACGTCTCCAGCCACAAGGGGGGCAAGGCGGGCGGGGCCGCCTCGGCGGCGCGCACACCGGCCCAGCGCTCGGCCTCGGCGAAGAAGGCTGCCGCGACCCGCAAACGCAACCGCGAGGCGAAGGCACGCTAGCTCGTGTCGTGTTCCAGGTCCCTGGGGGACTCGCCCGCGATCGTCGGTCGAGGAGCCCCCAGGAGTCACGGATCCAGCCGTCGCCTGGCGGTGACCAGCTCATTCCGTCGCACGAAGGATTCTGTTACAACTGGAGTTTTGCAAATTCAGGTTAATCCCAGATGAGCCAGGATTTCCTCATGAGGACGCTCCCACTTGGTAGCTTGCTCGATCGCCCAGGACAGTGTGGTGCGCA
>JAJPJC010000168.1 GCA_021324445.1 Isosphaeraceae bacterium
CGGTCGGCTGGCCAAGCAGGCACACGGTGCCGTCCTGGTCCGCTACGGCGACACCGTCACCCTGGTCACCGCCGTCGAAGGCGAGGCCGACGAGGCCCGGGGGTTCTTCCCCCTGGTCGTGGACTATCGTGAGAAAACCTATGCGGCCGGCAAGTTCCCCGGCGGTTTCATCAAGCGCGAGGGGCGGCCCACCACCAAGGAGATCCTCACCTCGCGGCTGATCGACCGGCCGATCCGCCCCCTGTTCCCCGAGTGGTTCCGCGACGAGGTCCAGATCCAGGCCGGTCCGATCTCCGCCGATCGCCTGAATGATCCCGATGTCCCGTCCATGAACGGTGCCTCGGCCGCGCTGATGCTGGCCCGAGTCCCCTTCCTGGGCCCGGTCGGCGCCATCCGGCTGGGACGCGTCGAGGGCCAGTTCGTGGCCTTCCCCACCGTGGAGGAGCTGGAGAACAGCGACCTGGACCTGGTCGTCGCCAGCACCGAGAAGGCGGTGGTGATGATCGAAGGGTTCGGCGAGGAGCTCACCGAGTCCGAGATGGGCGATGCCATCATGGCGGCCCATCAGTTGAATCAAGAGGTCATCGCCCTCCAGAAGGACCTGGCCGAAGCGGTGGGCCTGGCCCCGCCGGAACTGCCCGAGGTGCCGCCCGATACCCTCCGCGAGACGATCTACGCCCGTTATGGCGAGTCGTTGCGCCAGGCCAAGCAGATCGTGATGAAGGCGGAGCGGAACCAGGCCACGCGGTCGCTCCTGGAGACGATCCTCAAGGAGCTGGTGCCGGCGACGACCACCGCCGATGCCCCGGCCGGGGCGGCCTCGGCAGCCGTCGCGGGCCAGGGCCAGCCCGAGCCGAGCGACGCGGCCCCCAGCCCCGTCCCCGCCGATACGCCGGTCACCCCGGCGCGCGTCAAGGCCGCCTTCAGTGCCGTCGAGGAGCGGGTGGTCCGCGAGCTGATCCTCGATGGCAAACGGCCCGACGGCCGCGGGCCCAAGGATCTGCGCGCGATCCGGTGCGAGGTCGGCCTGCTCCCCCGCGCCCACGGCTCGGCGCTGTTCCAGCGCGGTGAGACCCAGGCGCTGGTGACCATCGTGCTGGGCACCGCCGCCGACGAACAGCGGGTCGACGGCATCATGGACGAGTACAGCAAGAAGTTCATGCTCGACTACAACATGCCGCCGTTTGCCGTCGGCGAGGTCCGGCCGATCCGCGGCCCCGGCCGGCGGGAGATCGGCCACGGGGCCCTGGCCGAGCGCTCGGTCGCCCCGATCCTGCCCAGCCCCTCCCGCTTCCCCTACACCATCCGGGTCGTCTCCGATATCCTCGAATCCAACGGCTCCAGCTCGATGGCCTCAGTCTGCGGCGCGACGCTCAGCCTGATGGATGCCGGGGTGCCGATCAGCGACCCGGTCGGCGGGATCTCGATCGGGTTGGTCCAGGACCCGGCGACGAACCGCCACATCCTGCTGACCGACATCATCGGCGACGAGGACCATTTCGGCGACATGGACTTCAAGGTCGCCGGCACGCAGCGCGGGGTCACCGGCATCCAGCTCGACCTCAAGAACCAGGGGATCACCGAAGAGATCATCCGCGAGACGCTCGAGCAGGCGCACGAGGCCCGGCTGGAGATCCTCCGCACGATGCTCCGCTCGATCAAGCGGCCGCGCGACGAGATCTCGGCCAATGCCCCGCGGCTGATCCAGATCCAGATCAACCCGGACAAGATCGGCTTGATCATCGGTCCGGGGGGCAAGACCATCCGCCGGCTCCAGGAGGAGACCGGGGCCAAGATCGACATCGACGATGATGGCGTCGTGACCCTCTCCAGCCAGGAGGCTGCCGGTGCCGAGGCGGCCCGGGACAAGATCGTGGCGATGACCGAGGGGGTTCAGCTCGGCCGGATCTACGAAGGCCGCGTCACCTCGATCAAGGAGTTCGGCGCCTTCGTGGAAATTCTCCCCGGCAAGGACGGCCTGGTCCACATCAGCGAGCTCTCCGACGGGTATGTCTCCAGCGTGGCCGACGTCTGCCGAGTCGGCGATCCCATGCTGGTCAAGGCGATCGCGATCGACGACCAGGACCGGGTGAAACTGTCCCGCAAGGCGGCCCTGGCCGAGCGGGGTCAGCCCGACGAGCTGGCCGGCCGGACGCGGCCCCCCGGCGGCGAGCCCCGGGGCGGAGCCGGGCCTCCTCCCCCGCGCCGGCCCAGCGCCGGCGATCGCGATCGCGATCGCGACCGGGGCTATGGCGGCGACCGGGATCGCGACCGGGGCGGCTCGCGGAGTCCGTCGCGCCCCTGAACCTTCCCAGCGGTCGGGTCGGACCGGACCGGACCGGACCGGCTGATCCGGATCGAGCCGGCTTGGCCCGCGACCGAAACGGATCACCGGCTTCTCCACACACCCCCGACGGCCGGCTCCTGGGTGAGATCTCTCATGGCGAATCTCGTCTCGAGCACCATCGCGAACGCACCGAGCACGACCCCGACCCCGCGGGGCGGATCCGAACGCCGCGATTCCGCCGGGGCTGATGCGGCAGGTCCCCACGCGCCGGCTGCACCGCATGCGGTCGACGAGGAGCCGGACGGCGCGGAGCGGCTCCGCGCCCAGTATGCCGAGATCTCGCAGCTCGCCGGGGGACTGGCTCATGAGATCAAGAATCCCCTCTCGACCGTCTCCCTCAACCTGGATCTGCTTGCCGAGGACTTCCAGAACCCGGAGACCCCGCGCGACCGCCGTGTGCTCCAGCGCGTCGAGCGGCTGCGGCACGAGATCCATCGGCTCTCCGGCATCCTGGAGAACTTCCTCCGCTTCGCCCGGATCCAGGAGCTGAAGCTCGAGGTGATCGATCTCAACGCGGTCCTGGAGGAACTCCACGACTTCTACGAGCCCCATGCGGCGACGAAGTCGATCGTGTTGCGGACCCGGCTGGCACCCGAGTTACCCCCGGTCCGCCTCGATCCCGAGCTGTTCAAGCAGGCGCTGCTCAACCTGTGGCTCAACGCCGAGCATGCGATGCCCTCCGGCGGGGAGCTGATCCTGACGACCCGGCGCGAGGGGTCCGCGGTCGTGCTCGACGTGATCGACACGGGCGTGGGCATGACCGAGGAGGTCCGCGCCCGGATCTTCGACGCGTTCTTCTCGACGCGCCCGGGAGGAAGCGGGCTGGGACTGCCGACGACCCGCAAGATCGTCGAGGCCCACCAGGGGACCATCCGGGTGCAGAGCGAGCCCGGCAAGGGGTCGCAATTCACGATCCGACTCCCGATCGCGGCACCCACCGCCCCACGACCGGCCGAGCGATCCTGAGATCCCCGCAATCGATTCCGAGGCAGGGCCGATGGACCAGCAGATCCGCGTCCTGGTGGTCGACGACGACGAAGGCCATGCCAGAGCGGTGGCGGAGAGCCTCGAGCGCGTCGGCTATGACTGTGTCGTGGCCACCAGCGGCAGCGAAGGGCTCCGCCTGATCGAGGAGCAGGTCTTCGACATCGTCATCACCGACCTGATCATGGAAGGCGTCGACGGCATGGAGGTCCTGGCCCGGGCCAAGCGCGAGCTCCCCGACGCCGAGGTCGTGATCCTGACGGGCCACAGCACCATCAAGGGGGCCGTCTCCGCCATGCAGGCCGGGGCCTCCAACTACTTGATCAAGCCGCTGGATATCAATGAGCTGCGGACCGTGGCCGACAAGGCCTCGCAGTCGCAGCGGCTGCATCGCTCCAACATCGAGCTACAGAAGCAGCTCAACGAGAAGTTCGGCTTCGAGGGGGTCATCGGCAACTCGCCGGCCATGCACGGCGTCGTCGCCAAGCTCCGCCAGATCGCGCCGACCTCCGCGTCGGTCCTGATCACCGGCGAGAGCGGCACCGGCAAGGAGCTCGTCGCCAAGGCCCTGCACATCAACAGCCCCCGCAAGAACAAGCCATTCGTGCCGCTGAACTGCGCCGAGCTGAGCGAGAACGTGCTGGAGAGCGAGCTGTTCGGCCACGTCAAGGGGGCCTTCACCGGTGCCGACCGCGACCGCATCGGCCGCTTTCAATACGCCAACGGCGGCACGCTCTTCCTCGACGAGATCGGCGACATGCCCATGGCCATCCAGGTCAAGCTGCTGCGCGTGCTCGAGAGCGGCGAGGTCGTTCGAGTCGGCACCAACGACCCGGTCAAGGTCAATGTCCGCCTGCTCTCGGCCACCAACCGCGACCTGAGCGACGCCATCGCCGAGGGCCGGTTCCGCCAGGACCTGTTTCATCGCCTCAAGGTCGTCAGCATCAAGCTCCCTCCGCTGCGCGACCGCCGCGAGGATATCCCGCTCCTGATCGACTACTTCCTCAAGGAAGCCTCGACCGCGCACGACAAGTCTGTCACCGCCATCGCCCCGGCCGTGCGCAAGGCCCTGATGGGCTACTCGTGGCCGGGCAACGTCCGCGAGTTGAGGAATGTCATCGAGAGCATGGTCGTCATGGACGCCGACGGTGTGCTCGATGTCGACGACCTCCCGGAAGATCTCCAGCAGGTCGCATCGACCGGCCGGAGCAACGGCCACGCCGGGGTCGACACCCTGGTCGGCAAGTCGCTCGAAGAGATCGAGCGGCACTACATTGCCGAGACCCTCAAGCAGACCGGCGGCAACCGCGAGGAAGCCGCCCGCCTCCTCGGCATCGGCGAGCGGACCCTCTACCGCAAGCTCAAGGAGTACGGCGCCGGCTGATTCCCCCTGGCGCCGTCCCGGTGCGACTCCGCGAAAACCCTGACTGCTCGTGGTGTGAGGATCCTCGCACCAACGTCGGCGGAACCGGCCGATGGCCGGGGCCGCCGCGGCTCGCCCGGTGAGATCGGGCTCCCCCGGCCGGAGCGGTCGCGCCACTTTCTGAACGAAGGATCACCTTGGTATAATCGCCTGTGGAGACGAGCGGAATCCAGGAGAGGATGAGCGATGGGAATCATCCACCAGTTGCCGCCTGCGGTGGTCAACCAGATCGCCGCGGGCGAGGTCGTCGAGCGGCCGGCGAGCGTCGTCAAGGAGCTGCTCGAGAACTCGATCGACGCCAGGGCCACGCGGATCGACCTGACGGTCGAGCGGGGCGGCAAGGACCTGATCCGGGTGTCGGATAACGGCATCGGGATGTCGGCTGACGACTTGCCGCTGGCGTTCCAGCCGCACGCGACGAGCAAGCTGGGCGAGGCCGAGGACCTCTATCGCATCCACACCCTCGGTTTTCGCGGCGAGGCCCTGGCGGCCATCGCCGAGATCGCCAAGGTCCGGTGCCAGACGCGGCAGGCCGGAGCCGCCGCGGGGTCGGAGCTCACAATCGAGGGGGGAATCTTCGGTCCGGTCAAGAGTTGCGGCGGCCCGACCGGCACTGTGACCGAGGTCCGGAACCTGTTCTACAACACCCCGGTGCGCCGCAGGTTCCTCAAGTCGGACGTGACCGAGGCCGGCCACGTCGTCGAGATGTTCTCCCGGATCGCGCTGGCCCATCCTGAGATTCACCTGACGTATCGCTCCGGCGGCAAGATCATCCACGACCTGCCTCCGGTGACCGGCTCGCGCGAGCGCATCGCCATCTTCTTCGGCCGCGAGCTGGCCGAGTCGTTGCTCTGGGTCGAGGGGCGGCTCGATGAGATGCACCTCTGGGGGTACGTCGCCCATCCCTCGCAGAGCCGATCGACCCCCAAGGGCCAGTTCCTGTTCCTGGGCGGACGCTATGTCCGCGACCGAGCCCTGACCCACGCCCTGAACGAAGCCTATCGCGGGTTGCTGATGGTCGGCCGGATGCCCGTGGCCTTCCTCCACCTCGATCTTCCCCCGGAAGAGGTGGACGTCAACGTGCACCCGACGAAGGTTGAGGTCCGGTTCCGCGACCCGAACCGAGTATACACTCACCTCCTGGCCACGCTGCGGCAGACGTTCTTGAAGAGCGATCTGCACGCGCGGTTACAGCCGGCGCCGGAGCCCGAGACCTCGTCATCCCGCTCCCCACGTCCGGCCCCGGTCGCCGAGGCCGGCGGGATCCCGACAGGCCCGGTCGGTGCCTCGTCCGGAGTGGCCGCGGGCGCCGGCCCGGGCCGGTTCGACCTCGCCGGTGGCCCGACCGATCGCCAGACGGTCGCGTCCTGGTTCGAATCGAGCGGGGCCAGACCCCGCGGTCCCGAATCGATGGGCCAGCCGTCGCCCCCCTCGTGGGCGCAGTCCCTGCCCCTGGGGCTGGCGGTCGGGCCGAGCGAGGCGTTCGACGAATTCGCGACGCCGGCTCGGCCAGAGCCGTCCCCGTGGAATTCCGGCCAATCTGCGGGGGTGGCTGCCGCGGGGGCGATGGCCGGACCGGAGCCCAGCGTCTCGACTGGGGAGCCCACGGCGGATCTTGCCGGTTTGAGTCTGGCCGGAGCCGTCGCGACCAGCTTCGGCACAGGGCCGGATCGGGTGGAGAGCGGCGGGGGACCGCGGTCGCCGTCGCGCGAGGCCCTGGAATCGCCCCTCAAGGCCATTCAGGTCCATGACAGTTATCTGATCGCGGAGACAGGCGACGGCATGATGGTCATCGACCAGCATGCCTTGCATGAGCGGATCTTGTACGAGGAGCTGCGCAGCCGGGTCGCGCGCGGGCAGATCGAGGCGCAGCGGCTGCTGGTCCCGGAGCCGGTGAACTTGACGGCGGCCGAGACGGCCGCCGTCCTGGAGCAAAGCGACGTCCTGGCCCAGCTCGGCCTGGAGGTCGAGCCGTTCGGGGGCGACACCGTGCTGGTGCGCAGCCTCCCCGCCATGCTCCCCCACGTGGTCCCCGATCGGCTGGTGCGCGACCTGGCCGAGCACCTGCGCAACCAGCCGTTACCGCCGAGTCGCGACAGCTTACTCGCCGAGCTGCTGCACATGGTCGCGTGCAAAGCGGCAATCAAGGCCGGCCAGCCGCTCACGCCGCCGGAAATCGTGGCGCTGCTGGAGCGCCGCCACCTCGTGGCCGATTCACACCACTGCCCGCATGGCCGGCCGACGGCCCTGGTCTTCACCCGGGCCGACCTGGAGAAGCAGTTCGGTCGAATTTGAGAGCGGCGCGAAATGAGTTAGGCTATCCCCGTATCTCCGAGGGGAGAAGGGCCCAAAAAACGCGGAGCAGACCCATGTCCACCATGGCACCAACTCAACCGGCGGTCTCGTCTCCTTCCCCCTTGGCGTCCCTGACGCTCCATCGGATCACCGTCGACGAGTACGACCGGATCATTGCGGCGGGGGCGCTGGAGGATCCCAGCAGGGTCGAACTCATCGACGGGTACATGGTGGACAAGATGGCAAAGAACCCGGAGCACAGCTTCTCCGCGACGGCGACTCATCAGGCCTTCGTGGATCGGCTCCCCGCCGGATGGTTGGCCCGGAAGGAGGAGCCGGTGCGGATCCCCGCGTACGACGAGCCGGAGCCGGACGTCGCCGTCGTCCGGGGCATCAATGCCGATTACCGACACCGGAACCCTGAACCCGGCGATGTGGCGTTGCTGGTCGAGGTCTCCGAAACGACGCTGGGTCAGGACCGGGGCTTGAAGCTGACGGCCTACGCCCGGGACGGCATCCCGGTCTACTGGATCGTCAACCTGGTCGACCGCCAGGTCGAGGTCTACACCCGGCCGGTGAAGGCGGGTCGCTACCGGTCGCGCCGGGACTTCAAGCCCGGCCAGCAGATCCCGGTCGCCATCGGCGGGCAGCAGCTCCGGCCGATCGCCGTCGACGACATTCTGCCGTGACGGCCGCGAGCCAGGACCCCGGGACACGTCTCGAGAAGTCAACGTCCCTCTTTCGTCGCTCCCTGCGTTTCTCGTAGAATCGTGAATCAACCGGGATCGACCGAGCTGAGCGGATCCTGCGTTGAGTGGACCGGAAGCAACGGGGGCGCCCCGGTTTGGGGGCGAATCGGGCGATGATTTGCGTGACGATCGGGAGAGGACGGCATTCCTCGCTGGCCGAGGAATGGAAGGCAGCGGCCAGAGCCGGGGTCGGTCTGGTCGAGCTGCGGATCGACTGTCTCCGCCGCGACCCGGACATCAAGCGAATCCTCAAGGATCGCCCCACCCCCGCGATCTTCACCATCCGCCGCGGGGTCGACGGCGGCCTCTGGCGCGGCAACGAGGAGCGGCGCCAGCAAGTGCTCCGCGAGGCGATCGCCGCCGGTGTGGATTATGTCGACCTGGAGATGGAGATCGCCCCCAAGATCCGCCGCTTCGGCAAGACCAAGCGGATCGTCAGCTACCACAACATGAAGACCACACCGGTCGACCTCCAGGATATCGCCGAGAAGTGCGAGGAGTTCGATCCGGATGTGGTCAAGATCGCCACCTCGGCCACGACCCTGGCCGAGGCCTCACGCGTCTTGCACCTGGCGACGACCGCCAAAGCCCCCACGGTCCCCGTGGCCATGGGTGAGATCGGCATCTTCACCCGCATCCTGGGAGCCAAGTATGGCGCCCCGTTCACCTACGCCGGCTTCAATCCCGAGCGGGTCTTCGCCGTGGGGATGCTCCCCTTCGGCGTCTTCAAGAAGGATTATGCCTACGACGAGATCAACGCCCAGACCGAGGTCTACGGAGTCATCGGCGACCCGATCGAGCAGAGCCTCAGCCCCGCCGTCCACAACGCCGCCTTCCGCTTCCTCGGTTTGAACAAGGTGATGGTCCCATTCCAGGTCCCCAACGGGGAGCTGCCGGCCTTCTTCAAGGAAATGCTCTGGCTGGACATCAAGGCGTGCAGCGTGACGATCCCGCACAAGGAAGCGATCGTCCCGCTCTTGCAGCACAAGGAGGGGGCGGTCGAGCGCACCGGCACGTGCAACACCGTGGTCATCGAGGAATCGGGGCGTCGCGTCGGGTACAATACCGACTACCGGGCCGCCATGGATTCGCTCGAAGCCGCCATGGGCGGCCGCGCCAGCGAGGAGGACGCCAGTCCCCTGTTCGACAAACAGGTTCTGATCCTCGGAGCCGGGGGCGTGGCCCGAGCCATCGCGTTCGGGTTGATGCGGCGCGGAGCCCACGTCACGATCACCAACCGGCACGACGAGCGTGCGACCCGGCTGGCCGAGGAAGTGGGCTGTCGCACCGTGACCTGGTCGGCTCGGGCCAGCACGATCGCCGACGTGATCATCAATGCCACCCCCGTCGGCATGCACCCGGATGTGGATGACACTCCGCTCCCAGCCGCGGCGTTCAGCCGTCCGGGGATGGTCGTCTTCGACACGATTTATCATCCTGAGAACACGATGATGCTCAAGCTGGCGCGGGAGCGCGGCTCCCAGGCGGTGACCGGTGTGGACATGTTCCTCCGGCAGGCCGCCCTCCAGTTCAAGTTGTACACGGGGCGGGAAGCTCCGATCGACCTGATGCGCAGCGTGCTGCATCGCAAGCTCAGACCCCTGCGCGAAGAATGACCAGAGACCTCGCCTCGGCACTCCCTCGGGGGCAGGGACTGGCCTTGATCGGCGCCCGCGGCACCGGCAAGTCGACCGTGGGGCGGCTCCTGGCCCGGCGCGTGCATCGAAGGTTCCTCGATCTCGACCCCGAGATCGAGGCCCGCGCGGGTCGCTCGATCCGGGCGATCTTCACCGACTGGGGCGAGCCGGCGTTTCGGGATTGGGAGGAACGGACCTTGGCCGCCGTGACGGAGGCCAACCCGGGGGCGATCCTGGCCACCGGCGGCGGTGCGGTGCTCCGCCCGGTCAACCGCCAGCGGATTCGCGCGTTCGGGTTCGTCGTCTGGCTGACGGCCGACCCGGACGAGCTGGCGCGCCGGCTCGAGGCCGACCCCCGCGGCCTCTCCGATCGGCCCGCACTCACGACCGCCGGGACGCTCCGCGAGATCGCCCAGGTGTTGCACCAGCGTTCTCCGCTCTACCGCGAACTGGCCGGCGCCGTGGTCGAGACCGGCGGCAAGAGTCCCGACGCCGTCGTCCAGGCGATCCTGGCTTGTTGGACCAGCCCCAGGGAGCGGACGCTGGCCTCGCCTGAACCCCCTCTGGCGTGATTGGGGCACCCGCGATGTTCCTCACAGAGCCGATCCTGGCGATCCTCGGACTGGGGATCTTCCTGATCGGAACGGTCGTGGGCAGCTTCTTGAATGTTTGCATCTACCGGATTCCCTGGCAGAAGAGCGTGATCTGGCCCAGTTCGCGATGCCCCCGCTGCTGGTCGGCGATCGCGGCGCGGGACAATATCCCGATTCTCAGTTGGATCGCCCTGCGGGGCGAATGCCGGCATTGTGGCTTACCGATTTCGCCACGGTATCCGCTGGTCGAAGCCCTGGTCGGTTTGCTGTTCCTGGGAGCGTACCTGGTCGACGTGATCGATGGACCACGGGGAGCGTGGGGGCATGTCCCCGCGTTCCAGCTCGTCGCGGTCGCCTATCATGCGATGTTTCTGGCCCTGCTGGTGGCGGCCACGTTCATCGACTACGACGTCATGATGATCCCGGATCAGATCACGGTCACCGGCATGGTCCTGGGAGTCGCCCTGGGGACGATCTGGCCGGCAGTCCGGCCCGAGCCGGCGGCCGCCGGGACTCACCTCCAGGGATTCTGGGTCGGACTGGCCGGACTGCTCGTCGGCGCGGGCCTGGTCCAGGCCGTCCGGTGGATCGCCGGCTTCCTCCTTCGTCGCGAGGCCATGGGCTTCGGCGACGTCACCCTCCTGGGGATGATCGGCGCCTTCCTGGGATGGCAGGCCGCGGTGCTGACCTTCTTCCTCGCCCCGTTCTTCGGCCTGGCCCATGCGGCCTGGACGATGATGGCCTATTGGAAAAAACGGCTCAGCGGCGCGCAATTATCCAGTGCCGACCGCGAAATCCCTTTTGGACCCTACCTCAGCATGGCGGCAGCGAGCCTCCTCTTTCTCTGGCCATGGCTCTGGCCGGGGTGGGCTCGGGGACTCTTTGGCACGCTCTTTGTGATATTCTGGTGGATGCTTGGAGTCCAGGTGAATCTCCCCAACTGACCCACCCCGACCGGACGCGATCGCGGCGGGACCGCCCCCCGTCGCCGCGCGATCGACCCGCCGGCGCGGCGGAGACGCGGCCATTCCTCTCCTCGGCTCGGCGAGCCGGAGTAAACCCATGGCTTACCAGTACAAACGGCGCAGGCCGTCGATCATCCGCAATTTCTGGGTCTACCGCCGCCTGATCGGCGCGGCGGTCCTGCTCGGGCTGATGCTCTGGTTTATCTGGGCCAATAATCAGCAAGTCACCGTCGCGTTCCCCTTCGGCCTTGGCAAGCTGACAAGTAGTCTCGGGATCGTGATGCTTCTGACCGCCCTGGTCAGCTCGGTCGCCACGGTCCTGGTGACCACCCTGGTCCTCGCTCTGAGGCGGCTGCGCACCCCGCAGGCCCCGCAGGATCAACCGAACCCCAACGAACTGATCGACGACCGGCCTCCTCCGGGCTACGCGGCAAAAACCACGGAAGGGTTTCCCAACGCTCACTGGTCAAATTGACGAAGAAAGAGAAGAGGGGTTGCTCTCCCTCCCCAGGCTGGGTGAGGGTGGTCCCTCGGCGTGGGGTGGGGTTCTCGGGAACCTTCTCGACCCTTCGGGCATCTGCCGGCAAGGGGGAGACCAGGCTCTTGTCATCGCGATCATCGCACCCAGGGAGTCTCGGCAGCGGCTGGGCCCGGCGTCCACCCGCGTTTGGGCCCGGCGTCGCCAGGCGGCCCGGGCCAGCCCCCAAGCTTCGGGTTCGCCCTCTGCTGGCCTGCGCCCTGTTGAGCTGGCTGGCCGGCTGTTCGGGACGAGGCGCGTTCCTCACCGGGGGACCGACGACCGCTCAGCTCAAGACCAGTCTGAGCCACCTGGAGTATGAGAACGCCCAGTTGAGCCGGACCGTGGCCAAGCTCCAGCGCGAGAACCGGTCCATGGAGGACCGCCTGGCCCAGGAGGAGATCGACAACGGCGAGCTTACAGCCCGCCTCGACGACGCGCGCAATCTGCTGCGCGACCGCGGCCTGGATCTCGATGGTCGGGTCCGGTCGAGTCGGGACGAGCCCTCGGGCGACGGTTCGGGGGCCAGGACTCTGCCGGCCGGCCAGTCGGCGCGGCGGCGCCGGAAACCGCCCGTCGTTCGGATTCCCGGCCAGGTGGAGGACCCTCTGGACCTCGACCACGGACCGACGTCCCGACCCCATGAGGTTCCCGACTCGGCTGCCGAGGCCCAGCAGTCGAGCTTGGACCTCGGCGCGGACCTGGATCATCACTCCTTCTACACGGGCCCGCTACGGTGGATGCCGATCGCCGGCGGGACGAATGATCCCACGTCCCGGGTTCAATGACCACCGTGGACCGATAGGGTCGCGCCCGGTCGAGTCGCTGCGTTTGGGCCGGGCTCAACCCAGTGAGAGCGGAGGCTGACCGCGGAGGGGACACCGAGTCAGCCCTGCCGCCGGGCCGGCCGCCCGGAGGCCTTGGTCCCGCTGGCGGGGAGCGGCCGGTTCCGCATCGAGCCCGAGCGGGAACCGTCGCCGGTCCGCCCCGGGGTGGGCGTGATCGGGAAGCGGACGCAGGCCGAAGTCCCTTCCCCGATCACCGAGGTCAGACCAATCTCACCCTGAAGCTGTGCGACCAGCTCGCGGCAGATCGAGAGCCCCAAGCCATTCCCCTCGATGCCCGAGTGCTCATCGCGGGCCAGCCGGAAGAACGGCTCGAAGACCATGTCGAGGGCCTCCGCGGGGATGCCGGGCCCCGAGTCCGAGACGGTCACCGACCAGGAATCGCCCTCCACCTGTCCCACGAGGCGCACCGTCCCTCCCGCGGGGGTATACTTCAGCGCATTGGAAACCAGGTTGCCCACGATCTGCTGGCAGCGTGAGGCGTCGGTGACCACCGTGGCCTCAGGAGCGATGACCTGCGACTCCCAATGGACCCGGCGCGTGGCCGCCAGCGGGGCGAATTGACGGCCGATCTCCTGGATCAGGGCGCCGATGGTGAAGGAGCCCAGGCAGAGGGGTCGGGAGCCCTGGATGATCGCGGCGTAGTCCAGGTAGCTGCGGGTCAGCCGGAGCAGATCGTCGCACAGGGAGACCATGGTCAGGAGATGATCGCGCTGGTCGGGCGTGAAACCGGACGAGGAGTCGCCCAGCAGCAAGTCGAAGCCGGCCTTCAACGAGACCAGGGGCCGGCACAGCTCATGGCTCAAGCTGGACAGGACGGCCCTGAGGTCCTCTTGATCGATCAGGACGTGGGCGGACTGGGCGAGTTCGGCATTCGGGGAAGACGAGGGGGTTCGGACATCCATGGCCTGATCGTCCCTGGGGCACTGTTGCGGGATCGGCGTGGGACCGCCTGCTTCGCATGGCTGGGGCGTCCCTGCCTGGCTGCGCGGCATCCCAGTCGGGGTCGCGGCGGTTTCCGTCGCCGTCACGAGACCACGATCTGATTCGCGAGGAGGGGGTGGCCGTCGGTCAAATCGAGCACGGCCTGATGCGCCAGTTGCTTGGCATGGTAGGTCCGCGAACGACCCTGGAGGATAATCTTCTCATCCGAATAGACCACGTGCAGGTCCCGGATTCGGCCACTGGCAACCCGGTTGATGTGGCCGGCAATGAATTGGGCCAGTTCAAGATGGTCCTTACCGATCCCGAACCGCCGCAGCTCGGTCCTGGAGTTGTACATCGGCATGCCAGTCTCCCGCTTGCTCGGCGTGGCGGCTCCTACGACGCGCTGGTCTGAGGGGTTGCCGCGAACGGATTGGGAGGGAGTCCGGGGAATCATCCCCGAGCTTTGGGAACGGACGTCTTCTCATCCCACCCAGGTGGCCGATGAGACCCATCCGAACCATCCGTGATCCCAACCGGCGAGGCCTCGAACCGGACGATGCACAGCCAGGGAGCCGGGGAGGGATCGATCGGCTGAGACGCGATCCCTCCAGTGTGGATAGACTACCGAGGAATCGCGCCGGCGTCAACCACGATTTATTCCCCATGCGGCGGCTCGAAATGGCGGCGCAAGGGTCGGGAGCCCGGGATGCCGGACTGGTTCGGTGCCTCCAGCAGCTCATCGGTCTGGATGATCGATTCGGCCAGCTTGGCCATGGGAATCCGACGATCCTGGCTCTGGCGTTGCAGCAGCCGAAAGGCCTCGCTCTCGCTGAGGTGGCGCCGGGACATGAGGATCCCCTTGGCACGCTCGATCAATTTCCGCTCGCGCAAGGTGGATTTCAACTCATCGACGTCCTCTTGCAACGCCTTGAGCTCGCGCGCACGGGCCACCGCCACTTGCACGGCCGCATGCAAGCTCGGGTTGGTGGCCGGTTTGAGCAGGTAGGAAATGACGCCGTCCTCGACGGCCTGATCGATCAGGTTGGGGTGGCCGTGGGCGGTCAAGATGATGACCGGGGTGCCCGGATCGACGGCGATCTGCCGCGCGGCGGAGAGGCCATCCAACCCCGGCATCTCGATGTCGAGGAACACGGCATCCGGCAGGGCGCGCCGGCACATCTCGATGGCACGCTGGCCATCATTGACGACCGCCACGACATCGTACCCCAAGGATTCCAATTGATTCTGAAGTCCGACGGCGACTGGTTTTTCGTCGTCTGCGATCACGATGCGGTAAGGCCGGGTCATCGCCGTAATCCCCTCGAGACACAGTCCCAGTGGTGAAGACAAAAAACTCATGCAAATCCGATTCCGACTCGTCGCAAAGCCCAAGCCCCGACGCCCGGACACGGAGTGGGAGCCTCTGCGGTCTCCCGGACGACTCATGGCTCTGCGGACGGCTTGGCGGACCGGACTGGGTGCGACCCAATGATCTTGACGGCGTGGTCTCAGCCGGCACAATGCAGCCCGCGGCCATTCGGGACCGGGTCCAGCCGAATCGCTCGGCTCAGGGGACGCCGCCGCGACTGGGAAGAGTCGCTGTACTCTCGTTCCGGTCGGGGAGCTCAGGATGGTCCTCAGGACCCGGAAGCCCGGATCCTCAAGTCGGGAAGGCCGGTGCCGCGACCCGACGCGCATCCCCCCGGGAGCAGGGGTCGGTGCCGAATCTCGTCTCCTCTCGTTACGGAAGGTCGCACGCCCCGTGGCCCGCCACTCATGGTCAGTCAGCTCGTTCGACGACTTGGTCGTCGGCGATGAATGGGAGACGCCGCGACGGACGGTCACGCAGTCCGACGTGGTCTGGTTCGCGGGCCTCTCAGGAGATTTCAATCCCATCCACGTCGATCACTCCCGCACGGGATCCAGCCCCTTCGGCCAGCCGATCGCCCATGGCCTGCTCGGCCTGGCCATCGGCTCCGGCCTGTTCAGTCAGGCGCCGCGCGTCGACACGCTGGCGTTCCTGGCCATCCTGGAGTGGAAATTCCATCGTCCGATCCGGTTCGGTGACACCATCCAGGGGATTGCACGCGTCGACGCCTTGGAGCCCACCGCCAATGGCCGGCGTGGCGTGGTCACCTGGTATCGGAGAATCCTCAACCAGGACGGACACCTCGTCCAGGATGGCCGAACTCAAACCCTGGTGCGCGGCCGCTCGCGTGGTCGCTCCTGAACGGCCTGGACTCTCGACGATCCCATCACCCACGACTGTGACGCTCACGCCGAGGACCTTGGTCCCGTTCCATCATCCTATCATCCCGATCGCGCTCCGTGCGATGCCAGTTCCCCGGATCTCCACCGGATTTGGGGGCGCGACTCCCAAGCCTGCAGAACTGCGACCATGTGTGATGCCTGGGACCAGGGGCACCCACGGGCCGATCGGTCGGGGATGGGCCCGGGAGATTGACGGAGGGGATCGCGCAGTTCATCATGAGACCAGTCGCCTCTTCTCACCGGAGTGAGCGTCATCCGGGGTGGTGGTGTCCGCGAGTGACGGTTCGGTCGTGCTCTGGGCTGGGGATACACGGGTGGAACGGATGTCCGGACCTTTGGAGCGGACGGTCGCCCTGGTGACGGGTGCGGCACAAGGGATCGGACTGGGGATCGCGCGCGCCCTCGCGTTGGCGTCTTACAAGGTCGTGCTGGCCGACATCGAGCAGGAGCTGGTCGAGCGCGCCGCGGCGGCCTTGAGGGCCGAGGGCTGCCAGGCCGTCGGCGAATCGCTCGACGTGACCCGGGCCGACCATTGGGGACGGGTGGTTGAGCAGCTCGATTCCCGCTGGGGCGCCCTGGATCTCCTGGTCAACTGCGCGGGGATCAGTCCCCGGGGTACGGTGGAATCGACCGACGAAACCCTCTGGGAGCAGACCCTGGGGGTCAACCTCAAAGGGGCGTGGCTGGGGATCAAGGCGGCGCTGCCCGGCCTGCGATCGCGCCAGGGGACGATCGTGAACATCGGTTCGACTCGGGCCACGCGGCCGATGCCGGGCCTGTTCTCCTACGTGGTCAGCAAGGCCGGCCTCTGGGGCCTGACTCAGCAGGTGGCCGTGGAGTACCTCGCCGAGGGGATCACCTGCAATATGATCGCGCCTGGCTGGGTGGACACGCCCAACGAGCGCCGGCTCCAGGCTCGATACGGCCGCCCCGACTTCCCCGAGGGGATTCGCAACCTGACCACGCCCGAGGAGGTCGGGGCGGCCGTCGTCTACCTGGCCTCGCCCCACGCCCGCAAGATCAACGGGGTGATCCTCTACCTGGATGCCGGCCTGCACATCGCGGACGACGCGGGGATGGTGCATCTCTCCGATCGCAGCCGGCCTCCCTTCGCGCAACGCCTGGAAAACACCGAAGCCACCGTCGTGTCCGGAACACGTCCGAGCCACCCCTGACGGGAGCACGACTGCATGAGCGAGTTCCTCTTTTGTCTGAATACCAGCACGATCCGGCCGACGCCGCTGCTGGAGAAGATCGCGGTTGCCGGCCAGGCCGGCTACTCGGCGATCGAA
The DNA here is from genome assembly GCA_021324445.1 of Isosphaeraceae bacterium. GTDB lineage: Bacteria > Planctomycetota > Planctomycetia > Isosphaerales > Isosphaeraceae > JAJPJC01. The sequence continues at coordinate 16,846 of JAJPJC010000168.1, forward strand.
CCGTGGAACGACGAGGTCACGGCCTACCTGGAGCAGGGCGGGTCGATGGGCGAGCTCAAGCGGGCGCTCGATGGAGCGGGGCTGAAGGTCGTGAGCGTGATCGCGCTGCACGGTTGGATTACCGCCGAGGGGTCGGAGTATGCGCGCGTCCTGGAGGACTGCAAACGGCGGATGGACCAAGCCGTTGAGCTGGGCAGCCCGTACATCGTTGCGAGCCCGCCCCAGCAGGTCGTGGACCTGCGCCGCGCCAGCGAGCGATTCGCCGAGCTGCTGGCGATCGGCACGGGGATCGGCGTGCTCCCCTCGATGGAGTTCCTCGGGTTCGTCGATGGCGTGAAGAACGTCTCCAGTGCCTGGGCGATCGCGTCGGGGACCGGTGATCCGCGGGCGACGGTCGTGGCCGACGTGTTCCACATGGTTCGCGGCGGGGGCTCGGTCGACGATCTCCTTCAGCTCCCCGGGGACCGCCTGGCGTGCTTCCACATCAATGACCTGCCGCACGAGCCGGACCCGCTGACCCAGAAGGATGAGGACCGCGTGATGGTCGGCGATGGCATCGCCGATCTGCCCCGCGTGATCGCCAACCTGCGGACGATCGGCTACCGGGGACCGCTCTCGCTGGAGTTGTTCAACCGCGGGTTGTGGTCGCAGGACCCGCTCGCGGTCGTCCAGCGGGGACTGGACCGGATCCGGGCCTTGGTCGGGGCCTGAGCCGGCTGGGCCGGCTCAATACTGGGCGAGCTCCTCAGGGCTGGGCTCGGAGCTGATGTGCTTCATGAGCTCGGCGGCGCCTTCGAGCATCATCTTCAGCTCGCTGCCCACGGCGATGAACTGCCAGCCTTCCCGGGCGCGGCGGAGCGCATCGCCCGGCGTGAGGACGTGCAGGCCGCAAGGCAGGCGATTCCGCTTCGCGGCGTCACGGATCCGCGTGAGCGTCCCCTCGAAGGTTTCCTTGGACGGCGGCGAGCCGTCGGCGCCGCGCATCGAGTACGCCAGGTCATTGGGGCCCACGAAGACCGCGTCGAGCCCGGGCACGGAGTAAATCTCGTCGGCGATCTCGACGGCCCTGAGGTGCTCAGTCTGGATCACGACCAGGATCTCATCGTCGGCCCGCTTGTAGTACTCGTCGGCCGTGGTGCCGAAGTTGAGGGCGTGCATACCCCCGCCGATCGACCGATTGCCGCGCGGGGGGTACTTGGTCGCGGCGACGATCGCCCGGGCCTCGTCCGCGGTCATCACCATCGGTGCGACGATCCCCATGGCCCCACAATCCAGAACCATCTTGATGTACTCGTGTTTGCCCGTGGGGATGCGCGCCAGGGGGACGCAGCCGGCGTCGGCGATGGCGGCGAACATGTAGGTCGCGGTTTGGATATCGGTGTGCGTGTGCTCCATGTCGACGGTCATCCACGGCAGGCCCACTCGCGCCAAGAACCGCGCCGCCGCGACGCTCCCCAGCGAGAGCCAGGTCCCGATCTGGGGTTTGCCGGCACGCAGCGCCCGTTTGACTGGATTCTCTTTCAACGTAATCCCTCGCAGTTGTCGAGCCTGGTTGAGCACCTGGGCGGGAAGACTCCTGAACCTCGGCGGGAAGACTCCGGTACGATCCGAGTTTCGCATGTCCCGGACGGCGCGGCAAGACGGATGGGCATCCCCGAGCCGTTTCGACCCGATCACCAAGGTCCTCTGGGAACACGCGTTCGAGTCGGTTACGATCATCGGGCCGGCGTGGTCGACCGCATGCCGGCCGGTCGATCCGGGTGAGGGATGATGCGCGTCACAATCGTCACGGAAACGTACTTTCCCCAGGTCAATGGCGTGTCGCGGACCCTGGGCGAGCTGGTCCGCCATTTGACCGAATCCGGCGACCAGGTCCAGTTGATCCACCCGGATTACGGCCCGGCGGCGGGGCACGATGCCCGTGCCCACCGGGTCCGCTCGGCGATCCTTCCGTTCTACAAGGAGCTCTACCTGCCGCTGCCGCCATTTGGTTCGGTCCATCGGGCGATCGCGTCGTTCGCTCCCGAGTTGATCCATATTGCCACCGAGGCCACGCTGGGCCTGAGCGTCCTCCGCTTCGCGATGCGGAAGCGGCTGCCGGTCGTCTCGAGCTTCCACACCAATTTCGACCAGTACAGCACCCATTACCGGGTCGGCTGGGCGCGGGGAGCCATCTGGCGGTACCTCCGGTGGTTCCATAACCGGACGCGGGAGACCTACGTCCCGTCGCTGGCGACCATCCACGAGCTGGAGCGCCTGGGATTCGAGCGGTTGGTCCTGTGGAAGCGCGGGGTCGATTGCGCGCTGTTCCGGCCCGATCGGGCCGGACGGTTGCAGGTGCGCCGCGCGCTGGGCTGGGCACCCGAGGACGTCGTGATCGGCTACGTCAGCCGGATTGCGGCCGAGAAGAACGTGGATCACCTCGCGGCGGCCCTGGCGATCGTCACGTCCCGGCGGCCGGAGGTTCGCGTTCTGTTCGTGGGGGATGGACCGTCCCGGCCCGCCCTGGAGCGCCGGCTGGGATCCGTGGCCCGGTTCGTCGGCTACCGGAAGGGCGAAGACCTGGCCGACCACTATGGGGCGGCCGATCTCTTCGCCTTCACCAGCTTGACCGAGACCTTCGGGAATGTCGTGCTCGAGGCGATGGCCTCGGGCCTGCCGGTCGTGGCCCTGCGGGCCGGCGGTGTCGGCGAGACCGTCCAATCCGGGACGACGGGTCTTCTGGCCGAGCCCTCGGAACCACCCCAGCGGCTGGCCGACGCGCTCCTCTCGTTGATCGACCAGCCGGACCAGCGGCAACGCATGGCGGCGGCCGCCCGGCTTTACGCGCTGAGCCAAAGCTGGGACGCGATCATGGGCGGCCTGAGGCGCCGCTATCAAGACCTTCTCGACGCCCAGCCCGGCCGGCTGGCCGCGGATCGCTCGGGCCGATGACCGCGCAGGTGCCCTCCCACTTGCGGCCCCCTCGAACCGCGCGAAGTCGCCGCGGCGGATCCACAAACCCGGCCACCGAGACGACCGGACATAACCTCCGCTCAGGAACCGAAACAACGCGCCGAACGGAGAATACCCGGTGAAGACCAGCTCGGGAGGCTGACTGCGAAGTCGGGCCACGATCTCCTCGGTCCTCGGCTGAATCAGAGGATGGGCGCGGTCGGCCTGGTCGCGGAGCAGGTTGTCGACGAAGAAATGGCGCGTCGGACTGTCCAGGCGCGAATAGAAGTGCAGCGGACTCTGCCAGCCCCAGACGTAGAGGTGAGGATGGTCCCAGATCGTAGCGCGACGGGCCAGGTCGCGCCCCATCTCCCGCAGGACCACCCACTGCCGGCCACCCTTGTAGCGGATTGTCAACTGCTCTGGGGCCACGAAGAGATAGTCGCGAACCTGGAGGAACACGTTCCCAGCAAGTGCCGCCAGCAGGACGACGGCTGTGCACGCTGGGAGGAAGACCCGCCGGGCGGACGCGGGACCTCCCGGCCGGAGCGCGCGGCCGAGGACCGTCAGCGCGTCGGCCAGCGCCAGAGCCACCACGATGGCGACGCCGGGGATCGGCAGCAGGTAGTAGTGCTGCCAGTAGAGACCGGGGAGGGCGACTTGGAGCCAGGCAGCCAACGTCCAGGCCGCGACCAGGCGGCGCGGTGCCGTCGTGTCCGCGCCGAGGATCAGGTAGGCCAGGGCCGGCACCGAGATCAGCCAGAGCGGCCAGCTCCCGGTGCCCCACCAGACCAGGTAGTTGGTCGATCCGAACGGCCAGGGCAGCTCACCCCTCGGGTCGGCGTTGCCGGTCAACCACCGGACCGTAGCCGGCGGAGCGTTCCGTTCCGCCAGGGTATCGGTCGCCAGCGCCCGGCCATACAGGACGATGTCATCGTAAGCGGCCCGGCCCCCGCCCCGGATCAGGAGGATTGCCGTCGCGATGGCCACGATCGCGACCATCCCCAAGGCCATCGCGAGGATCGACCCCCCCTGATCCCCCCTTCTCAAGGGGGGGAAAGGCAAAGGCTTCCACCTTCTTAAGGAGGGGAGTGCGCGCACACTCCCCTCTTTTTCCCCCCCTTGATCATTCCCCTCGCTTTCCCCCCCTTGAGAAGGGGGGGCCAGGGGGGGTTCTTCCGCGAGGGCTTGCGGATGGGTCACCCGAGCGTGAACCGCTCGAGTCCACCCGCGCAGCACGAGGGCCGGGACGTACACCAGGGCATGGACGACCGCGACCTGTTTGACCAGGGCCGCCGCCCCCAGGCAGACGCCCGACCCGAAGATCCACCGGCGGTTCGTCCGGTCCCAGCCGTGGATCAGGAGAGCCAGGGACAGGACCGAGAACAGGTTGATGAAATGCTCGAGATTCGATCCATTCCCGAAGAGGAAGGGGTCGGTGCTGAGCAAGCCGTAGAGCCCGGCGGCCACGCAGGCTGAGACCGGTCCGCCCAGCCGCAGCGCGATCCACCACACGACGGCCATCGTCAGCAGCACGAACGGGATCGCCATGATCCGGATTGCCAGCTCGCGATAACCGCCGAGTCCGACGGCGATCGTGTACAGCCAGTAGCCCAGCGGCGGCTTGTTCTCGGTCAAGTCGCGATACAGGACGTCGCCCTGAAGGACGCGGTGGCCGATGTAGGCATAGGCCGCTTCGTCGCAGTCGAGCGGCTCGCTGGCGCCGACGGTCCTGGGCCAGAAGTTGATCCCGGTCGCGTTCCGGACATCCGGCCCGAAGGTATGCGCGCGGTACCAGACGTCGATGAGCATGAGAAGGACGAGCACAGCGCGAGACCATCGCATGGAAACCGCTTCACGATGGAAGCAGGTCAGGCTGTCCAGCCTGACCTACTTCAAACGATAGAGACGCACCGGATAGAAGCCGCTCCGGGTGGAATGGAACAGCTCACGATCCCGGGTCAAGCCCAGCCGGGCGCGGAGGTCCTCGAGGTGGGGTACCCAGATCTCCGGATCAAGCTCCGGGGGCGGCTCGAACGAGCCCCAGAGGAAGTGGGTGACCCGGTACTGGGCGATCACCTCGTGAATCCGCACTGGATTGTAATTGCGGGGCATGAGGACGGTCGTCCGGTCGCTCGTGACGCGCAGCTCCCAGGGGAACCAGCTCATGACCCGGGCATCGCGGGGGACGCGATCGGGATTGGCCCGGATCCAGTCGCCGGCCTCGCTCAACGCGAGCCAGTGGAGCTGGAAGGGCTTGACGAACCAGGAGGCATCATAGGCCCAGGTCGGGTCGGCCCAGACCAGGGCACAGGTGCCGGCCGCGAGCCAGGGGAGGATCGCGCGCCGGGCCTGGAGCGACTCGATCCACGCGCACAGACCCGCGACCGCTGTCGGCAGGGCCAGCACGAAGACCGGCAGGTAGTAGCGGCCGAGCTGGGCGACCTGGGTCACGTCGGCGATGCTCTTGAGCGTCGCCAGGACGAAGACCACGAAGCTCATCGCGACCAGGAGATCGACGTCTCGTCCGGGTCCTCCGCGGATGCGAAGGCGTCCCAGGAATCCCAGGACGATCGGTAAGCCCACGATCATGGTCGAGTACACCATGATGATGAGGAGCGACTTGACCTTGACGCGGAGGATCTCCGGCAGGTTCGCCAGGGTGTAGAACTGCGAGGGGAAGGTATTCCCTTTCTCATAATGGTGGATCGCCCAGGAGAAATTGTACTCGAAGTAACCGGTATACGTGTAGAACGGGCTGCCGTATTCGCGGAATGTCGCCAGCGCCCAGGGCAGGATCACCAGGGCGATGGTCGCTGCCCAGAGCACGAGCGGGCCGAGCTGGCGGCGGCCGCGGGTGACGGCGAAGAGGAGCCCGGCCGCCCCCAGCAGGGGCATGGCGGTCGTCCGCGCCAGGATGGCCAGACCGCCGCAGGCCCCGGCCAGCACGGCCAGGGCCCAGGCGCGCCGGGGGCGCGCTTCGGCATGCCAGACTTCGGTCAAGGTCCAGATGGCCAGGATGGAGGTCAACGCGACCAGGCTCTCCCGGAGCACCAAGCCGGCATAGATGGCATGCACGGGCAGGATGGCCAGCGCCGCCATGGCGCCGAGGGCGACCCGGTCGTCGAACCGACGCCGGGCGAAGCCGTAAAGGGCCGGCAGGGCCAGCAGGTTCAGGACGAAGCTGCACGCCTTGGCGACCGCGAATCGCGTCTCGAGGGGGCTCTCCGGCGTCACGCCCGCGAGACGGAACGTCCCGGCCCGGAGGTAGGCGTCCAGCGGCGGGGCCCAGTCGTCCAGCACGCCCCGGCCTTCCCGGATGCGCGGGTAGTCCGTGAAGAAGCTCTCGACGTAGTGCTTGACCGGTCCTTCACCCCGGAGAGCGGACGTGGCAACTTCCATGTAGTGGCAGCTATCGCCGGGGACCAGCGGCAAGTTGCCGCCGCAGATCCAGATCACGGCTCGCAACGCGTAGCCGGCGCCCAGGACCTTCAGCCAGGTCCTCCCGTGCCGGGTCAACCAGGGGGCCAGCATCAGCCCGACCACCAGGAGGGCCGAGCCGATCGCCAGGTGCCAGCGCAGCAGGATGAGCTGCGACGGGCGGCGCACCCGAGCCAGGATCGGGACCTCGTAGAACTGGTGCGCGACCGCATCGAAGGCCGGCGTGATCCAGCCGTATCGAGCATCGAGCCAGGCGGCGACGACCACCGCCGCGGCCACGAGCAGGGCCAGCGAGATCCCACGCGCCTTCGAGCCCGGCATCACCCGTGTGGTCCTCCGGCGAAGCGGAAACGGCGAGAGATCCGAGCGGATGACGCTCGGCCCGAGCCCGCGCGCGGAACCCCCCCTGCCCTCCCCTGATCAAGAGGGGGAAAGGATGCGGCTTCGTCTCCCCCCCTGGCCAGCGCGCGCTCTCGAATATCCCCCCCTTGATCAGGGGGGGTCAGGGGGGGTCGATGGGCCAGCCATGGGAGTATCACGGTTTCCTCGCCTTGAGCATGGCCTCGCGCCGGGCCCGGAACTCGCTGTCCGGCTTCCATTCGGGGAATCGCGGCTCGTGCGCGACCCGATAGCCCAGCTCGACGAGAAGCCGCATGTCCGCCACGGCACCGGAGAGGTCCCAGTCGGGCTTCACCTCGTCGCTGGGCTTATGGTAATCCTTCTCGGTGTACTCATCCTGTTTTCGTTTGCCGAAGTCGGCCGACTTGCCGAGGTACTGCCGTCCTCCCTTGGGGTCCAGCGCGGGGACTCCCTGCTTGGCGAACTCGAAATGGTCGGAGCGGAAGTAATAGCCCTTCTCGGGGTCGGCGTCGGGGGCGACCGTCCGGCCATGGCCGGCGGCGATCGTGCCGAGCAAGTCGTCGAGGGTGGTCTGGCCCATGCCGATGCTGATGATGTCCTGGGTTGGCCCCCAGAGGTTGATCACGTCGAGGTTGATATTGGCCAGGGTCCGCTCCAGCGGATAGAGGGGATGGGCCGCATAGTACTTGGCGCCGAGCAAGCCCTTCTCCTCGGCGGTCACGATCAGGAACAAGATCGAGCGTCTGGGGCCGGGCCGGATCCGGGTGAACGTCCGGGCGATCTCGAGCACCGCGGCCACGCCCGAGGCGTTGTCGGCGGCCCCGTTGAAGATCTGGTCGCCCTGGCGATGGGGGTCACGGCCCAGGTGGTCCCAATGCGCCGTGTAGATCACGACCTCGTCCTTGAGCGTCGGGTCCGAGCCCTCGAGCTTGGCCACGACGTTGTTCGACCGGACCTCGCGCAGGGCATTGGAGACGGCGAACCGCGCCCGGCATCCGAGCATCTCGGGGTGGAAGTCGCGGCGCGCGGCGGCCTTCTTGAGCCGATCGAAGTCCCGGCCGCAGGCCGTGAAGAGCTCGCGTGCTTTCCCTTCAGTGACCCAGCCCTCCACCGCCACACGGTCGCTCGCCGGGCCAGGCTGCGGCTGGGCGATGTCGAAGTTCTCCCGGCTCCAGCTCCCCTTGACGACCTCGAACGGGTAGCCGGCCGGTCCGGTCTCATGGACGAGGATCGCGGCGGCGGCTCCTTTTTCGGAGGCGATCTCGTACTTGTAGGTCCATCGGCCGTAATAAGTCATCGCCCGGCCCTTGAAGACGGCCGGATCGAGCTGCGCCGGGTCCTTGGGGTCGGCAACGGGCGGGTCGTTGACCAGCATGATCAGGGTCTTGCCCCGCACGTCGAGCCCCTTGTAATCGTCCCAGCCGTATTCCGGCGCGACCACGCCGTAGCCGACGAAGACCACGTCCGAGTTCTCGACCTGGGCCTCCCCGGTCATCCGCCGCGACACGGCCACGAAGTCCTCGGGGAACGCCAGCGCGACCGTGCGGCCGCCGGCCTGGAACGAGCCGCTGACGGACTTCGCCTGGAACCCGACCAGCGGGACCGCCTGGAGGAAGGTGCCGTCCGGGTTCCCCGGCTTCAAGCCCATCGACCGGAACTGGGCGGTCACGTAGGCGATCGTCTTCTCCTCCCCGGGCGTCCCCGGGCCTCGGCCCTCGAACTCATCCGAGGCCAGGACCTTGATGTGCTCCAGGACCTGCTCCGGCTTGATCCCCTCGAGCGCGGTCTCCAGGCCCGCCTCCGGCGCAGCGCCTAGGACGAGGCTGGCCAGGACCGCCATCTCCATTGTTCTTCGGACGTGACGTCGCATAAGCTCCTCGGTTTGAACGAACCTCATCGTCCAGGATCGACATCTTCTCGACGAGTTCCTGGTGATTTATGATAAGATCCGCGTTGATCGATTGCGACTGAGCGCCAGTGATCCCCGATCGAATGGGCCCGGCGACAAGTGGGACTCTCATGGCATATACGGAATTCACCCTGGAGTCGGTTGAGTCGGCTTTTGGTCTGATCTCCCAACCCAGGGAGCTCTTTCCGGGAATCAGTTCCGTTCCAGTCCCCGATTGGCTCAGCGACTACTTGAGACGGGGGCAACAGGTGGCGACGCTGGTCAGTGAGAAGGCGCGCTCGGAATTCCTGGTCGTGCCGATCTTGATGGCCGCCCGCGAGTTCGCGCCGGTAGACATCACGATCTACTCTGGCCAACGGCTCGACGTCGATCCCAGTCGCGGCCTTGTTGGCGAATGCGACTACATCCTCGCCCTGACTCCACCGGTTCCTCGCTTGCGCGCCCCGCTGGTCACGGTGTTGGAAGCCAAGAAGGGCGACATCGAGGCCGGCCTCGGCCAGTGCGTGGCCCAAATGGTGGGTGCTCGTCTTTTCAACGAGCGCAACGGTCAACACATGCCATGGATCCACGGTTGCGTCACCAGCGGCGAGGTCTGGCAATTCCTCCGCCTCGAGGGAAGCGCGATCGATATCGACCGAGTGCGCCTGTTCATCGACAATGTCGGGGGAATCTTGGCGGCGCTGCAAGCCATCCTCCTCCAGAGCCAAGAAGCCTTGAGTCTCGTCGGCTCGCCGGCTCCGAGTCTTGAATGAGGCGGAGCTTCGCTGGTCCCTGGTCCCCGTTCGAACCCCAAGTAAGGTTCAGTCCCACTCTCTTCCTCAGGACTCGACCCCGTTCGAGCCGTCCGGATCCTCTTCCTCCCCGTTCGAGCCGTCCGGATCCTCTTCCTCCAACTCCCCTTCGAGCAATTCTTCTTCGAGATGGTGCGCCGAGGCGGTCAGCGCGCGCGCCTCGTTCAGCTTCGCCAGGTACACACAGGCCCCGATCAAGGCGCCGACATACATGACCACGCGGAAGCCCATCATCGCCAGGCCGCCGCTGGGGTGTCCGACCATGCTGAAGAGCTGATCGCCGACCCCCTCGGTGAGTCCCAGTGCTCCGAACGGCAGCGGAACGGCCATGGTGAAGAGCGTCAGCGGGACCATCAGGAAGTGCTGGCCGAGCGTGCTGGTCATCTGGGGGAAGAGCATCCGCCCGACCAGGTAGAACGCCAGGACGTTGAGCGAATGGTTGCCCATCGCCATCACGGTGCACCCGGCCACGACGTCGAGCCGCCGCCGGTAGGTCGAGGACATCTCCTTCAGCTCGGCGGTGATCAGGCTGAGCCGGGAATGGCCCGCCCCCAGTTGCGGGAAGGCCCGGGTGACGACCTGCCCGAAGATCACGGCGAGCACCAGCACCCCCAGACCCGTTGCCACCCAGGCCGCCACGATCAGCTTGGCCACGTCGCTCGGCGCCCCGGGCCAGGCCACGATCCCCGCAATCGACGCCAGGAGGAACAGACCGAGGAGGCCGATGATCCGGTCGATGACCATCGACGCGACCGCCTGGGTCTTCTTGATGTGCATCTGAACCAGGTACGCCGCCTTGATCAGGTCGCCCCCCACGGCGCCGGGGATCACCAGGTTGTACACGTTGCCGATGAATCCCAGGAGAATCGCCGCGCGGAGGGTGAACCTCGGATCGATGACCCGAACCAGGAAGAACCAGCGGACGAACGTGGAGACGATGCCAGTCAGGTAGATCACCAGCGCCAGCGCCATCAGGCGCAGGTCGAGGGGGCGATTGAAGACATCCCGGATCTTGTCCCCGTTCCTGTAGATGACCAACCCCAACAGGCCGAAGGCCAGAAGCGCCAGGGTGACGTCGACCACCAGCCGCAACCAGGAGTGTCGCGTGGATTTCGCCATGTCGGAGCGGTTGACCTCCTCCGAAGCGTCGCCGGACGGAGCCGGCTCCTACACGGGGTCCAAATCCGGCGTCTATCTTGTAGGAGGCGGCTCCGTCCGCCGATCCCGACTTTCCCCTATCTGGTGGAGTGCCTCGAGGAGGCGGTCGATTTCCTCGTCGGTACCAACGGTGATCCTCAAGCCTTCGGGATAACCCGGATAAGCCATCAATCGGACGAGGATCTTCCGGTCCTTGAGCTGCTGGAAAGTCTCCCGAGCCGGGGGACCGCCCGTGGCCCAGACGAAGTTGGCCTGGCTCTCGGGCACCTGGTAACCCAATGCCCGCAACGCGTTCGTCAGCCGGCTGCGGGTCGCCAGGACCTTCGAGCGGGTCGCCGCCAGGTAGTCTTGATCCCGCAGCGCGGCGACGCCCGCCACCTGGCTGAGCCGGTCGCAATTGTAGGAGTCCTTGACCTTGACCAGGTGCTCGACGATCTCGGCGCGGGCGACCAGGTAGCCCAGGCGGATCCCGGCCAGGCTGTAACCCTTGCTGAACGATCGAGTGACGATCAGGTTGGGGTGGTCTGTGAGCAGCGGGATCGCGTGGAATCGCGATTCGGCAAAATCGGCGTAGGCCTCGTCGACGACCAGTGGGCAGTCGAGCGTCTCCGCGAGCTGAGCGATCTGCTCGCGCGGCATCGCAGTGCCCGAGGGGCTGTCGGGATTGGCCAGGAAGACCAGCTTCAACCCGGGGACCGCCAGTGCCGCGCGATCGAGCGTCCAGTCGGGGAGATAGGGCACGGTCACGGGGCGACCGTCCTGGAGCTGAAGGAGGGTCGCGTAGAGCAGATAGCTGGGGGAGGGGAACGCCGCCGCATCGCCCGGTCCGAGGAACGCGCGCGTGAGGATCGTCAGGAGGTCGTCCGAGCCGTTGCCGGCCAGGACCATGCCGGGCTCGACTCTGTGCAATGCGGCGACGGCCCGGCACAGCTCGGCGGACATCGGGTCGGGATAGAGCCGCAGCCGGTCGGTCACCGCCTCGAGGAGGGCCGCCTTCACGCGCGGCGACGGCGGATACGGGTTCTCATTGGTGTTCAGCTTGGTGAATCCGCCATCGCGCGGCTGCTCTCCCGGCACGTAGCCGGCCATCCGCGCGATGTTCGGTCGAAGGAAGCGGGTCATCCCGCGCGACTCCTCTCGGACAGGGGGCTCTCAGAATTCCGGTGCGCGATCGGCCAGGCGGCGGAGTGACTCGCCATCCAGGCGGTAGACCGTCCACTCGTCCAGCGGCCGGGCGCCCAGGGAACGATAGAAGCCGATCGCCGGCTCATTCCAGTTCAGGACGGACCACTCCAGCCTGCCGCAGCCCCGCTCGACCGCCAGGCGGGCGACCAAGGCCAGCAGCGCCTTGCCGATCCCCCGGCCGCGGAATTCGGGCCTGACGAAGAGGTCTTCGAGGTAGAGACCCGGCCGGCCCCGGAACGTCGAGAAGGTGGCGAACCAGAGAGCGAATCCGACCGGCTGGCCCGCCACCTCGGCCAGGGCCGCCTCGGCCGCCGGATGCGGGCCGAAGAGGTGCCGGCGGAAGTCCTCGGGCGTTGCGCGGGCGTACTGCTCGAGCTTCTCGTAGACCGCCAGCTCACGGACGAGGTTCACCAGGGTTTCCGCATCGTCGGGGCAGGCGGGACGGATGACCACCGATGATGCGTCCCACTCCCGGGCCTCCCCGGTCCCACTCCCGGCGGTTCTGCTCATCGGATCGCTCCTCGCCGCAGCTTGACGGCTTGCTCAAGCTCCGGGTCGATGTCCTGGGTGATCGACAGGTCGGGCCTGGCCTGCTTCAGCTTCGCGATCCCCTCGGCCGTCACGCGCGTCGCCGCCAGGTTCACCGACTGGAGGCTCTTCATGCCTTGCAGGTGGATCAGGCCGGCGTCGCTGACCTCGGTGGCAGCGAGTTCGAGCTCCGTCAGGTTCGCCAGTTGGGCGATCTGGGCCAGGCCGCGGTCGGTGATCCGGTTACCGGACATCGACAGTTTCTGAAGCCGGGGCAGCGACCGGAGGTGGACCAGGCAAGCGTCGGTCAAGGGACGCGGATCGGGTCCGCTCGCGTTCCTCCGATACTGATTCAGCCGAGTCAGGTCCAGCTCGGTGAGGTGCTGGAGGCCCCCGAGGATCGCCAGTCCCTTGTCGGTGAAATCATAGGATTCTGACAGGTTGAGGGATTCGACTCGGTGCAAGTCCAGGAAGTAATGGAGGTCGCGGTCGACGAGGCTGGCGCCGAAGTGGATGCCCCCATACCCCCAGCGGCTGCCCGTGTCAACCGAGGTGACACCACCCTGCCGCCAGTTCGTCTCGTCGATTTGCCAGTCGATCCGGCAGCCGATTCGCCCGAGCCACCAGGCCGAGCGGAGATGGTTCACGATCGGGTAAGCCAGGACAAACAGCAGCGTCGTGACGGCGACGACCAGGGCTGCGATCAGGCCGCGGCGGATGAGCTGGCGTCGCCAGAGCCGATCCTCCCTGAGCAAACGCTCGTCGAGGGATAACGGTTGAGACGCGCGGCCGGCCACGGTGGGGATCGATGGAGTCATGGGTCATGGCGCTCCCGAGGTGTCATCGAGGCGGAGATCGACGCTCAAGCGATGGGCGGTGAGCCCTTCCTTGTCCGCAAGGAGGCGGATATCCGGCGCCAGCGCGGCCAGCCCATCGCGCGACAGGGCAATCAAGCTCGACCGCTTGAGGAAGTCGATGGCCGAGAGGCCCGAGCTGAAGCGCGCGGTGCCGCCGGTCGGCAGCACGTGCGACGGACCGGCGGCGTAATCGCCCGCGGCCACAGGCGTGAAATGCCCCAGGAAGATCGCTCCGGCGTTGGTCAGCTCCGGCAGGAGGCCGCGCGGGTCGGCCGTCGAGACGTGCAGGTGCTCCGGCGCGATCTGGTTCGAGAGGCGGACGGCCTCATCCCGATTGCGGACCCGGATCAGTGCCCCGAACCGCTCCAGGCTGTCGCGCGCCAGGCTGCCCCGGCTCAACCGGCCAAGCTGGTCCTCCAGGGCGGAGAGGACGCGATCGATCAGGGCCGGCTCCCAGGTCAGGAGGATGCTGGCACCGGGCGAGTGTTCGGCCTGGCTGATCAGGTCGGCCGCGAGGAATTCCGGCTCGGCGGTCGCGTCGGCGATCACGACGACCTCACTGGGGCCGGCGATGCCGTCGATGTCGACCGTGCCGTAGACGTGCCGCTTGGCCAGGGCGACGAAGAGGTTGCCCGGCCCGACGATCTTGTCGACCGGCTCCAGTCCAATCGCGTCGATCCCGTAGGCCAGGGCCGCGATCCCCTGTGCGCCGCCGACCCGGTAAACCTCGGACAGACCCATTGCGGCGCAGGCCGCCAGGAGGTCGGCGTTGAAGCCGCCGAAGGGCGTTGGCGGGACGACCACGGCGATCTGACCGACCCCCGCCGCCTGGGCGGGGACAACTGTCATCAGCAAGGTGGACGGATAGGCCGCCGCCCCGCCGGGGATGCACACGCCCACCCGGCGGATCGGCCGATAGAGCAAGCCGAGCTCGACCCCCGGGCCAGGCTCGATCCTCACCCCGCTCGGCAGGATCCCCTTCTGGTAGGCCAGGATGTTGTCGCGGATCCGCGCCAGCGTTTCCAGATAGCCCGGATCGGCCTGTCGATGAGCCGCGCGCAGCTCGTCGTCCGAGACCCGCACCTGGTTGGCCTCGAGCGTCACGCCATCGAGCCGTCGCGTGTAGTCGAGCACGGCCGCGAGCCCGCGCGCGGACACATCCTCGCAAATTCGCTCGACGACCTGCCGGGGCTCCAGCGGCTCGCCGAAGGCCGCGATCGTCCGCGCCCTCCCTTCGGGACTGACCACGTTCCCCTTGGGGCTCAGCTCGGCGCGCAGCGCGGCGATCGCCCGCTCGGCGTCGTCGCGGGCGCAGTCAATCTGGCGGATTCCCAGCGTCACTCGCTCGACCTCCACGTCAAACTCCCCGCCCGAATACGACACGGTCGTCTGTCTACCAATACCGTGCCCACAGGATCGGCCGCAATGCCGAAGCTCGGCACGTCGCCGGCAGGAACCGACCTCGCCTCGCGCGGCGGGCGCTGGTCTCCCGTGTGCGGCCAGCGCTTCCTCAGTCGGTGGACTCCAGCTCTGCGGCCGATCCGTCAGGAGCCCCGTCGCGCCACTCCTCAACCGTCTTTGGATGCACGCTTGGACTTGGGTTCGATCGAGTCAGTTTTCGGCATTCGCCGCACAGGTTTCTGTACATAAGATCAGAAAACTGGGTTCGATCGGCAAAAAAACCTGGTGCACTCCCCTGTCCCGATCACCAAGCACGCATGACCGCGGGTTCGATCGGTCGGTTTTTGCTCTTGATCCATCGGTACCAGACGCATGTACACATGGCTTTGGGTACGTATTCGATAGTTGTCGGATGGTCGACCTGTCTCCAGAGCAGACAGCATCGGCGGGCCGGGAGCTGCTGCCCGCGCGGAGCCCGAGCGATCGCCCCGGATAATCTCCGAGTCGGGGCTCTCAGTTGCATAAATTTTCTTGGATTCGACGATTGTCGCGGCATGGCTCCGGGTCCAGCGCGGTTTTCGACTGAGGAGCCGACTGGAGCAGCGATCGGGGCCGTCCGCCTCATGGCTCAGGGGTCAACTGGATGGGCGAGCTGGGGCGGTGCGTCCCGAGGGCCGTGCCGCCAGGCGGGTTCGGTAGCGGAAGCCGTACAGGTGCTTCCTCCCGGTGTGCGGGTCGCGGCCGATGACCGACTCATCGTAGCCAATCGGCACGTTCGAGGCGTGGACGACAAACTCGTGGGGGCCTGGAGCCTTGGCCGTCACTTCTCGGGATTTCTCTCCGCCGCCGGGGAGTGGGATCAAACCGCTGGGGGCGGCCCCCTGAAGCAAGCCGGTGGCGGCCGTGATCTTCTCGCTGGTCTGCGCTGCGAGTCGAGGTCTTGATTGGGCTCGGTCAGGTTCCAGCCGTCCTCCAGCTTCAGATTGACCTTACAAGTCCCGAGGCCCGAGCGACCCTGCAACGCGTACTCCTCGCCGAAGTCGGGCTAACACCCGGAGCCGCTACTCGCCGCGGGATCTCGACGACTGCGCCCCGCGGGTCATCTCCTGGCGGACAGTCGGCCAGTGAGCCGGGGCAGCGGTACAATCCTGATCCGTTCGCGCAGCTCATCGGCCGTCTTCTCCAGAAGGCCGCGCTTCCTCATCGCGTTGCTGACCTCGGCCAGGGACCCGATCCCGTCGGACTCCCGCCGGCTCGCTGGGCGGAGCTTGATGGCGAAAGATTTGGAGATCGATCTGCGCCGCCGTAAACTGGGGTGCGACATCCTCCGAGGTCCCTTCCGGTGGACAGGGATCAGCCCTTCCGCCCACGCAAGAGAGTTCCTGGCAGGGATCGCGCTCTCCTTCACGCGACGGGTAGGCTCATGGCGAATCGGGGATCGAGTGAACTGGTGGGACCTCCGTTGCGTCCCGCGCTGATCGGGGAATTCCTCGGGACGGCCCTGCTGGTCCTGCTCGGCGATGGCGTGGTCGCCGGGGCGGTCTTGCTCAACAAGCCGTCGGACACGGTGATGATCACCACGGGCTGGGGTCTGGCCGTCACCCTGGCGGTGTATCTCACCGGTCGACTCAGCGGCGGACACATCAACCCGGCCGTGACGCTGGCCCTGGCCTGGCGCGGCGGCTTTCCCCGCTCGCGCGTCCTCCCCTACTGGGCCGCCCAACTGGCCGGTGCGTTCGCCGGGGCCGTGCTGGTCTACGCCGATTACGCCGAGGCCTTCCGGGCGTTCGAGCAGACCGAGCACCTGAGCCGTGGGGTGATGGCTGGCGGCAAGCTGATCGGTACCGCGGCCGGCGGGGCCGGGGTGTTTGCAACCTACCCGGCCTTCGACACGGTCTGGAGGAACGTGCTGAGTGAATTCCTGGCGACCGCCGTGCTGCTGGTGGGCGTCCGGGCCTTGACCGATCGACGCAATGCGGCCCCCGGCGGTTACGTCGAGCCGCTGGCGCTGGGCGGGCTGGTCTGGGCGATCGGCCTGTCGCTGGGCGGCCTGACCGGCTACGCCATCAACCCGGCGCGCGACCTGGGCCCGCGACTGGCCTCGGCCCTCCTGGGCTGGGGGCCGGCAGTTTTTCTCTCGCACGGCGGGTATTTCTGGATCCCGATCGTCGCGCCACTCGCCGGGGGCCTGGCCGGGATCGCGCTCTACGATTTGGCCATCCACCGGCACCTGCCGCCAGAAGGCCAGCCGAGTCCGCCCGGCGAGCTGGCGCCTTGATCCCCGAGGAGACCTGGCGACGGTGCTCGCGCCGCGCTTCTGATGGATCCGAGCAATCCAACGACCGGGGTGGATGATGCCGAGGCACCGCCTGCCGACCGTGACGATGACGACGGACATCGTGATCTTCACGATTCGGGACCAGCGGCTGGAAATCCTGCTGATCCAGCGGGGGAATTCGCCGTTCCAGGGGTGCTGGGCGCTGCCGGGCGGCCTGCTCGAGCCGGACGAGGACCTGGATGTCTGTGCCCGTCGCGAGCTGAAGGAGGAGACCGGCGTCACGGGGTTGACCCTCGAGCAGCTTCACACGTTCGGAGCACCGCACCGGGATCCTCGCGGCCGGGTCGTGACAGTGGCGTACTTCACCCTGGTGCGGCCCGAGAGCCTGAAGCCACCCCGGGCGGCGTCGGATGCGGCCCAGGTCGGTTGGTTTGCTGTCCACGGCCTGCCGGACCTGGCGTTTGACCACGGCGAGATCATCGCCCTGGCCCGCCGCCGACTGGCCGCCCGGTTCGAGGAGTCGGCGGCGGCGTTCGGATACCTGCCGGAAGCGTTCACGCTCGCCCAGATCCGGGCCGTGTATCAAACCGTTCGCGGCGCGCCGATCAACCCATCGCGGTTCCTCCACTGGGCCCTCGGCAGGCGGCTGTTCGTGCGGGCCGGCCAACGGCGGAACGGATCCCGGCCACCGCTCCAGCTCTACCGACCGAGTCGCGGGGATCCCTTCTGAGAAGACCTTACGTGGCGACGCGAACCAAGGTCTTGCCGAAGTTCTCGCCGCGGAGGAGCCCGATCAGGCCGCGGGGGGCGTTTTCCAGGCCCTCGATGATGACTTCGCGGTACTTGATCCGCCCCTGGCGCACCCAGGGACCAACCTCGGCCAGGAAATCCGATTGCTGGCCCGCGAAGTCGAACACGATGAAGCCGCGGAGCGTCCATCGCTTGGTCAACACCTGTTGCATGAGCTGAGGCACTCGATCGACGCCGCGCGGCGGCTCGGTCGCATTGTACTGCGAGACCAGCCCGCAGACGGGGACCCGCGCGAAGGTGTTCAGGAGTGGGAGGACGGCGTCAAAGACGGCACCGCCCACATTCTCGAAATAGACGTCGATCCCCTGCGGGCAGGCGGCGCGGAGCTGATCGGCGAAATCGCCCCGCCGGTGGTCGATGCAGGCGTCCAACCCGAGCTCGTCGACGACGTAACGGCACTTGCGCTCACCGCCTGCGATGCCGACGGCGGTGCATCCTTTGATCTTCGCGAGCTGCCCCACGACCGAGCCGACCGGGCCGGAGGCCGCGGCGACCACGACGGTCTCACCCGGCTGGGGTTGCCCGATGTTCCTCAGGCCAGTCCAGGCGGTCATCCCCGGCATCCCCAGCACGCCCAGTGCCGTGGTCACCGGGGCGAAGTTGGGATCCAGCTTGTGGACACCGCGACCGTCGGACAGGGCGTAATCCTGCCATCCGGTGTAGGCCACGACGATGTCGCCGACCTGGAATTGGTCGAGGTTCGAGGCCTCGACCCGGCACACCGTACCGCCGACCATCACGCCCCCGACCTCGACGGCCGGGGCATACGAAGGACCGGCGTTCATGCGGCCACGCATGTAGGGATCGAGCGAGAGGTACAGCGTGCGCAGCCGCATCTGGCCCGAGCCAGGCTCCGGCACGGGCGACTCGATGAGGCGGAAATCGGATTCCTTGGGCTCGCCCTGTGGGCGCGTCGCCAGGGCGATCTGACGATTCTTGCGCTCGGACATGATCTTGCCCCTCCTGGATGTCGGAGTCCGGACCCGGCTCGGCCGCAACCCTGTCTCGGCGACTCCCCGAGCACCGAGTGAGCTGGGGGATGAGTATTCCGGGCGGCAGCCGAGGGCGGCTGCCCCATGCGAAACTGGTTAAGAAGTAACTCCTCTGGTACAATCCATTTGAGCAGTATTTCCGCACCCGAGGAGTTCCCGATGACCATCACGCTCGATCACTTGGCCGA
>JAJPJC010000531.1 GCA_021324445.1 Isosphaeraceae bacterium
TCGCGAGAACACTGGATTTCGCAAATCCTTGTGCTAATTGGGATTACGGAAATCGATTCGCGAAGACATCTCGACGACATCTGTAAAATGGCAAAAGTCAAGCTTAGAGTCGACCTGCGGAGGATCTCCGCGCCGTGCGCGCATCTTGCGAATTCCAGATTCCAGATTCCAGATGGGGATGCATCTGGAATCTGGAATCTTCGATTCCTCTTGGATTGTGGCCGATGGCCGCCTCAGGTAAGAGTCATGCGTTCGGCGATGATGATCAGCTGGACGTCGGCCCGTTTCAGGGAGCGAGCGTCATCGTGGTGGTCGTCTCGACCACCTGGTCAATCCGCTGGTCCATCACGGCGATGGTCATCTCGGTCTTCTGGCTGCCGCGGGTGCTGACGATGTGGCCGGCCTCGGCATCGAAGGTCAGGGTTCCTTTTCCCTCCTGCTTGCGCAGCTCGGCCGTGAGGGCCGCGCCGGCGGCGGGCTCGAGGGCCACCTTGGTGTCGACGCCGACCAGCATGAGCCGGGGATTCTTGGGGTCGGGACCCTGGAACGTGAACGTCTTGTCGATCACCATGGTCCCCAGCGGGCTCGGCATCCTGGCCGGCTTATCCGACCAGGTCTTGCCCGGCTCGAGCGGACCGGCCGGGAAGTCGGGCGGGCTCGACTGCACCAGCATGTCCTTGAGCAGCTTCTCGGAGACATCGGCCTCGGGTGCCCCCGCACCGCGCGGTGTCGCCTCGCGCACGGCCTTGAGGGTCTGCTCCGAGAACTGGATGTCCTCGATCGCTCCGGTGGGCTTGATCCGGAAGCTAAACTCGGCGCCCGCCATGGCCCGGAGCATCTGCGCCTCGGCCTCGAAGGGGCTGCCCTGAGCGTCGGCCTTGGGATTGTTCGAGTCGAATTCGAACGGCATGAACGGCGGCGCCTCCACCCGCAGCCGAACGCGATCGATCCGCTGGGTGATTTGCGCCTGACCGTCGGCGGCGACGCTCTTGACCTTCCAGCTCATCTCGACGACTTGCGACCGCGTCTGCTTGGTCTCGCGATCCGTCCCCCGCGCCGTGATGGAGATCTTCTGCTCCATGGAATAACGCAGGACCTCACCGGGCTGGAATTTCCACCGCAAGACCTGGGCCCGGGCCGAGCCCGCGGTCCAGCCCGAGAGGAGCCAGGCGGTCAGGAACACGACGGTCGACAGGAACGAGACAGACTCCCCGCAACCCGCGAGGCGTGTGCAGCGGCGTGAGATCACGATGCTGGGCATCCGTTTGCACCTTTCTCTGAATGACTACTTCGTGCTCCCGTACTGGATCCGGATCAGATAGCTCAGGGCCACGAAGTCGTACAGCGCGTGGGTGACCATGACGGTAAGGAGATTGCCGTTGGCGATCCAGACCCCACCGAGATACAGACCCAGGAATCCCGTGATGACAATGTACGTCATCGAGATGGCATGCATGAGACCGAAGATGACACTCGCCGCCACCAATCCCCCGGCGGTCCCCATCCATTGAGCAAATGCGGCCTGGAGGGCACCGCGAAAGAGCATCTCCTCGCCGACACCAGCCGAGAGCGAGATCAAGGCGAGCTCCGATAAGGCGCTGTCCCGGAAGAGCGAGACGACATCCTCCTCGCAGAACTTCTTAACCTTAGCCAGGGGGCCGATGGGCCAGTTGAGGATCGCGAGGAACAGCACGAACAGGGGGACTGCGGCCCCGGCCCCCCAGAGGGCGTCCTCCAGACTCCAGACGAACCGCTCCAAAGGCGGGTGGCCCAGGAGCCAACCCAGGAACAAGGAGAAGGGAGCCAGTCCCGCCTCGAAGAAAACCATGAGGATAATGATCACGTCTCGTGTCGGCTGATCATTCTCCGGTCCCTGCAGCAGGTCGTCCTCCATCCCGGTATCCTGGTCTTCGCCTGTTGAAGCCACCGGTGGGAGTCTCCGCCGTGGCATGGGATACCCGTACCAAGGTCCTAGATCTCTCCGCCAATCCATCTCAGATGCCCGGACCACCGCCGCAAACCTGTCAGCCAATCAATCAAGCTAGCGGTTGGACCGTTCGATGTCGATGCCCTCTTGTCCGTGGTCCGCTGAGGCGGGCTGACTCGCCGGGTCCGGGAAAGCCGAGGCACCCGAAGCCGGGCGACGACGGCGCAGCGGAGCGGCAGTTCCGACAACGGACCACGGACCAAAGGACAAAGGAGAAAAGGACAAGGGATTTAGCGACTCAAGATGGGCTGGCTGAGCGAGCCGCCCAGGCTGATCCGGAGCGGCTGGACCTCATTCTGGCGGACGAGATAGAGCAAGGCGCTGTGGGTCTGGGCGGTCTCGGGCTGGCGGAGCACGTACAGGATATTGTCGGGCCGGATCGTCTCCCAGTGGCGGCTGCCGACCTTCATGCCCAGGAGGATGTCGCCCTTCTGGATGGCGGCCTCGGCCGCCGGGCTGCCGGGAAGAACGGCCTGGATATAGAGACCGCCCCGGAGCTTGGGCGAGACGGTCGCGACATATTCGGTCGGGACGGGGATCGTCCGGAGTCCCAGCAGTCGCCAGATCTGGTCCTCGGGAGCACCGGCCGCGGATTGGGAGAGCGCCCGGACGTCCAGGGACAGGGCGGTCTCCGTGCCGCCACGACGGACGGTGACGTTGGCCGGCCGGCCCGGCCGGACGTCGATCAGGCCGCGCTCGAGATCCAGCGCGTGGGCGATCGGCAGTGCCCCCACGCGGACCAGCTCATCGCCGGGCCGTAGCCCGGCGGCCTCGGCCGGACTCCCCGGCTCAACCTCGGCGATGACCACGCTCCGCTTCAAACCGCGATGCTGTTCGGCGGGGATCACCCCATGCCAGGTCGCGGCCAGCCGCCGCGTGCTCAGGAGTTCGGTGGCGACGCGCTTGACCTCGTCAATCGGCAGCGCGAAGCCGATCCCCTGCGCCCCCGCCCGCACCGCCACGTTGATGCCGATCAGCTCCCCGTCGATGTTGATCAGGGGACCCCCCGAATTCCCCGGGTTGATGCACGCATCGGTCTGGATCAGGTTGCGGTAGACCTGGTCATCCGAGAGCGTGACGTCCCGGTGCAACGCGCTGATGATCCCGGACGAGACGGTGTTCTCGTAGCCGAAGGCATTGCCGATGGTCAGGACTGTCTCGCCCACCATCAAGTCGGACGAGGACCCCAGCTCGATCGCCGCCAACGGGCGGGGCGGGTCGAGCTTCAAGATCGCCAGGTCCATGATCGGGTCGAATTGCAGGAGCCGGGCGGGCAAGGTCGTGCCGTCGAAGAGCTGGACCGTGATCCCTTGCACCTTGTCGACGACGTGGTGATTGGTCAGGACATACCCGCGACCGTCGATCACCACGCCGCTGCCCATCCCACTGACTCGCGGCCGCTGGTTCTCCTCCGGCGAGAACGGCCACCGGCTGTGCGAGGCGGCCTTCTTCTCACTCGAAATGCTCACGACGCTGCGGTGGACCTTCTCGACCGCCTCCACCACCGCCGAGCGCCGCGCTGCCGAGGCCCCCCAAGACCGACCACTCGCCGGGGCCAGCGCGACCACCCACACGGCCACAGCGACTGTCAGTTTTCCGATCAGGCCATCATCCCGACTCGTCAACGGCGTTGGCACGGCGGTCGTCCCCACAGCGATAGACCGAGATGCTCTCGTTTCAACCCGATCCCGTCCCATCCTCCGGGGGTGGATCCTGCCGAGCAAGGGCCGACTCCCGAGATGTCTCTCGTTTCAACCGGATCCCGGCCCACCCGGCTCCCGACCCGCCCTCCTGGCTGCCACTCCCGGCTTGGTTTTGGATCGGTTCCCCCTTTTGACAGCTTGAGAGTAGTCTCATCGATGTTCCCCAGGTTTCCCGGCCTTAGTAATTACCCGCAATGCCGACCCAGATTACCCAGATCCCAGGACGGCACGCGGCCGCGGGGCGGAGGGGAAACGGAGACGGGCGGGGATCGGAATTAACCCTTGCCAGGAGCCGCCTTCCGTCACGCCGCCGCGGTGGGTCCGTATTTGTTAAGTCCAGGGTGCGTTGACAGCCGCGCCGGCGGACCGCTAGGTTGCACTTGGGGGGTGACGGTCCCTGGGGCGAGGATCGAGGCGTGTCGTCTCACCCAGGACGGGCGGGCCGAGGAGCGGGCGGCCGAGAGGGACCCCTGCCTGGGCTCTTGGGCGGACGGAGGCGCGATGGCCGAGAAATCACGCCGGCGGCTGAGACTGGAGCAGAGCCTCGCTGCGGCTCCCGAGGATCTGTTCCTCCGCTATGCCCTGGCTCTCCAGTGCCTCCAAGACGGCGATGTGGACGAGGGGCGGCAGCGGCTCAAGGACCTGATCGCCGATGATCCCGACCACCAGATCGCTGCCTATCAGCAGCTCGGCCAGTCCTACGCGGACCACGGGGAGACGGACGACGCACTGGCCATCCTTCGCGCGGGCGTCGCCAAGGCCCAGGCCGCCGGTGATGGGCATGCCGCGGCCGAGATGGAACAGTTGATCTTGGTCCTTTAGTCCTTTTGTCCGTGGTCCGTGGTTCGCTGACGCGGGCTGACGGGCCTCACCCGTAAGAGACCGAGCACTCGAAAACGCGTTCCGACGGCGCTCTGGAGCGGGAGCTCCTACAACGGACCACGGACCACGGACCACGGACAAAGAAGAAATGCGGTCCCAATCGGCCGATCGCTCCGGCTCTCGATCATCGGCGGCTCGGCTCGAGACGATGCCACCGCAGGGCGGCTCCCCGGAGCCGGTGGCCGCCACGTTCACGTTCCCGAACCGCATCCTCTTCGGTGCCGGTGCCCAGATTTTGCTGGCCTCCGAGCTGCACCGGCTCGGGGTCGTGCGACCCCTGGTCGTGACCGATCCCGGTCTCCTGGCCGCCGGACTGGTCGGGCCGGTCGTGGCGCCGCTGGGCTCGCAGGCGATCGTCTATAGCGGTGTCCAGGCCAATCCCACCGAGGAGGACGTGCTGGGCGGCCTGGCACTCTATCGCGACTCCGGCTGCGACGGCCTGGTCGGGTTCGGGGGCGGCAGCCCGATCGATGCGGCCAAAGCCATCCGGCTCCTGGTCACACACCCCGGCCGTCTGGCCGACTACGACTGGACCTGTGGCGGCCAGGACCGGATCACGTCCGCCCTGCCGGCCCTGGTGGCCGTGCCCACGACGGCCGGAACCGGGAGCGAGGCCGGCCGCGGCGCGTTGATCCAACTGCCGCAGACCGGTCGCAAGACCATCGTCCTGAGCCCCTTCCTCCTACCCAGCACCGCGATCTGTGACCCCGACCTGACCCGCGCACTCCCCCCGACCCTGACTGCGGGGACCGGCATGGATGCGCTGACGCATTGCGTCGAGAGTTATCTTTCCACCACGTTCCACCCGATTTGTGATGGGATCGCCGTGGAAGGGCTGAAATGGATTTTCCGGGGCCTGGAGACCGCCGTCCGCGAGGGGTGCAACGCCGAGGCGCGCTCGGCGATGATGATGGGTGCGCTGCTGGGCGGCATCAGCTTCCACAAGGGGCTGGGCGTGGTGCACTCGCTGGCGCACGCACTGGGTGCGGAGGGTCGGGTGCATCATGGCACGCTCAACGCGATCCTCCTGCCGCACGCACTGCGGTTCAACCGCCCGGCCGCGGGCGAGCGCTTGGCCGGACTGGCGGGCCGGTTGGGTCTGGGCCGCAGCGATGATGCGGCCGGTCACCTCATCACCCTGACGGAGCTGGTGCTCGCCCGGCTTCCGCTGCCGCGCCGCCTGGGACAGCTCGACGAACTGCGCCACGACCGGATCCCCGAGTACGCGCGGCTGGCCTTGCTCGACCACTGCCACCGGACCAACCCGCGACCCTGCACCCAGGCGGACCTCGAGGACCTCCTCGATCGGGCGTGGTAATCCCATCTCGACCGGCGGGACTGACTTTTGTTGAGACGGACAGATGGCCAGCGGCTACGATGCGATCCTTCTGGTTGGTTTTGGCGGCCCCGAGCGGCCCGAAGACGTCCTTCCCTTCCTGGAGAACGTCACGCGGGGGCGGAACGTGCCGCGGGAACGCCTGCGAGAAGTCGCCGCGCATTACGATCATTTCGGCGGAGTGAGCCCGCTCAACGGACAGGTCCGCGCGCTGATCGCCGCCCTGCGACCGGAGCTGGACCGGCAGGAGATTCCCCTGCCGATCTTCTGGGGCAATCGGAACTGGCACCCGATGCTGGCGGACACCCTCGCGGCGATGACCGCCACGGGAATCCACAAGGCCCTGGCGATCGTCCTGTCCGCCTACAGCTCGTACTCCAGTTGCCGGCAATACCGCGAGGACATCGAGCGGGCGCGCGCCGCCGCCGGCGAGCGCGCCCCCCGCGTGGACAAGGTCCGGGTCTTCTACAATCACCCCGAGTTCGTGGCCGCGAATCTCGAGCGGGTGCGCGACGGCCTGGAGTCGATTGCCATCGAGCGGCGATCGGCAACCCACCTGGCGTTCACGGCCCACAGCATCCCGGCGGCCATGGCCCGGAATTGCGACTACGAGTGTCAGCTCAACGAGACCGCCCGCCTGGTCGCCGAGGGGATCGGCTTCGAGGCCGAACGCTGGGCCATGGTCTACCAGAGCCGCAGCGGCCGGCCCGAGGACCCATGGCTCGATCCGGATATCCTCGATCACATCAAAGACTTACACCGACGCGGCGTCCAGGATCTCCTGATCCATCCCCTGGGGTTCCTGTCCGATCACGTGGAGGTCCTCTATGACCTGGACGAGGAGGCACACGGCTTGTGCGACGAGCTAGGTCTGCGCATGGTCCGCAGCCAGACGGTGGGTCTGCACCCTCGGTTCGTCGGGATGCTGCGCGAGTTGATCCAGGAACGAATCGCGGATGCCCCTGAGTCCGGCCGCAGGGCCGTCGGCCGATTTGGCCCCAGCCATGATGTCTGCCCCGAATCGTGCTGCCTGGCTGGCCCAGGGCAGCCCAGGGCGGCTGCCCCACCTTTCCCTTAGAGCTCCACATCCACGGGAGCCGGCTTCGACTTCTGGGCGCACCATCGGCTGGCGTCCAAGGTGCCGGCAGCGGACAACCAATCCCAGGGCGAGCCGCAGGCGTCGTTCGTCCCCGCCGGGAACCGCACCCGGTCGCTGGTGACCCACTCGTTGTCCGACATATCGGTACCGACATAATGGATGAGGTAGCGCTCGCCGTCGCGCTTGAGGATGAGCGAGGGGTTCCACTCGCCCTCGGACTCGACGACAACCTCGCTGGCGCACGGGTAATCGACGAGGCCCGAGGGATCCTGCCGGCGACCGTTCAGGACCTGAAGGATCTGTTCGGCCGGCATTCCGCGCTCGATCATCTGCTTCTTCAGGGACGTCTCCAGCCGAATCTTGTGGACATTTGCCCACGCCGGGACAATGATGCCGGCCAGGGAGACCAGGGTGACAACAGCGACGCCCATACCGACGATCCAGAGGCTGAAGACTTGCACGGAGCTGAACGCGGCGAAGATCCAGGCAGATTCGAGCAGCATCGGCTTCCTCCTCGCAGACTTCGGAGTCGAGATTGCAAGGCATGGTCACGCGGGGTCAGAGATTGATCGGTATTCGGTGGACGCTCCCGTTTATTGTGGGTCGGACCGGACCGACCGGGCGGGGACCCGCGCCAGCGACCAGCGGCGGATCGGGCCGCGCAACGGCCCTGGACAGCCGACCCCAGCGCGTCGTATCGTGAGGTCTAGCCCCTACAAACGGACCGGCCGGTCCGATCGGAAGTCGTGAACGGGAGAGCAGTTCGATGGCGGCGCGGCGCCTCTTACTCGTCGAAGACAGCTCGACCATGCGGCGGATGCTGGCGATGAAGCTCCAGGAGGCGGGCTACGAGGTCGTCACGGCCAACGACGGCGTGCAAGGACTGGCCAAAGCCCGCGAGGAGCCGCGGCCGGACCTGATCCTGACCGACTATGAAATGCCCGAGCTGGATGGTGCGGGGCTCTGTCAGGCCGTCAAGTCGGACAAGGACCTGCGCTCGATCCCGATCTTGATGTTGACGACGCTCGGCGCGATCGACCAGAAGGTGGCCGGCCTGGAGGCCGGCGCCGATGACTATATCCTCAAGCCCAAGAGTCCGGATGACTTCCGCGAGTTGTTCCAGCGGATCGCGGCCCATCTCCGGATCGCCGACCTGCGTGCCGAGCTCGCCAAGCAAAACCGGCTGCTCGAGGCCGCGCACAAGAAGCTGACCTTCGAGCTGGATCTGGCCCGCAAGGTCCAGCTCGCCTTGATGCCGCGCCCGCCCAAGCCGCGGGGCGTGCTCCGGCTGGCGGTCCGGTACACCCCGGCCAACCAGTTGGGCGGCGACGTCTACGACATCTACCGCCTGGAGAACAACCGCCTGGGAATCCTGGTGGCGGAC
This sequence comes from Isosphaeraceae bacterium, assembly GCA_021324445.1. Lineage (GTDB taxonomy): Bacteria > Planctomycetota > Planctomycetia > Isosphaerales > Isosphaeraceae > JAJPJC01. Next base: position 8,392 of record JAJPJC010000531.1, read on the forward strand.
GTCTCCGGCCATGGCGTCAACTCGGCGATGCTCTCGGGGATGGTCAAGGCGCTGGCAGCCCCCCTGACGATCGCCGTGCTCGAGCCGGGCGAGCTCCTGGCCGGGCTGGACGTGGCGACCGAGCAATACTTTCCTGAAGGCTATTTCTGCACGGGCTTTTACTTGATCGCCGATGAAGAGACCGGGTTGATTCGATACGCCGGAGTCGGCCACCCGCCGGCGATCATCGTCGGGCCCAACGGACCACGCACGCTCCCGTCCAACCCCGGCATGCTGGGAATCGGCATGGTCGACGGCACCGCCGGGGACACCGATCGCCTCGAGCCGGGCGAGTCCCTGGTCATCTACACCGATGGCCTGACCGACGCCATGGACCCCTCCGATGCCCTCTTCGGCGAGGAACGGCTCAAGACCGTGCTCCAGACACACTACGGGGCCGATCCCAGCGAGATCCTCAACCAGGTCGATGAGGCGCTCCACCAGCACACCGCCCCGGGACGACCAGCCGACGATATCAACATCATCGTTCTTCAACATCCCGCGGAATAGACGCTCCCCAAGCGGCTCGCGGCATGCTAAACTAGTGGGGATTGTCGGGATCTTCACCGGTCGTCGCGGCGGACCTCCCGGTTCGCGCCCGTGGCTCTCACCGGGAACCATTCCCTCCCTGCCCCCGACGTCTCCTCGTGAAAGGCAAGAATCGGGAACTTGGGCCGGATGTGACGGGATCGGACCATGGCGGTCGAACCGGTTGAGGAGAAGACGATCTTGCTGACGGGGCCGATCACGCTCTACGAGGTCAAGGCGGTCCGCGAGGTGCTCCGTGCCGCCTTGGTCGAGGGTCGGCCCCTTCGCATCGACCTGCGGGATTCCGGCCCATGGGACATCGCCGGATTGCAACTCCTGATCTCCTGTGTCCGGAGTGGACGAAACCCGGATCAGGTCGTGCGCCTGGTGAACCCCCCGCGCGGATGTCTCGATCTGGCCGAGCGATCCGGCCTCAGCGACTGGCTCCATTCGGTCTCTGGTCCGTAGTCCGTCGTCCCTGGTCCGTTGTTTGCTGCCGCGGGCTGACGAGCCGAACCCGAGAAAGACCAGGCACTCGAAGAGGCCAATGACGGCGCACCGGAGCGGAAGCCCCCACAACCGACTACGGACAACGGACCATTGGAAGATGAGCAAGACCATCCTTCATGCTGATGACAGCGCATCGGTCAGGCGCTGGGTGGCCGAACAGCTCAGCGACATGGACGTCAAGGTCGTCTCGGTCGCCGATGGCGCCGCCGCGCTGCATGTCTTACGCGAGTCACCCTGCGACCTGCTGTTGACCGATCTGGAAATGCCCAACCTGGACGGCCTCGGGCTGGTCGCGGCGGTCCGCGACCTCCCCATGCACCGCTTCCTCCCGGTCCTGGTTCTCTCCTGCCGGCGTCCCAGCGAGATCGACCCCCAGCACCGGCAAGCGGTCACCGGCTGGCTGGTCAAACCCATCGAACCAGAAAACCTCCGCCGATGGGTCCGGCGCGTCTTGCCGCGCTCGTGAGCCATCTCGACCAACGTGATCCATTCGTGCAAGTTTGCGGAAGGGGGGCGAGAATGGGATAATCAGGCCAGGGGGTGGCACGGCATTTCAGTGGTGAGTGAAAAAGGCTGAGGGCGGAAGGCGGAAACGAAGAATCCCGTTTCCGCCTTCCGAAACCATTCATCCTTCCGCCTTCCGCCTTCCGAAAAGGGAGGTCCTGTGAGTTGAGCAGTAGCTCGGACGACCGGTTCCGCGAGATGTTCTACGAGGAAGCGCGGGAGCTCCTGATCGGTCTCGAGGAGGGACTGATGGATCTGGAGCGGCGCCAGGGGGACCGTGCGCACCTCGACAAGACGTTCCGGGCGGCGCACAGTCTCAAGGGCGCCGCGGCCATGGTGGGTTTGAAGGTGATCGCCGAGTTCACCCATGGCATCGAGGCGGTCCTGGAGCGGATCCGCAGCGGCTCGCTGGCGGTCGATACCGACATCATCACGACCCTGCTGGAGGCGCGCGACCATCTGGCCGCGATGGTGGAGGCCGAGGCGGCGCAATCGCCGATCCCACCTTCCAGCGAGCTGTCCCAGCGTCTGGCGGCGCTCTTGCGCGGGATCGCTCCGCCTGGACGGCCTGGCGGAGGCGGCCCCGCCGCCAGCCCGCCGCCGCCGACGCCACCTCCCGCGCCGGCGCCGTCCACTCCACCGCCGGGATCCGCCGCGCCCGGGAACCCATCCCGTGGCCGCTCCGGAGTGGGTGAAGATCACGTCGAGACCGAGTCCGCGTCGCTGTCTTCCGGCGCCACCGGTTCGGAGGCAAAGTCCCCTGCGACCCCGGGGAAGTCGCGAAGCCGCAAGGCCGCCGGGTCGCCGGCAGCCGACTCGGGGGCGCCGCGACCGCCGCGCCGGAAGGGCAAACCGAGCAGCCGGTCACCCGAGGGATCGGGGGCGTCGCCCTCGGGAGTGGCCCCGATCGGTCCCGACGGCCGCCCGCTCAAGGAATACCGGGTCACGCTGGCGCCCGGTCCGGATGTCCTGCGGCGGGGGATCAACCCGCTGGGCGTCTTCGACGAGCTGCGCGAGCTGGGCCAGGTGAGGCTCCAGACCGACCCCGAGCTGGTCCCGACCCTCGACCAGATTGACCCGGAGCGGTGCTACCTGAACTGGACGATCACCGTCGCGACCGCCGCGGAACCCGACCGGCTCCATGAGGTGTTCCTCTTCTTCACCGAAGACAGCACGGTGACGCTGGAGCAGCGTGCCGGCAATGCCTGGTGGGTGGTCCTACCCGGGGAGGCCACCACCGCGGCGGCGCCCCTGGGTGATTCCGAACCGTTGGCCGGCGATCGCGCCGCTGAGGCCGCGCCGCCGCAAGTCCTCGCCGCCGAGCCGGCTGCGGCAGTCGCCGCGGCGCCGGCCACGCCACCGTTGGCGGCGGCGCCTGCCGCGGCGGCATGGTCCACGGGTGCCGGCGCCCCCCCGTCGCCGCGGGCGATCCCACGGCCCAATGCGCGCATCCGGGTCGACGCCGAGCAGCTCGACGACCTGGTGGGCCTGGCTGGCGAGCTGGCCGTCTTGTCGGACAACCTGATGGGGCTACGCGAAGTTCGCGGGATCGATGCCTGGATGCATGCCTTGGAGGCGCTCCAGCGCGTGAGCCGGCAGATCCGGGATACCACCCTCGACCTGCGGATGGTGCCGGTCGACGAACTCTTCTCCCGGTCCCCACGGATCGTCCGCGACCTCGCCGACCGCTCGGGTAAGGAGATTGAGCTGCGGATCTTCGGCCAGGAGACGCGACTGGATCGCACGATCGTCGAGCGGCTCAACGACCCGCTGGTCCATCTGATCCGCAACGCCGTGGACCATGCCCTGGAGCCTCCGGCCGAGCGGCTGGCGAAGGGGAAGCCGCGGGTCGGCCGGATCACCCTCTCCGCCGGCCACGAGGGGGACCGCGTGGCCATCCGGGTCGAGGACGATGGCCGGGGACTGGACCGCGAGAAGATCGTCCGCAAGGGGATCGCCCTGGGGATGATCGCCCCGGGGACCGCGCCCGAGGATCCCCGGGTCGTCAGCCTGATCTTCGAACCTGGTTTCTCGACGCGCGACAACGTCAGCGAGCTCTCGGGCCGGGGCGTGGGCCTGGACGTCGTCCGCGACGCGGTGCGGGCGTTGCGCGGCACCGTGGCCGTCGAGAGCACGCCCGGCAAGGGAACCGCGTTCATCTTCCGCTTGCCCTTGACCCTGGCTCTGATCGATGGCCTGCTCGTCGAGGCCGCCGGCGGGAAATATGTCGTCCCGCTGGCCCAGGTCGAGGAATGCGTGGCACTCAACGGGACGCGCGCGGCCCTGGCCCAGGGGCGGCCCTGCGTGGCCGTCCGGGGCGAGCTGGTCCCCATGGTCTCACTCCGCAACCTGTTCCAGACCAACGGCCCCTTGCCGGCGCGGCAAGAATTACTCTTGACGAGACATGCCGGCCAGCGGGTCGGCGTCGCCGTGGACCGGCTGCTGGGCCGGGTGCAAGCAGTCATCCAATCCCTGGGCGAGGGCCTCCACAGCCTCAGCCGCTTCTCCGGAGCCACCATCCTGGGCGACGGCTCCGTCTCCTTGATCCTCGATCTTTCCGCCCTGGTGTCTGAATCCCGATTCGCCGAGCAGAGCGCACGTTCCACGCCCTGGACCGCTGGGGCGGCGGAGACTTCCCGATGAGAATGACCCTTCGAACCAAGATCACGACCGCGCTGGTGCTCTTCGGGCTGGTGCCCGCCGCCATCGTGGCCTACTTCGCCTATCAGTCCTACGATGATTACAAGGAGAAGCAGTCGCTCATCATCGGCCAGGCCGCCGTGAATGTCAGTGACCGGATCGCCCCGATCCTTCAGCAGCATCTCGACCAGAGTAAGACCCACAAGGGGGTGACGGCGGTGAAGCTGAACGAGGAGGAGAAGAGCGATTTGAAATCGATCGTCGCCAAGGCCATCAGCGACTTCAATCTCAAATCCGCCCAGCTCTTCATCGTCGACCCGGACAACCGGATCCTGTTCAAGCGGCGGGATAATGGGACCTTCGAGATCCTCGACAACGCCGTGGAACTGGATGTCCGGTACAATGACCAGGTCAAAAACGCCACGGGGGTCGCGACCAGGGAAATCGAGAAATCCTCGGCGGGGGAGTCGTTCCTGCAGAGCTGGTTCTCGCCGACGAATCCGGCCGAGGTCATCGGCATCGCCCCCATCCGCTTGTCCGATGTCAAGCCGGGCTTCTCCAACCATGGCTGGCTGACGGTGACCACCGTACCGCGCAAGGACGCCTACGCCACCATTTATTCCAACCAGGTCCAGATCGGGATCATCCTGGCGATCGCGTTCGTGCTCACCGTCGTCCTGGGGTGGTACTTCGGCCGCTGGTTGGTCCGCCCGCTGCTGGAGATCATGGAAGTCACGCACGAGCTCCAGGAGGGGCATCTCTACAACCGCACCAACGTGAGACGCAGGGACGAACTGGGCGATCTGGCCACTCAGGTGAATTCCGTGGTCGACAAGTGGGCGGAGCTCATCAGCCAGATCCGGACCATGACCTCCTCGGTCTCGACGGCCAGCAACGAGCTCAATTCCAGCTCCCACCAGTTGGCGCAGGGCTCGACCGAGCAGGCCGCGACGCTCCAGCAAATCGCCAGCCGGCTCCAATCGGTCGACAGCTCGGTCGGGCAGAATGCCCAGCACGCCCGCGAGACGGCCCGCATGGCCAACGACGCCAGCAGCCAGGCCGAGAAAGGGGGCGAGGCGGTTCGCGAGACCGTCGTGGCCATGCGCGAGATCACCCAGAAGATCCTGGTCGTCGACGACATCGCCTATCAGACCAACCTCCTGGCCCTGAACGCCGCCATCGAGGCGGCGCGGGCCGGCACGCATGGCAAAGGCTTCGCCGTCGTCGCGGGCGAGGTCCGCAAGCTCGCCGAGCGGAGCCAGGCCGCCGCTCAACAAATCAGCGACCTTGCCAAAAAAAGCGTCGCCGTCGCCGAGAATGCCGGCACGCTGCTCGATAAAACTGTGCCGATGATCCGCGATACCTCGAACCTGATCCAGGAGATCGCGGCCGCATCCCAGGAGCAAATGGCCGCCATCGGCGAGATCAATCTGGGGGTCAGCCAGTTGGAGGAAGTCGTGCAGCAGAATGCCGCGGCCAGCCACGAGCTGTCCTCGACGGCCAACGACTTGGCGGCGCATTCCTCAGGCTTGCAGCAGAAGGTCGACTTTTTTCAACTTGATGCCACCGGGAACGGATACGTCGGTCCGCCCGCGCCCCCGCGGAGCCACTTAGCTCCCGCCAGCCGGATGCCCGCCCCGACCCGGCGGCTGGCACCACCTCCCCGCCGACCGGGCTCCGGCTCCGGTGTCGACGGGCAGCAGGGCGTCGGCCACTCACCGCCACCGGGTCCGCCGGCTCCCCCGGCTCTGCCTCAACACCCCGGGCCTGCCAACCCGCCGCCCTCGAACCATATCGGCACCCCGCCGCGAGGTGGCGTGGTCATTAATATGGAGGGCGACGATTATTTCGAGCGCCAACCGTGAGCCGCGTTCCTTTGCTGGCCAGAGACATGGTCGTTAACCTTGACGTCGACGACAATTTCGAGCGATTCTCATAATGGCCCCCTCGTGGTCTGGTCGGTTTCGGCGTCTCCTGTCGCTTCTGAAGGGTAGAGAACGAAGGTGACCTAGGCGAGCCGTCGGGGGCGCCGACTGGCTGGGACGAACGTAAAGGTGGTGACGATGGTCGATCTGGTCATGGATACCGGCGTGGAGTCCGACCGCGATCGGGCCCAGTCCTTTGTCGTCTTCCGACTGGGTGGGGAAGGCTATGCGCTGGAAGTGATGCGAGTCCAGGAAGTCCTGGATATGCAATCCTTGACCGAGGTGCCCGGCGGGCCCAGATTTCTCCTGGGGGTGATCAACCTGCGGGGGCACGTGGTTCCGGTCTACGATTTGCGGATGCCCTTCGGGTTGTCGAAAGACACCACCCAGACGCGAGCGCCCTGCGTCCTCATCGTGGAATCGACACTGGGCAGCGGCCTCCAGATCACCGGACTACTGGTCGACCGGGTCTCCGACGTGCTGGAGTTCTCCCCCGAAGAGGTGCAACCTCCTCCCCAGCTTGGACTTGGGAAGGCATCCCCCTTCGTGCGCGGCTTGATCCGTCACCAGGATGGTTTTCTGCTCGTATTGGACGTGGATCGTGTCTTCTCGACTCTCGGGTCGTGGAACGGTGAGGGAGTGTAACGTGGCAACATCGGGCGTGCCGCCACTCCCGCCGGACCTGGAACCCTGGGGTGAGAAGGACTTCGCGCCGATCATGGCGTTCCTGCGCAACCAGATCGGGATTACGCTGGAAAGCCACCGCATGGGTTTGATGCAAGCGCGACTGCGATCACGCCTCCAGGCCAAGGGCTTCCTCAGCTTCACCCATTTTCTGGACCAAGTCCTCAAGGTCGACCCCAACGGGTGGGGTACTCAGCTCTTGATCGATCTGAGTACGGTCAACCACACGGCCTTCTTCCGCGAGCCGGCGCATTTCACGTTCATGGCCGAGAAGGTGGCGGCGTGGCTGAAGGAATCGGGGAACGCGCCGATCCGGCTCTGGTCGGCGGGGTGCTCCTCGGGCCAGGAGCCGTATAGCATGGCCATGGTGCTGGCCGAGACGCTGCCGGCCCCGATGCTGCAGAAGATCGAGATCTGGGCCAGCGACCTGTCGCTGGAGATGCTCAAGGTCGCCGCCGGCGCGATCTACACGACCCGCGACGTGCAGGGAATCTCCCCGGCCCGACTCCGGCGTTTCTTCCTGCTGGGTCGAGGTCCCCGGGAGGGCTCGTTCCGGATGGTCCCGGAAATCCGCGACCTGGTGAAGTTCCGCCATCTCGACTTGCGGAACCCGACCTGGGCCGTACCCACCGATTTCCCCATGATCTTCTGCCGCAACGTCTCGATCTACTTCGCCGAGGACGAGCGGCTGACGTTGATGAATCGCCTGGCGCAGCACCTGCGCCCGGGGGGCTGGCTGGCGATGGGCAACGGCGAGATCCTGCCCGGGGTGCCCCCCTCACTGCGCAAGCACTCGCCCTCGTTGTTCCAGAAGGAAGGGTAACCCGCCATGGCGCAGCGCGACCGTCCCTGGCCGGGGCCTCCGCCGGGCGAGGCCGGGTCGATCGAAATCCTGGTCGTCGACGACAGCGCCGTGGTCCGGCAGCGGCTCAAGGCGATCATCGAAGCGGACCCGCAGTTCCGCGTGGTGCTGGCGGCTGATCCCTACGAAGCGGCGGAACGGCTCAAGCGGTCGGTCCCCGGGGTGATCGTGCTCGATGTCGAGATGCCGCGGATGGACGGCCTGACCTTCCTCCGCAAGCTGATGCGGCAGCATCCGATGCCGGTGGTGCTCTGCACGGCGCAGGCCGAGCGAGCCGTCACGGCCCTGGAGATGGGCGCGCTGGAGGTGATCGCCAAGCCCGACTGGAACCAGGCCGAGCGGCTGGCGGAGTGGTCGCAAAGCCTGCTGGAGAGCATCCGCAACGCCGCGCGGGCCGGCCGCTTGCCCTTCCGCGAGGACCGTCCCGCCGCGACCACCGACCGCCGCCACAGCGCCGACGTCATCTTGCCACGGCATCCCTACGCGCGGCACACCGGCCTGAGCGAGCGGATCATCGTCGTGGGTGTCAGCACAGGCGGCGTGCAGGCGCTCCAGCAGTTGCTGCCGGCTTTCCCCCCGGAGTGCCCGGGGATCGTCATCGTGCAGCACATGCCGCCCGATTTCATCCCGGCGTTCGCCCAGCGCCTGGACAAGGATCCCCGGATCGGGCTGCAGGTCACCGAGGCCCGGCAACACCAGCCGGTGGAGGCCGGCCGGGCCCTGGTGATCCCCGGGGACCGGCACGGCCTGATCCGCCGGTCCGGGACCGGGTACCGCATCGAGCTGGTGGAGGGCCCCCCCGTCTGCCGGCACCGTCCCAGCGTCGAGGTCCTCTTCCGCTCGGCCGCCCAGGCGGCCGGCCCGTTTGCCGCCGGCGTGATCCTCACCGGCATGGGCGACGACGGTGCCGGCGGCCTGCTCGAGATGCGCGAGGCCGGGGCGTTGACCATCGCCCAGAATGAAGCGACCTGCATCGTCTTCGGCATGCCCCGCGAGGCCATCCGCCGCGGGGCCGCCCAGTTCGTCACCCCCCTCGACGCGATCGCCGGCACGATCATGGCCTGGGTCGCTGCATCCTAGTCGTCAGTGGACAGAGTCGCAGGTAGCGAGCGAAGACAGGAAAACTCTTCCCTCTCGCCACTCGCTATTCGCTACTCTGACCAGTGGTCAATACTGATCCGAGCTGATCACTTCGCCGCCACTGATCGAGCCGAGCTGGACCCAGGTCATGGGGTTGATCGAGTTCTTGATGAAGTGGACCGAGCCGTCGCCGAAGAGGGTATTGATCCCGCCGGGATGGCGGCTCCGCGATCCGGAGAATTCGCCCCCCTGGTTCCCTTGGTTGTTGCATCGCAGGCCTTGAACCGGCTGGCTATCGCACAGGGAGCCGGGAGTCGGCGGGCTGGTGCCCGCACTCACGCCTGACGGGAAATACGGCAGGTTGTCCGCGTTGTCGAGCACCAGCGCGCTGGGGGAAACCGCCGACGCCCAGGGCTGGAACAGGGGGACGTAGTCCTGGTAGCCATTGGGTGTGAACCGCGTCATGTAGGTGCCGGCGCCAGGATTGTCGACCCAGATGGTCCCGCGGATATCGTCGGGGGCGCCCTGCAAGAGCTCCGAGACCTCATGCGTATTGCTGGTCCCGTCGGTGATCGAGGCGATCCGGACGAGCTGAGGACCGGCGCCAGTGGCATTGATGCCGAAGGCCGACTGCAAGTACAGGTTCCGGGTGAAGAAGCCGCCCGCCGCCCCCTGGCCGTAGTCGCAGTTCCCCCAGTTGACGCCGTAATTCCCCTTGGTGGGCGACCACGGGAAGGCCGGGACCTGGCCGCCGGAGGCCGCACTCACGGCCGCAAAGCTGAAGGTCTGCGGGGTATCGCTGGGACACTGGAACGAGGGAATCCGCGTGATGTGGACCGTGCTGTTGACGATGTAGCCCAGCAACGAGATCCCTTCGATGCCGATCGAAGCATTGAACGAGGCGTAGAGCGGCCCTTGCTCGATGTAGGGGAGCATCAGCACGAACCAGGGCGTGTTCTGGCAGCCATTGCCGAAGCCCGGGGTTCGGCACAAGCCGGAGATGCCGGTGGCCAGGTACACGTCGCCGATGGGCAGGCAGTTGTTCGCCGACTCGTAGTTGGCGATGGCCAGCCCGAACTGTTTGAGATTGTTTGTACACTGCGCCCGCCGCGCTGCCTCCCGGGCCGCTTGCACGGCCGGCAGGAGCAAGGCAATCAAAACCGCGATGATCGCGATGACGACCAGAAGCTCGATCAGCGTGAAACCACGACGTCGTTCTGACATGGCTCGACCCACCCCTCGAAATCGTTTCGGGAAACGCTTGGTTCCGGACGGACGCGCACTCGTTCGCCCGAGGAGAAAGGATGACGACGATCCGCGGGTCTTCCCTCAACCGCTTCGTCGCCTCAATCATACTAACATGGCTGGAGTCGGTTGGCGAGAGGGTACACCAAAACGATCTCGCGCACCGATCGTCCTAGATACAATGAGCCCGTGCCTTGTCGGTTTCAAGCATCAAGCGAACTCGACGGCACCCGAATCCGCGCCGCAACGATTCCCGGATGATGTCGGGATCTCGGCGCGCCGCGAGGCTAGGGAATGACTGGGTTGCTACTCGAGGGGTGCAGGTGTTCGGCCAGGACCTGGATCGGGTGCACGGCGTCGATTCCCGCGAGGCCGTGGACCTGGCTGCGGCAGGAGAAGCCGGGGGCGACCAGGCGGGCGGAAGGATCAGCCCGCGCCGCGGGAATAAGGACGCGGTTGGCCAGGGCCTGGCTCACTTCGTAGTGGCCGTGCTCGTAGCCGAAGGAGCCGGCCATGCCGCAGCAGCCGGAGTCCAGCTCGTGGACCACCAGTCCCGGCACCCGGCGCAACGCGGCGAGCGTCCCCGCGGTGCCGAGCACCGCCTTCTGGTGGCAGTGGCCGTGGACCAGCACGCGCCCCCGTCCGGCCGCCATCGGCAGATCCGGCACTCGCTCGGGATCGGCCAGGAACGCATCGACCAGGTGCGCGGCCGCTGCGACGCGCTCGGCGTCGGCCCCGAGGCGGAAGTCGCGATATTCGTCGATCAGGGTGACCAGGCAGCTCGGCTCGCAGCCGAGGATCGGAATCCCCGCGCGCACCGCGGGCAAGAGCTGCTGGACGTTGGCGACTGCCAGCTCACGCGCCAGGGGGAGGAGTCCCTTGGAGATCGCCGGCCGGCCGCAGCAGTCCAGCCCGGCCAGCTCGACGCGGTAGCCGGCGGCCTCCAGGACCCGGACCGCCGCGATGCCGACCTCGGGGTTGTTGTAGGTCGTGAAGCAATCGTCGAGCAGGAGGACCGTGCCGCGCGGCCCGGCGGGGCGGTCGGCCTGATGGCGCCGGAACCACTTGCGGAAATGGTCGCGCGCGAAGGTCGGCAGCGTCCGCCGCCGGTCGATGCCGGCGCCTTTCTCCAGCATCCACTTGAAGGCTGGGTTGCGGAGCATCGCGTTGGCCAGGGGCGCCACTGCCGCGGCGACCGGGTTGAGCCGGAAGATCTGGCCCAGGAGCAGATGACCGAGCGGGCGCGGCCGGCCCTGGTAGTGCTGGTGGAGCACCTCCGCCTTGAGCTTGGCCATGTCCACCTTGGACGGGCACTCGGTCTTGCACGCCTTGCACTGGAGGCACAGGTCGAGAGCTTCGAGGAGACTCGCGTTGTCCAGGCCGCCGTTGCCGCTGGGCAGCGCGCCGGTCATGGCCAGGCGAAGCAGGTTGGCGCGACCCCGGGTCGTGTGCATCTCGTCGCGGGTGACCATGTAGCTGGGGCACATCGTGCCCCCGGCCGTCTTGCGGCAGGCACCAACGCCCGAACACATCTCGACCGCGCCGGCAAACCCGCCCTGGGTGGAGAAGTCCAGCAGCGTCGCCTCCGGCTCGTGGGGGTGATAATTCGGCCCGATGCGGAGGTTCGCGGCCGGATCCGCGTCGCCCACGACCTTGCCGGGGTTGAGGCGGTTCTCCGGGTCGAAGGCGCGCTTCACGGCCTCGAAGGCCGCATAGACCTCGGGTCCGAACAGCTTGCGGTTCCAGAGAGTGCGGGCCAGGCCGTCGCCGTGCTCGCCGCTCATCGAGCCGCCGAACTCGACCACCAGGTCGGAGACCTCGCGCGCGATCAGCCGCAGGGTCTCGACCCCCTCCCAGGTCTTGACGTTGATAACCGGCCGGATATGGAGGCAGCCGACGTCGGCATGGCCATAGCAGGCCGCTGTGACCCCGCGCCGCGCCACAATCGCGCGGAAGCGGTCGTAGAACTCGGGGAGGCGGCCGGGGTCGACCGCCGTGTCCTCGACGAAGGCGATCGGCTTGGCGTCGCCCACCATGCCCATCAGCAGGCTGAACCCGGCCTTACGGATCTTCCAGAAGTCGTCCTTCTCGGCATTGACCAGGCTGGTGCGGACCCCGAGCACGCCCGGCCGCCCCTCGAACCGCCGCGCCAGGTCAGCCGTCCGCGCGGCCAGCTCGCTGGCCGTGTCGGCGTAGAACTGGGCGGCCAGGACCGCCGCAGGAAACCCCGCGGTGAAGTTCAGGTGCTGGGCAAACAGCGGGTTCTGCGCCGCCAGGTCGAGGATCATCCGGTCGAGCATCTCGACGGCGACCGGGCCGGTCGCGACGATCTCGGCCAGTCGATCGAGCGCCGCCGGGATCGTGGCGAACGAGAGGATAACCAGCCCCTGGGCGGCGGGCAGCGGGACCAGCTTCAGCTCGGCCGCCGGGACCACGGCCAGCGTTCCCTCCGAACCGACGATCAGCCGAGCCAGGTTGAACTGCCAGGGCTCGTCGTGCCAGCCCGCTGGCCGGACTGGCAGACCGGGCACGAACTCGTCGAGGTTGTAGCCGCTGACCCGGCGCAAGATCCGGGGGAAGTGTGCGCGGATCGCCGGCTCGTGCTGTGCGACCACGTCGCGCACCACGCGGTGGACCGCGCCGATGGCGTCGGGCCGACCGCAGATCGCGTCGAGCTGCTCGGCCGGCACCGGACCGAAGCGCGCGACGGTGCCGTCGGCCAGGACAACCTCAACGGCCCGGACGTGATCGACCGTCTTGCCGTAACGGAGCGAGCGCGCTCCGGCCGAGTTGTTGCCGATCATCCCGCCGATCGTGGCTCGATCGCTGGTCGAGACATCCGGCCCGAACATCAGGCCCATCGGCTTGAGGTGGGCGTTGAGCTGGTCGAGTACCACGCCCGACTCGACGCGGACACTCATCGCGTCGCGGTCGACGATCCCGATCCGGTTGAGGTACTTGGAGAAGTCGATGACGATGGCCTCGGCGACGGTTTGGCCCGACAGGCTGGTCGCCGCCCCGCGGGGCAGGATCGGGACGTGTTCCTCGGCCGCGATCCTGACCGTCGCGACCACATCGTCGGCCGTCCGGGGGACCACCACGCCAATCGGCACGATCTGGTAGAGGCTGGCGTCCGTCGCGTAGAGCCCGCGCGTCCCGGGATCGAAGGAGACCTCGGCGCGCGTCTCGCGGCGCAAGCGGTCGGCTAGGTGGTTCAGCGCCAGAGAGGGCGTCGCGGTCGTCATGAGGTTCGGCATCGTGCTCACTCCGCCTCGGGTTCGCCTTCCGGGAAGAGGGCCGAGCGAGGGGGGTGGAAGCCGTGCAGGAGGGCGCCCATCAAATCATCTCCTCGCCGCGGATTCGGCCTGGGCCGAGCAGCACGGCCATTCTACCAGATTGCGCGAGCCATTCGCCCCACCGCCCCAAGGGCCGAAATCCTCATTCTCCGGCCACGATTGCACAGTCTGGGCAGGATAAAATGCGAGCTTTACGCTGTGCGCACGTCTTGTCACGGTCATTCACGGCAGCGCTGCCAGTGACGTGATGAACGGGAAGGTCGGGTGGAGGGTTCGCACGAGCCGATCGTCCGCCGTCACGAGCTCGCAGCCCTCCCGCTCTGCGAGAGCCACATAGAGGCAATCGTACACGCCGATCCGAGCCGGGGAGGCGATGTCGAGTGCTCTCTTGAGCAAGCGCAGATAGGGATAGACGTGGGGCGGGGTCGAGAGGACGTTCGTTAACAGCCTGTCCGCGTCCCCTTGGGGAATGACTCCTCGCCTCTCCGCCTTGGCAAGTCCGTGCGCGACCTCGACCGGGAACACGTCGGGAGCGATCAGTTCGTGAATCGGGTTGTGGAACTCGGCCCGGAGGCGCCGTGCCGTGTCGGAGTCGACCTCGGCGAGGACCCACTTCAGCGCAATGTTGCTGTCCAGCACGTATTTCATGCGTCGTCGCGGGCTTCGCGGATCAGGTCAACCGCGATGTTCGGGACGCCGTGTCTTCGCCGAATGTCTTCGGTGATCTTCTCCGTCTCGGCCTGGACTCTCGCTGCAAACACCGGGTCTTTCTTGCCCGTCAGGATGAGCTGGATCGCGTATTCCAGGTCCGTCAGCGGGGCCGAGGGTCTGTTCTCGCGAGCCATGGTGATCCTCCCGGGGTCATCTTACCGGAGAGTGCCACGGCCGAATAGGCCAGGGGGATTGGAGCGTGCTCGACGGGACAGGCTCCCGCCAGGAACGCCGGTCCCTGAGCCGGCGTGGTTCATTTTTCTTGCGCCCTCTGAATAATCGGATCGCCGTCGCGAACTACCGGATAGTGCGAACTCCGCCAACGAGCGGCCAGTCCCCCCAAAGTGAATCCTTGCGCGCGAGGAGCGATCGAATGGCCCTGCACTATCAGACGGAGTACCGCCTGGGGAATCGTGGACGGATCTGCCGCTCGTACACGGGATTCCAGGCATTCGTGGCGATCGTCTTCGACCTGGTCTTCGGGCTCTTCTTCGAGTTCGTCTCGGCGATGATCAGCCTTGCGGTGCGGCTCGCAGTGCTGGTCGTCGAGGTCCTGGTGAAGCTGCTGGCGATCAACTGGAAGGTCCTGGTCGCCGCCATGACGTTCCTCGTCTACGTGGTGACCCTTCCCTTCGCCTTGCTCCACGAGGCCGTCGATCGGCTCCGATCCGGCGGCCCGGCCGAGCGGCCCGAGCCTCACCCCGACCCGACGTCGCTCCGCAAGCCGAGCTGGGCGTTCAGTCGCGAGGTCTGAGAAGAGTCCGGACTTCACAAACGAGCGGTCGGTCCCTCGATGTCAGCCCTGGCACGCGAGGACCCATCGGATGCAGATCCTCCTCACGATGATCGTGGCGTTCGCGCTCTTCGTTCTGAGCTGGTGTCTTCGACTCCGCTCCTTGCTCGGCTCGAGCGGCTCGGAGAAGCTGCCGGCCAAGGGCTGGGGGCGTGTTCCCGAGTCCCGGAACCTCGTCCGGTTCCTGGCCGTCTTGATGCTCGTGATCGTGACCCTGAGCCTGGTGTCTGGGATCCTCTCGGGGGCAACTGAGCCCTTCACGGTCTCCGGAGAGCTCTGCTCCCTGCTGACGCTCTTCGGCTATTCCGTGACGCTCCTTGTCTGGGTACTCAGCATGATGGCCCGGTCCATCCGGGGGCTCTGGCACCGTGTCTCGCGCCAGCTACCTCCATTGCCGGGCGAAGAGGGCGGCGTGAGGGACGACTGGCTGGACGGTCCCCAGGCGAGTCTCGTCAAGTCGCGGCCTGGGCGTTCTGCCGCGTCTGGTTGACGAAGCTTTCGGTCGCGTCATCGAGCACGCGGCCGCGGCGGCCGTGCGGGGGATGGATGTAAATCGACCGGGGATCGATGATGTCCTTCGGCTCGGGCGGTGGGGCCATCGGGTAGCGCACCGGCTGCTGATGGTCGGCCAACTGGAGCTGGGGGTTGTACACGCTGTGGAACTTCCAGAGCATCTTCAGGGTGTTGGTCTGGCCGCGGGCCAGGTTGCCGGCCAGGATGCCGGCCAGCGACTTCAGCGCCGCGACACCCAGGTGCTTGCGGTTGAGCACCTGCTGGGTGCGCACCAGTTCCCGGTAGAACTCCGGCAAGGGGAGCCGGGTCGGCAAGACCGCGTGCTGGATGTCGAAGAGGCGATAGTCGCGGGTGGTCAGCCGTCGCGATTCGGTCAGCCAGCTCTCGGTCCCCGGGTAGGGCGTGTTCACGCTGATGTTGACGATCTCCGGAATCTCCAGGCACCACCGGCGGATCACCTCGAACCGGTCGTGGTCCCAGTCCGGGTCGGCGATGATGTTGATCGCGACCATGATCCCCAGCGACCGGGCGAACTCGAGGGCCTCGAAGTTCTTCGAGAGCGTCATGCGCTTGCGGTATCGCTTCAAGCCTTCCTCGTCGATGGCCTCGACACCGAGGAACATATACTGTAGCCCGAGGCTCTTCCAGAAGCGGAAGACCTCCTTGTTGCGCAGCAGGACGTCACCGCGGGTCTCCAGGTAGTACTGCTTCTTGATCCCACGGCGGGCGATGGCCTCGCCGATCGCCATGCCGTGCTCGCCCTGGATGAACGCGACGTCGTCGACGAGGAAGACGCCGGGCTCGCGGATCCCCGCCAGCTCGTCGGCGGCGGCCTCGGCCGTCTTGACCCGGTAGCTGCGGCCGTAGAACGTCCAGGCGCTACAGAACGAGCAATCCCAGGGGCAGCCCCGGCTGAACTCGATCGAGGCACACGGATCCAGCACGCCGAGGAAGTACTTACGACGATGGCGCAAGAGCTCGCGCGCCGGCAAGAGATCGTCGAGGCTCGGGACGAAGCCAGGAGCCGGCCCCTGCCCGTCCCGGGTCACGACCCCGGGGACCTCGAGCAGGCCGCGGATGTCCCGCTCGGCGGCCGCCTCCAGCAGCGGCCCGACCGCGGCCTCGCCTTCCCCCTTGAGCACGCAGGCGATCGCGCCGTCGCCGTGCTCGAGCAGCTCCCGAGCGATGAATGAGGCGCTGTGCCCGCCCACGAACACGAACGCCTCCGGCCGGATCGCAGCGGCCTGCTTCGCCAGGTCGATCACCTCGGGGACATTCGCCAGGTAGTTGCAGGAAAGCGCGATCGCCTCCGGCCGCCAGTCCCGGACCACTTGGTCGTAATTCCGCGCCGGCTCGACCTGAAGGTCGATCAGGCGCACCTGGTGCCCCGCGCGCCGCGCCGCCGCCGCAATCAACTCGATCCCCAACGGCTCCAGCCGCAGGAAGATCTTCGTATACATCAACGGACTGGGATGGACGGCCAGGACTCGCATGGGGGACCAGACCCTTCTGGACTGTTGGGATGATCTGGGGCAGCCGCCCGCGCTGTGGGGCAGCCGCCCGCGGCTACAGAGGGCTCCTGACAGCCGCGGGCGGCTGCCCCACAGCGGACAGCTTGTATCACGAAATCCACGGGCCGGCCAGAAGAAGTCCCCCAGAACGTGGTGTCGCCACAGGCAACCGCCATTTTTCCCAACTTCTGTGCCCGCAACGTCTTCTCATCTTCTCCGTCTTCACGTCACCAGGGTACCAAACCGAATGGGGGGTGCGACGGCGTGGTCCGGATCGGGGAGGGCCACGCCATCCAAGCGCGGTTTTCAGCGCGGGGTTGACTCTGGTAGGATCTAGAGTGGATCGGGGGGCATGCCCGTGCTGATGACCTTCCTCCTGGCCGGCGCCGGGTTGTGCTGGGCTTGAAACCCGCACTCAGCGGCAGGGCACCGTCCCCGAGACGTCCGACGCCCAGGGAACTGCGACGATGGCCGATCACAGCGCCGCGCCGTCTCCGAAGAAGAAGCTCTACATCGAGACGGTCGGCTGTCAGATGAATTTGCTGGACAGCGAGCTGGTCGTGGCCCGGCTGCGCCAGGAGGGTTACGAGCTGACCGAGAACATCCAGCAAGCCGATGCCATCCTGTACAACACCTGCTCGGTGCGGCAGCACGCCGAGGACAAGATCTACAGCGCCCTGGGACGGATCAAGCGGATCAAGGAGCGGAATCCCGACGTCGCCATCGGCGTGATGGGCTGCATGGCCCAGAAGGACCAGGCCGAGATCTTTCGCCGCGCGCCGCACGTCGACATCGTGGTGGGCCCGGGTCAGCTCGCGCGGGTTCCCGAGCTGCTGGCGCAGGTGCGCGCGGGCGAGCCGCCGCGGATGGCCGTGAGCCGGGCGCGGAAGGACGGCTCGCTGGAAACGATCGCCGCGAGCTTCCAGACCTACGACGCCGATCGCGAGCCGGCGATGCGCCCCACTCCATTTCAAGCCTTCATCCGGGTCATGATGGGCTGCGACAAGTTCTGTACCTACTGTGTCGTGCCCGCGGTGCGCGGACCCGAGCAGAGCCGCCCGCCCGAGGCGATCCTGGCCGAGGCGCGCCTGCTGGCCGATCAGGGCGTCAGGGAGGTCACCCTGCTGGGCCAGACCGTCAATAGCTACCATTACCGGCTGCCCGATGGGCGGTCGTTTCGGCTCTCCGACCTCCTGGAGCGTGTCCACGACATTGGGGGTATCGAGCGGATCAAGTTCATCACCAACTTCCCCAACGACATGACCGACGACTTGCTCCAGGCGGTCCGCGACCTTCCCAAGGTCGCGCGGTATCTCCACGTCCCCGCGCAGAGCGGCTGCGACGAGGTCCTGAGGCGGATGAAGCGCATGTACACGGTCGCGTCCTATGAGGAGATGCTGGCCCGGATCCGCGCGACGATCCCGCAGGTCGCGGTCTCCAGCGACTTCATCGTCGGCTTCTCCGGCGAGACCGAACCCTCGTTCGAGCGCACGGTCGGCCTGGTGGGGCGATCGCGGTTCAAGAACAGCTTCATCTTCAAATACAGCGCGCGGCAGGGGACCAAGGCCGATCAGTTGTACGCCGACGATGTCCCCGAGGCGGTGAAGAAGCGGCGGAACAACGAGTTGCTGGCCTTGCAGACGGCGATCAGCCTGGAGGACAACCAGGGCTGGATCGGGCGCGTGGTCGAGGTCCTGGTCGAGGGGCCCAGCCGGGCGACGACCCGGCGGCCGGGTTGGGACGGCCTGGAGCAACTCACCGGTCGGACGGCCTGCGACCGGATCGCGGTCTTCGACGGGACCGAGCGCCTGGTCGGGCAGTTCGTGCGCGTGGTGATCGATGCGGCCAGTGCGGTGACTCTCTTTGGTCGGGTGGAGACCACCGAACGGGTGGGAGCCACCGAGCGGCCCGCGACCCCGGCATGAAGGACGCGTCGATGGCCCGTCCGCTCGGAGAGCTGGTGCGGTGCTGGATGGCCTGGGGGGGGATCAGCCCCGACCAGGCCCCCGACCCGAGCGTCCTGGAGGCGGGATTCCTCGCCATGGGGGACCCCTGCCGTCCCGGAGCCGATCCGCGCGCCATCGCCGCCTGGGAGGAGCGGCACGGCTATCGCATGCCCGCCGGGCTGCGGGCCTGGTTGATGCTCTCCAACGGCCTGTACCGCTGCGGACCATTGATCCATCCGCTCTCGGCGATCGGGCCGATGGTCCCGTTCGCCCGCGTCCCCGAGATGATCGTGCAGCCGGAGAGCTGGTTCGAGCTGGGCAACCCCAACTTGCAGACCGTCTGCATCGATCTGGCCTATCGGCTCCCCGGGGGCGGACATCCGATCTTCACCTCGGGTGACGACGCGCGGGGCAGCCCGCCCCGCATCATCGCCCGCAGCTTCGAGGAATGGTTCCTGGAATTACTCCGCCAGGGGGGCCGGGAATACTGGTTCGACCCGGTCTTCCCCGATTACGGAGCGCCGTGGGCGTCGCATCGCCGCCACGCGCCGGGCCCCCCCTTGTGCGACCGGCTCCTGCCCTTCGCGGAGCAGGTCCTGCCCCTGCTGCACGCCGGCGCCGACGAGCGGGACATCGCGGCGCGGCTGGGACTGAGCCGGACCGACGTCGAGCTGATCGTCCGCTACTTGCAGCATGTCGGCTCGGCCACGGCGCCCCAGGCCGTCCAGGCCGGGAAGAACCACACGTAGGTCCGGCTTGAGCCTGACTGGACGGAAACCTCAGGCTCAAGCCTGACCTCCGTGCGCATCGGGACCACCAGAACGAGGGCGTGGATGACCGCCGGATGGTTCCTCACCTACCACGAGATCCCGGAGCTGGTCCAGCGGTGGTTGGCCGGGCTGGGCGTCCGCGACCCGGAGCGGGGTGCCCGGGACCTCGCAGACCTGACCCGCCGGGCCGGGCCGGCCAGCCTGGGGCAGGTCGCGCGGATCGCCGTCCAGCTCGACGCGGTGCTGCCACGATGCCCCGATCCGGCCATGGCGCTGACCAATCTCGATCGGTTCCTGGCCGCGATGCCGCGGCTGGAGCAGGCGCTGCACGAACTGGCCGAGGACGCGCGCAAGACCGAGATCCTGCTCCAGGTCTTCAGCACCAGCCAGTACTTCAGCGAGGTGCTGATCCGCGACCCCGAGCTCTTTGACTGGCTCCAGGCCGGCGCCGAGCGCCGCGACCGCGCCGCGATGGTCGAGGAGTTGTGCACCACGCTGGCCGCCCTGCCGTCCGACGACGTGCAGAAGCTGGCCTTGCGGCGGTTCCGCCATCGGGAGAGCCTGCGGATCGGCTACAACGACATCGTCCGGGGCTTCCCCCTGGAGGTGATCACCGCGGACCTCTCCCACCTGGCCGATGCCTGCATCGAGGCAGCACTCCGTCTGGCTCGGGCGCGCGCCGAGGAGCGGTTCGGCGTGCCGATGACGACCCGGGGCGCGCCCGCTCGGTTCGTCGTCCTGGGGCTGGGCAAGCTGGGCGGCGAGGAGCTCAACTTCAGCTCCGATATCGATCTGATCTTCCTCTACGATGAGGAGGGGCAGACGGCCGGCCCCAAGGTCATCTCCAATGCCGAGCTGTTCGCGCGGATCGGCAGCGAGATCGTCCGGCTGCTGGAAGAGCACACCGCGATGGGGATGGCCTATCGCGTCGACCTGCGGCTGCGCCCGGATGGCGAGCAGGGCGCGATGGCCTGCTCGCTGGGCGCGACGTTGGGCTACTACGTGACGCGGGGACGGACCTGGGAGCGCCAGGCGCTGATCAAGTGCCGGCCAGTTGCCGGCGACCTGGAGCTGGGCCGCACCTTCCACGAGGCGATCACCCCGTTTGTCTATCGCCGGTATCTCGCGGCCACCGAGATCGCCGAGATCAAGGCCCTCAAGCGGCGGATCGAACAGCGCACCGTCTCGGCCGGGACCGCCGAGGTCGAGGTCAAGACCGGGCGCGGCGGCATCCGCGACGTCGAGTTCGTCGTCCAGTTCCTCCAGCTCCTGCACGGCGGCGAGTACCCGGAGGTCCGCAGCGGCAACACGCTCCAGGCCCTGGCGCAGCTCGAACGCGTCGGCTGCTTGAGCGCCGAGGAGCGGCACCGGATGGACGACACCTACCGGTTCCTCCGCCGGGTCGAACACCGGCTCCAGATCGTCTTCGACCGGCAGACCCACGAGATGCCGCGCGACCTGGAGGCGCTGCGGACCCTGGCCCTGCGAATGGGTTACGCTCCGACCAGCCCGTGGGAGGCGCGGGCCGGCCCGGCGCACCGGTTCCTGAGCGACTATCGGGGTAATACCGAGCTCAACCGGCGGATCCTCAACCATCTCCTGCACGACGCCTTTCGCGGCGACGACGGCGCGGCGGTCGACCCGATCGTCGAGCTGGTCCTGGATCCCGATCCCAGCCCGGAGCTGATCTCGGCGGTCCTGGCGGCCTACCCGTTCCGGGACCGGGCGACGGCCTACCAGAACTTGATGGCCCTGGCGCGGGAAGATTTTCGGTTCCTCTCGCAGGCACGGTGCCGCCATTTCCTCGCCGCGATCGCGCCCCGGCTGCTGGAGGCGGTCGGCCGCACGCCCGACCCGGACATGACCCTGACCAACCTGGAGAAGGTTTCCGCCTCGCTGGGTGCCAAGGCCGTGCTCTGGGAGCTCTTCAACTTCAACCCCCCGAGCCTGCGGCTCTACGTCGAGCTGTGCGCCACCAGCCAGTTCCTTTCCGAGATTCTGATCAACAACCCGGGCATGATCGACGACCTGGTCGACTCCCTGGTGGTGGATCGTCCCTCCCCGGGCGCGGCGATCAAGGCCGAGCTGGCCGAGCTCTGCGCCGGCGCGGAGGACCTGGCGCCGATCCTCCGGAGCTTCCGCAACAAGGAATGGGTGCGGATCGGCACCCGCGACATCCTGGGCCGGGAACCGGTGCGGGAGGTGACGCGGGAGCTGGCCGACGTCGCCGAGGCGATCGTGACCCAGGTGGCGCGCGACCAGTGGCAGCGTCGGGCGCGGCGCTACGGCACCCCGCGGTGCCCCGCCAGCGGCCGGCGCGACCGCTGGGCCATCCTCGGGCTGGGGAAGTTCGGCGGCCGCGAGCTGACCTACCACAGCGACCTCGACCTGGTCTTCGTCCACGAGGCCGACGGCCTGACCGCCGGCGGCCCGGCGTCGATCACCAACGACCAGTTCGTGACCGAGGTCGCGCAGCGGGTCCTCAAGGCGCTGAGCCACGGCGCGGCGACCGGCCCGCTCTATGCCATCGACGCCCGGCTCCGGCCCCACGGGGCCTCCGGACCGCTGGTCCTGACCCTGGACGCCTTCCGCGGCTACCTCCAGCGGTCGACCCCGACGTGGGAGCGCATGGCCTTCACCCGGGCCCGGGTCATCTTCGCGACCGGAGGCTTCGGCCAGCCCGTGATGGAGGTCGTCCGCGCGATGCTGGCCACCCCCGCCGAGCCGGCCCACCTGGCCGCCGCGGTCCTGGCGATGCGCCGCCGGCTCGAAGCCTCCCGACCCCGCCAGGACCTCAAACGCGGGGCTGGCGGCCTGGCCGACATCGAGTTCATCGTCCAGTACCTCCAGCTCGTCCACGCCGGGCGCCAACCGGACTTGCTTCGCCCCAACCTCTGGGACGCACTCGAGGCGCTCCACCGCCATGGAATCATCACCCCCGAGACCCACGCCGAGCTGCGCCAGGCCTACGACTTCCTGCGCACCGTCGAGGGCCGGCTCCGGCTGATCCACAACCGCAGCATCGGCGAGCTACCCGAGAGCCCCGCCGAGCTGGAGCGCCTGGCCCGCCGGCTCAATTATGATGCCGGCACACCGGACCGCTCCGTCGCGGCGTTCCTCGCCGACGCCGAGACCATCACTCGGAGCACCCGCGCCCTTTTCGAGCGGATCATCGCCGCCGAGACCGCGACGGCCCGCCGTCCCTCCGCCAGGCCGGGCTGACCAGGATCGCCAGTCTCCACCACCCGCTCATCCGGGGCCTTGTACACGGGACGTTTTTCGGGGAGAGTCGAAGCCGGTGAGGCAGGTGGGATCGGGGCTGCGGGAGGTTAACGATCGTGTCGCGACCGCGGCGGAAGGTCTTCGGCCCGTTGTTCTCCTCGACCCTGGTCGTCGCCCTGATCGCGACGGTGTCTACGGGGATCGCGACGGTTTGGCCGCGGATCCAGGAATGGAGTGCGACTCGATCCTTGGCCGCGGCGCTCCGAGGCGACGATGCGAGGGGTCGCGAGGCGGCCGCGGCGGCGCTGGCGCAGAAGGGCGACGGTTCCGGCCTGCCCTATCTGCGGGAGGCGGCGCGCGATGCGCGCGCGGAGGTCCGTGCCCTGGCCTGCCGGTACCTCCCGCGAGTGTGGCCGGATCCCTCCGCGGCAGTCCCCGTGCTGCTGGCGGCGGCGGGCGACGATCAGGAAGAGGTCCGCCTGGAGGCCGCCCGCGGGCTCGGGCGGGTCTCGGGAGCTGTGGCACTGATCGCCTGGCAGTCCTCCGGCATGCCGCCAGGGTGGACGCTGGGATGGCGACCGGAGAGCCGCGAAGCACTGCTCCGGTTGCTCAAGGATCGATCGGCCGCCGTCCGGGCCGCGGCGGCCGAATCGCTGGGGGAGTTCCATCCCGACCCGATGGTGGCCTCGGCGCTGGTCGCGGCCACCGGCGACGCGGATCGGGCCGTACGACTCGCCGTGGCGCGGGCCTTGATTTTCCGATGGGACAGGGACCGCACGGCCATTCGAACGCTCGTCGCGATGGTCGCGGATCCCGAGCCGGTCCCCGACCGCAAGGCGGTGCTCGAGATCTTGAAGTGGGCTGGCAATGAAGCGTGGGATCAGGCGGCCGCTGCCCTCACGGAGTTGCTTTCACATGCAGACCCGCTCGTCCTCCCCGATGTGATCAACAGCCTCACGGCCCTCGGCGATCCGGCGCGAGCTGCCCTGCCGGCGCTGGAACGCCTCTGGACGACCAAGGACACCGACCTCCGCGCGGCCGTCGGCCAAGCGATCGTGGCGATTGAGGGCAGGGAGACTCCCCGGGGCATCGCGATCCTGCTGGAGATGATCGCCGACGCAACGATCCCTACCGAGCAGCGCCAGGCCGCCCTCTGGACCGTCATGGAGGTGAGCCCGTCGGCCCTGGTCAAAGTGACTCCCAGCCTGGTCCGTCAGCTCAGCGACGCGCAGAGCGACGTGCGGGTCAGCGCGGCCGAGCTGCTCTCCAACATCGTCCGCACTGTCCCCGCCGAGATCCCAGACCCGATGGCCGGCAAATCTCTCCCGGCTCGTCGCGAGCAGTGAAAAAAGGATCATCCCCGTCGTGTTAATTTACGCAGCATGGCCAAAGATTGCCGGCGGCATCGGGCGGGGATAGATCGGAGGGACGGGCAAGGCTGATCGACGGAAGAAAATGTTACGACAGGTGTTATGTCGAACGATTCTCTTAGGTAGGGGCTTGTCAACCCAAGAGCGTAATGGTCTACTTAGGTATGGTGGCCCCAGCCGCTCCATCCGAGCGACCGAACGACCGAGTCGGCCCCCTTCCCCACGCGGAACTGATCGCGATGGAACCGTCCCATCGGAACAAATTGCCCTGAGCCCTGAGCGAGATGGGGGTCAGAGATCGTCCGTCTCGTCCGGCGGGCGACATCATCAGGGCCAGTCCGCTGGGACGAGGGTGCGACTCGTCTCGGTTGGATCGCTGCGACGAACGCCGAGAGGCGGGTGGCGGCCATCGGGCTTCGAACGAAGGCGCTCCGCGACAGGGGATGGCGTTCCACGTGCCGCGGAGCGGCTCCCGGGATCGGCGGCCCGGAACCAAACGGTGTCAGCCGGTCCGAGAGTCTCCAGGTGCCCGATCTCCTGTTTCAATCCGCTCCCGGGGTTGAGGCCGGGAGAAACCGACTCGGCCGTGGAATCATCGCCGACCGTAACCAGCGATGACAGCGCAGGAGATCCGTCCGGTGGGGGACACCCACGGAGGACTACCTTGGAAGACAGCTTCGACGATACTCCAGTTTCGGCGAGCGCGTCAAGGATCCGGTCACCCCGGATCGACGCGACGCGATTGTCACTGCGTCAGCGGCGAGTGGCTGGCGAGCCCGGACGAAACCCGGTCTGGACTCCCCTGCCCAGCGCACACCTGAGCGTGTCAGAACCGAGCGACGATCCCGATTACGCGGCGCTGCGCGCCACCCTCCTGTCCCTGGCGCGCGAGGGATCTCGCCTCCTGGGCCCGAACCCCCAGGACCACGCCGCGACCGACCCCCGTGCCGCCCGGGGATTGCTGCAGCGGATTGACCAGTTCGAGGAGCAGGTCGACCGTCAGGGGATGGAGCCGGTCCGGCGATGGGTCCACGCGCTGAAGTGCCGGGTCCACAAGCAGGCCGCCGCGGACCTGTAAGGATCTCCGGTGGGCGGAGCCGGGCCGCGCCCGGCCCGACCCACCTCAGAGATCACTCGGATCGGCGCCTGCTTGTCGCCCTCTTTGCTGGGCGGATCATCGGGAGCCTGGAGGATGCTCCGACTCGTCCTCGCGGTCGGTCCATCCCTTTCTCTGCTGGCAGGCGCGGCTTCCAATCTCCGTTTTCTCGGTTTTCTGGACGAGGGACGACCCGGACGGCGTGAGCCCCGAGTCGATCGGGCGTCTCAGATTCCCTTCAGGATCTCGGGGAGGATCGACGCCTCGTGCTGAAGCTCGGCGACATTGACTGCGATCTGCCGCCGCGCGGGCTCGTCGAGGTACTGGTTTTGCGCGATCGTCCAGGTCTGGCCGTCGGCCGTCACCAGGGGGAAGCCGAAGACCAGGCCGCGCGGGACCTCGTAGCTGCCGTCGGAGACCACCGCCGCGGCGATCCGGTGCCCGAAGGCCGTCGGGGTCACGATCGATCGAATCGTGGTCAGGATCGCCTGGGCGATCGAGCCCGCCGGCATGGTGCCCCGCAGCTCGAAGATCTCCCAGGCCCGGTTGGCCACCGTCGGCACCAGGTGGTTCTTGACCCAGTCGGGATCGCCGATCACCTCCAGGGCCGGCCGATCGCCGATCCGCGCCGCGTGCAGGTCGATCAAGGCACTCTCGCTGTTGTTCCCCCAGATGACAATCCGCGAGACCTCCGAAGCCGGCACCCCGGCCTTCTCCGCAATCAGCCCCGTGGCCCGCATCCGGATCACCTGGTTCAGGGCAAACCAATGCTCCGGAGGCACGTCCTGAGCCTTGGACCTGGCAACCATGCAATTGGTGTTGCTGGGCGTGGTCACCACCAGGATCCGCGCCATCGGCGCCACCTGGTTGATGGCCCGGCCATGCTCCACCATGATCGGCGCGTTCTCGCGCAGCAGTTCCAGACGATTGTTCAGGCCCGGGCGGATGGGCTTGCCGCCGAGCAGGATGATCCAGTCGGCACCCGCGAAGGCGACTCGGGGATCGACACTGCTGTGCAACTCGGCCAGCAAGGGAAAGGCGCAGTCTTTCAACTCCAGCTCGCAGGCCCGGAGCTGATGCTCCACCTCGGGCAACTCCAGCAGGTGCAGCGCCACGGGTTGGTCGCGGCCGAAGAGGCCGCCCGCAGCGATCCGGAACACCAGCGAATAGGCGATCCGCCCGGCCGCGCCGGAGACCGCCACGCGAATCGGTTGACTGCTCGCCATCAGGTCCTCATACGCTGAGATCGGGAAGGGGGGTCACGCACAACGGAATCAGTCCCCGGAACGGGGAAGGTGAGGACCAGCGGCCCCGGCTGGCCGAGGGCGGCTGCCCCACCTGCCCGATCGCGAGGTCCCAGTTAGTCCATCATAACCCGCCGGCCACCTCAAAGTGAGCGAGACCACCCTTCCAGCTGGGCTTATAATGGATGGGCTTGTGGGCTTGGCAACGGCGAGGGCCGCATGAGACGAGTGGCGATCCTGGGCGCGGGGGGGATGGGGACGGCCCTGGCGGTCTTGCTGGCCCGGTCGGCGGCCGAGGTCCGGCTCTGGTCGCGGGATCGCGCGCACGCCCGCCGGTTCGCCCAGACGCGCATCAACGAGCGGCACCTGCCGGGGGTCGCGGTCCCGGATTCGGTCGCGATTACCTCCGAGGCCGCCGTGGCCTTGGCCGGAGCGGACCTCCTGGTGGCGGCGATTCCGACCGCGTACCTCCGCGCCACGCTCGAACGCCTCGCGGCGGAGGTGCCCGTGCCCGGGTCGATCCCGGTCCTGAGCGTGGTCAAGGGGATCGAGTGGGGCACCTTCGCGCGACCCAGCCAGATCATCGAGCAGGCGCTGGGGCCGCGCCCGGTCGCCGTCCTCAGCGGACCCAGCCACGCCGAGGAGATGGCGCGCGGGCTGCCGGCCTCGGTCGTCGTCTCCGGCAGCGCCGCCGCCTGGAACGATCGCATCCGCGATGGGCTCAGCCACGAGACGTTTCGCGTGTACACCAGCACCGATGCCCTGGGCGTGGAGCTGGCCGGCGCGCTGAAGAATATCCTGGGGATCGCGGCCGGGATTTGCGACGGCCTGGCCCTGGGTGATAATGCCAAGGCCGCTCTCTTGACGCGCGGCCTGGTGGAAATCGCCCGGCTGGGGGTCAACCTGGGGGCCCGGCTCGAGACGTTCTACGGCCTGGCCGGCGTGGGCGACGTGGTCACGACCTGCTATAGCCGCTATGGTCGCAATCGGGCCGTCGGCGAGCAGATCGGCCAGGGTGCGACCCTCGACCAGGTGCTCGCCGGCATGGTCAACGTCGCCGAGGGCGTGCCGACGACCCGCAGCGTCCACGCCCTGGCCCGCGATCGGGGCGTGGAGATGCCGATCACGGCGGAGCTCTACCGGATCCTGTTTGAGGGCAAGGCCCCTCGGGCCGCCGTGGTTGACTTGATGGTTCGGCTGCCCAAGCAAGAAGGGGAATAGCCCGGTGCAACCGCCGCCCGTCGCCGTCGCATCGTGTGCCGTCGCCTTCAAGGAGTGGGCGGGCGTCTGCGACGCCCTGCTCGCGGGGCGGCAATCGATCCTCCTCCGCAAGGGAGGGATCCGCGAAGGACCCGGACCGGGCGCCTTCGTCCCCGAACATGCCGAGTTCTGGCTCTATCCCACCGCGGTCCACCAGGCTCAACAGGGCCTGCGCCACCCCGTCGAGCCGGCGGCGCCGCCGCCGGCCGGTCCCGGCGGATCCTTGGCGATCCGCGCCCTGGCTCGCGTCGAGCTGATCGGGTTCATTCGAGACGAGGCGGCGCTGTCGGCGCTGGAGGCGTTCCACGTCCTCACCCCGGAGACGATCCACACGCGGTTCCATTACCGGCGGCCGGGCCTCTGGGTCCTGGGCACCCGCATCTGGCGGCGCGAGCCGCCCTGGACGATCCTGGCGACTGCCGAGCACGCAGGGTGCAAGACCTGGGTCCAGCTCGAAGAGGCCCTCCCCACCGCGGGACTGGTCCCCGTGCTGGACGACGACGCCTGGACCGGGTACCTGAGACGCCTGCGCTCGGTCCTCGCGCCATCCTTCAGTCTCTAACTGGAGTTTTGCAAATTCAGGTTAATCCCAGATGAGCCAGGATTTCCTCATGAGGACGCTCCCACTTGGTAGCTTGCTCGATCGCCCAGGACAGTGTGGTGCGCA
>JAJPJC010000405.1 GCA_021324445.1 Isosphaeraceae bacterium
GAGCCCAGCACGACGTGGCCGCCCTGGGGGGCCGCGGCCGGCCGGGCGGCGACGGCCAGGCCGAGGTCGAAGCCGGCGTCGGTGGGAGCCAGGGTGGCGCCGGCCGGGTCGCGGACGAAGCTGGCATCGGTGGGGGCCAGGGTGGCGCCGGCCGGGCCGAGGCCGAGCCCGGCGTTGGTGGAGGCCAGGGCGGCGATGGCCTGGCGCAGGCCGGTATCGGAGTCGACCACCATGGCGATGGCGTCGAGGGAGCGGCCGTCGAGGGTGGCCGCCAGGGTGGCCTGGGGATCCTCGCCGTGGGCGGCCAGCTCGGCGGCGACGGTTTGCTCCAGCTCGGTCTTCTGCTCCTGAGTGAGCAGGCCGCGGTCGACCATCAGCTCAGCCAGGGGTTCCGTGGGGTGGCTGGCCCAGTCGGCGCAGGTCTCGGCCAGACCGTCGGCGGCGACGGCGCCGTGCTGGAAGGCGAGCACGCCAAAGAGCAAGTTGCGCTCGGTGTCCATAGAGGGCCTCACAGCCATTGCCACAAAGAGAGTGGGAGTGCGGAACTCGGTCGGGAGGGTGAGGCTCCTACCGAGCCGCTGAGGACTCCGGACCAACGAAGGCCGCGACCTCAAGAGCCCTCCGCGCCGTCAAAGCCGCGCGAATCGCAGGCACGGGCTCTCGGCCGCTCCAAAACCAACTCGTCGGCTCGGAACGACTTTCCGAATCCAGAAGTCTAACCGATTCTCCGGACATTGAGAAGTCTCCACCATTCATAAATCCCCGCACGCACGGAGACGACCACCGGCTGGATTCGCACGATGTTTCGGTGAATCAACATGGCGGAACGACGTCCTTGTGTCGACGTTATGCCACCAGCTAGGATGCTTGCGGTGAGTTCAGACCTCGATGGTAACCTTTTGTGCCGTCGAGGTGCCTCGATTCGTTGAGGTCCGCTCTTTCCAGGGAACTCGATCGAGCGGTCGCTGCCGACCGCGATCGAATTGTCAACTGAGTGATCGCGGCAGGGATGGGGGGCAACATGTCACGACGGGTTCGAGGGGTCTCGATTCTGGTGGGGCTTGCCGTGCTCGGTGCCACGCTGACGGGCGCAGGCAAGGCCCGGGCCGGTCCGATCCCTGTCGTCAGCAACGGGATCATCGTCGTCTCGGGGTCGACCACACAGACCGGTGATCCAACATATGAATATGTGTTTGATGTGCATTTGAGCGCAGGATTCACGCTCGAGACCAACGGCTTTTTCACCATCTACGACCTGCCCGCTTTGCCCCCGGGCGCGTTCGACATTGCGCCGAACAAATCCTGGGCATTCTCGGAGCAGACGGTGGGGATGACTCCCAGCGGTGGCACCTTGCCGTTCACCGACGATCCCACCGTCGAGAATGCGACCTGGGCGTGGCGCGGGGCCTCGATCACGGCGCCGTCGACCCGTGACCTGGACCTGGGCACCTTCATCGTGGGGTCGACGACCGAGCTGCCCTCCCCGCCGGTCGTGCTGCTGTGGTGGCTCGGGACGGTGGATGGGGGGGTCCCTGTGACCTTGGGGCGGGTCGGGGTCAACGTCCCCGAACCCTCGGCGGTGATTCTGCTGGCGCTGGGCGTCGGGGCGATTCCGCTGTTCTGGCGGCGGCGGCGCGAGCGCAGGCGGTCCGTGGTGGGGTGAAGGGATCCGCCCCACCCGAGGGCCAGCGGACAGCCGGGGGCGGCTGCCCCGCATCCCTGAGGGAAGGGTCCGCTGGAGGTCACGGTCTGAGGATGACCAGGGCGTTCATCATCGCCTGGAACTCGGGCCGCGCCTCCAGGGCCTTGATGTCGGGATCATTCTGGATCGACCCGGCCAGTTGCGGGTCGGCGTCGATCACCTCGCGCAGGAGGACGATGGTGCGGCCGAGGTAATTGCGGGCCAAGTGGTCGCGATCGGCCTGGGCGAGCTTGGGATCGGCGCCCGCGCGGATGACCAGTCGGGCGAGGATGCGCGCGGCGTGGAGGTAAGCCTGACCGCGGCTGGCCTCGGGTACGGCCTGGGGCGCCTTGAGGGCGGACTCGGCCGCCTCGCGATCGGCGCCGAGCTTGAGGTTGACCCCGGCCAGGTCGAGCAGATGATTGCCGAGCCAGGCCCGCGTGTCGTCGCGATTCCTGCTGAGCTGCACCGCGCGGGCCTGGTGGTCGACCGCACTGGCCAGGGCGGTCCTGGCCTCGTGCAGTTGGCCGGCCTCGGCCAGGAGGGCTCCTTGCTGCGCCAGGGCCATCCCGAGCTGGCTGTGGTAATCGACCGACCTGGGTGCATCGGCCGCCAATTTCTCCAGGCCGGTCACGGCCCTGGCGAAGCAGGGCGCGGCTTCCGGCCGCCGCTTGAGCCCGAGCAAGGTCTCGCCCAGGTTGTAGGAGGCGGCCGCCAGGCTGTGGCGGTCCTTGGGAGAGGCGGTCGGTCGGGCCGCCAGCGTCTCGAGGAGGTTCAGCGCCTGACGGAGGGTGGGCTCCGCCTCGGGCCGGCCGGCGTCGCGGAGCAGGTCGCCCAGGTTGTTGAGCACCTCGGCCTCCAGCCGCATCGCTTCCGGCGTCCGCGACTGAGCGGCCCGGGGCTGGAGCTGGGCCAGGGCCCGGCGGTAAACGTCCTCCGCCCGCTGCGATCGCTTCGCCGTGGTCAGCGCGGCGCCCTGACCCAGCAAGCAACGGGCCTGCCCCAGGCGGTATTCGACGTTGTCGGGATGGTCGGCGACCAGCTTGTCGAAGAGACCCAGCGCGGTGTTGAAGAGCTCCTCGGCCCGAGCCGGGTCGGTTGCCCAGAACGCCACGCCCAGATTGACCAGGTTGTTCGCCAGGACGTCTCGATAACGGGGTTGCTCGGGGAAGTCCTGGACCAGCTTCTCAAGGATCTCTCGGGCCTTGACGAACGACGCCGCGGCCGACTTGGGGTCTGCCTTGGTGCGGAGCAGCTCACCCAGGTTGTTGTGGTCCTTGGCCAGGTCGAACCGGATCTGCACGTCGTCGGGGTGCTTGGCGGCGATCTCGTCATTGACCGCGACGGCGCGGCGGAGGATCGGCTCGGCATCCCCGAGCCGGTCCTGGTGCAGGAGCACGCTGCCGAGGTTGGACAAGGTCCGCGCCAGCTCGCGACGGTGCTCGGGCCGGTCGGGGAAGTCCTGGGCCAGCCGTTCCACCAGCTCCCGCTCGCGGCGGAGATGCCCCTCGGCGTCGGCTAACCGGCCGGTGCTTTCCTCGAGCAGGCCCAGGCTGTTGAGCGCCCTGGCCAGCGCCTCGCGATGGCGCGAGACCGTCGGGAACTCACCGACCAGGCCCTCGAGCAACTCCAGCGCGCGGCGGAAGTCGCTCTCGGCCCGCGGGATCTCGCCCAGCTCGCGGTGGATCCAGCCGCGGGCGTCGACCGCCAGCGCCAGCTCGTTGCGGATCTCCCCGCGCCGGGCATCGGCCGCGTGGGCGCGTTCCAGCTCGGCGATGGCCTGGTCATACGCGGGCCTGGCCGGCCGGAACTGACCGTTGAGTCTCATCAGATCGGCCTGGCTCTTGAGCGTCTGGCCCAGCCGGAGCTGAGCCTCGGCCGTCGCCGCCGGGTCGTGCGCGCCGGCGGCCAGCTCCCGCTGCGCCTCCAGCGCCTGGCGGTAGAGGTCCTCGACCTGGCTTTTGTCGGCACCGCGGCGGACCAGCAGATCGCCCAGCAGGGTGCGGGTCCGCGCCAGCGCCTGGCTCGCCTCCCGGTTCACACCGGCGGCCAACGGCGCCAGCAGCTCAACCGAGCGGCGATAGGAGTGCTCGGCCTCGGCCAGCCGGCCCAGCTTGCGCTGGATGTCCCCCATCTGCTGGTAAGCCCGCCCATGCTCCAGCCGCACGGCCGGGTCGCC
>JAJPJC010000197.1 GCA_021324445.1 Isosphaeraceae bacterium
CGAGGGAGGGGACGGATTCACCGCGGAGACCGCAGAGACCGCCGAGGAACACGCCGAGAAGCCCGAGAGCGCATCGGGCTTCCGTCCCCCGGACCCTCCCGACCCGCTCTCCTGGCTCTGTCCCCATCTCTGCGGTCTCTGCGGTCTCCGCGGTGAAACTCGGGGCTCAATCTCGACTCTCTCTGCGGTCAGGCCCGTGGGACCACGGTGGGGATCGCCGAGACGTGTCGGATTTTCACGAGATTGCCGCTGGGTTCGTTCGGCCGTTTTTCGAATTCCCGGTCTTCCGCTCGCCCCAGCGACGACTTGCCGGTACAGCTTGCCTGGCTTGCCAATCGCTGGGTTCGTTCGGTCCGATTTGCAGGCCGCTCCCGTCCGAGACCTTGTCGCGCTGGGTTCGTTCGGTCGCTTTTCCACCGCGGGTCCGGGCATGCTCACGCGGTCGCTCCTGGCAGGATCACGTTGAATGTTTCGCCGGCGGCCTCTCGGCGCGCGGAGTCTCCAGGGTGATTATGGGACATCACGGCGACCGCGGCCACTCGCGACGAGGGGATTCCGGGTAATTCGCCGCGGAGGGAGCGGTTCGCGGCTTTCCGGTAGGGGAGGAAAGTAGGTCAGGCTTTAGCCTGACACGGAACCAGACCGGGCAAGGCCTGACCGACATCGCGTCAGGCTGAAGCCTGACCTACGTGAGGACATCGCGTCAGGCTGAAGCCTGACCTACGTGAGGCTGATCATGAACAGGCGACTGGAGAGAGAATCCGTGCTGGGATTGGCCGTGGTCGTCGGACTCATCGCAACTGGCCGCGCGTGGGCT
This sequence comes from Isosphaeraceae bacterium, assembly GCA_021324445.1. Taxonomy (GTDB): domain Bacteria; phylum Planctomycetota; class Planctomycetia; order Isosphaerales; family Isosphaeraceae; genus JAJPJC01. The sequence goes on from JAJPJC010000197.1 coordinate 818, forward strand.
GACGACGACTTCCGGCCGTTGTTCAACGGCAAGGACCTGAGTGGTTGGGTGCCGGTCAACGTGGCGCCCGAGACCTTCACGGTGCGCGACGGGATGATCGTCTCGACGGGCAAACCGACGGGCGTAATGCGGACGGACCGGCACTACGAGAACTTCGTGGTCGAGCTGGAGTGGCGGCACCTCCGAGCCGGCGGCAACGCCGGCCTGTTCGTCTGGAGCGACGCGCTGCCCGCCGTCGGCGTGCCGTTCACGCGGTCGTTCGAGGTGCAGATCCTCGACGGCCGCAACGGTCCCAATGCCACCAGCCACGGCGACGTCTTCGGCATCTGGGGCGCGACGATGACGCCCGACCGGCCCCATCCCGCCGGCTGGATGCGCTGCCTGCCCAGCGAGTGGCGCGCCAGGCCGTCTCCCCAGTGGAACCACTACCGCGTCACCTGCAAGGAGGGCGTGTTGAAGCTGGCGGTCAACGGCAAGGAGGTCTCGGGCGCGAGCCGTTGTGTCCCGCGCAAGGGTTATCTCTGCCTGGAGTCGGAGGGCTCGGAGTGCCACTTCCGCAACATCCGCATCCAGGAGCTGCCCTCGACCGGCGCGACGGCGGCGGAGACGGCGACCCTGGATGAAGGCTTCACCGCGCTCTACTCAGGGCTGGACCTGCGCGGCTGGCGGTACGATCTGGGCCACGCCGGGCACTGGCGCTCGCGCGACTCGATCCTCGACTACGACGGCAAGAGCACCGCAAAGGACAAGGACCTCTGGACCGAGAAGGAGTACGGCGACTTTGTGCTGATCGCCGACTGGCGGCTGCCCGGCCAGCCGGCGCCGCGGCGGCGCCCGGTCGTGCTGCCCAGCGGCGACGACGCCCGCAACGCCGACGGCTCGGCCAGGATGCTGGAGATCCCTTATGCCGGCGACAGCGGGATCCTGCTCCGCGGCCAGGACAAGGCCCAGGTCAACATCACCTGCAACACCATCGGCTCGGGCGAGCTCTACGGCTACCGGGTCGACAAGTCGATGCCAGCCGAGGTCCGCGCCGGCTCGATCCCCAGGGTCAAGGCCGACAGCCCGCCCGGCAAGTGGAACCGGTTCGTGATCACGATGAAGCAGGACCGCGTGACGGTTTTGCTCAACGGGCAAACGGTGATCGACAACGTCCCGCTTCCCGGAATCCCCGTCCGCGGTCCGATCGGGCTCCAGCATCACGGTGACCCCGTCCAGTTCACCAACCTCTTCATCAAGGAGCTGGAGTGATCGCGCCGGCAGAGCCTGCCGAACCCGGGCCGCCGCGTGTCCAAGCCCAGGCATCGGCTGCTCATTGCGGCGCGATGAGCCGGGCGGCGAATCCGAGCCGGAAGCCGGGTGCCCGATCCCGAGCACGGCCGGCCCCGATGCGCCCGGTGCTGCTCGACCAGCGGCTCACTTCATGCAGGCGAGGGGCAGGTAGAGGTCGGCGCTGTATCCTTCCTTGGTCAGGACCTTCCGGCCCAGGTAGAGGCGGTCCCACCAGGCCGAGCCATCGAGGAGGCTGGCCGAGGGCATCGCTTGCTGGTAGTAGTGTCGGACGAGCTTCCAGTGGACGATCGCGATGATGTCCTTGTCGCTGAGGCAGAAATCATAGGCCTCGAAGGTCGTGACGTCATGGCTGCTCGGCAGGTCGAACTTGCCGCCCGAGATGGTCGGGGCGTCGATCATGATGTACTGGTGGCCCGTCATCGCGCCGGCGTAGCCGAAATCATAGTAGGGCGACGCCGCGCTGGTGGTGTCGACCAGCCAGTCGGGATTCGCATCGGTGGAGAACTTGAACGTGTTGAAACCACCGGAATCGACGCCGATGGTCTCGGTGTCATCCTTGCCGGCGACGACCTTGGTGCGCATGAAGATCTGGATGACATGGCATTCCGTGCCGGAGAACTGGATGGCGATCGAATTCCGGTGCTTCACGCCGTCGCCGACGTCAGCGATGGCGCCGAGGGTCACCGTAACGGGATCTCCGGGTTTCGTCGCCTTCTTGCCGCCGCTGATGGTGATGGACATGGCCGGTCTCCCCAGGATGGATTCGCGTCCGGATCGCGAGCCGGGCTCCCGGGGGCGTTGCGCATCGGCGCTGGTGCGCGCTGCGGGTGCGGTGCGGCGCAGTGCATTGCCCCCGAATGAACCTGTCTCGCTGCCTCCCGAATGGGCGTCGTTCGGCGAGGGGACGAAGGGGACGTCCCGCATCCGGACGGCTGGCTCGCCGCGCTCGTCCCTCCCGCCTTTGCCCGGGAATCTTACGTCTGCCGGGGCGGCGAGTGACGCCCGGTCGCGGCGCAGGTCGAGATCGGCCACGAAGGGTCGCTCATGGCAAGACCCGGGCGTCGGATGCCGGTGGTGAGGCGGCGACCAGGCCGCGAGCTTGGCTCTCGGCCCAGTCCTCCTCACGACGCTCGGGGCTCGGTCGAGCCGGTCACTGTCCGGTGGATGTCCCGCGCTGGCGTTCTTCGAGGAGGGCCTGGAGCTCGGCGATCGCCTCCAGGTCTTTGGGGCGACCCGCGGCCCGCTTGAGCTGGATGAGCTTCTCCAGGGTCACGAACCGACAACGCACACCAAAAGTCTCCAGTTCCTGGGTGAAGGGCAGGAGCTGTTCGAAAAACCCGCCGCCGGCCACCTCGCCCAGCAAGCCCAGGTCGCCGAGGGTGGTGGTCAGGGTGAAATTGAGCCCCGACTTCAGCGTGCGCTCGTCCCAGCGAAACGGCAGGCCGGGCGAGGCACCCCGGAGGTAGGGCTGGTAAGGCTGGAGGGCCGTCGCCAGGCGCCGGAGGTTCTCGGGATCGCGGGCGTAAACGACGTCCACGTCGTAGGTCGCACGGGCCGACCCGTGAGCCAGCGCGGCGGCTCCGCCAATGACGATAAAGCGGACGTTATACTGAACGAGGATCGGCAGGATCTCGCGGAGGTTCGGCCCCATGTCCTGACCTCGTTTGCCGGGCCTTCCGGCCAGCTTCGCGCAACTCCTGGGCGAATTCCAAGAACCGCTCGAACTTGACGAACCGTTCCTCCACCGTGAGCTTCAGGTTCTCGCGCAACAGCGTCCGATCCACATCCTTCTTGTATACCTCGATGACCGGATCGCAGTCGTCGGGCGGCGCCAGGTCATACTGCCTGGCAACCGCCTCCTTTTCTCGCGCCGGTTCGTCGGGCTCGCCGCTCATTCGGATCTCTCCCAGGGTGCAACCAGGGAACCCGAAGACCAGCGTAGTCGAAACACGTTCCCGCGGCAACGACGGTCCCGGCCAGCGCCGGCACCGTGCCCCGATCGACCCGTACCGAACCGAGGGAGCCGCGCGGCGGAGAACGGACTTCCGCTCAGGGCGGGGGCTCGTCCACGCCGTCTTCGGCGAGCAGAGTCTCGGCGGTCGCTTTGAGGTCTGCGAGCTTGTTTTGAACGACGTCCCAAACGATCTCCAGGTCGATATTGAAGTACGCGTGAATGAGGAGATCCCGCATCCCGGCGATCTTGGACCAGGTGACGTTGGGAGACAAAGCCCGAACTTCGGGTGGGATCTGCTTGACCGCCTCACCGATGATCTCCAGGTTGCGGACGACGGCGTCGCTCGTCTTGCGGTCAGCCAGGAACTGCGCCTTGTCCATGCCTGCCGTATAGGTCTCAATTCGGTTGACCGCTTCGAGGATGTCATCGAGTGAAACCTTCTGCGACGCGGCGACCAAGACACACATCAACGATGACCCCGCCCAGTATTACGACTACGCGATTGGTACGGTGATCAAGTTTCAGCTCCACGACCACATCGCCCGCACCATCCTCAAGCAGGACCCGCGCGAGTGCAACTCCTACGGCGACAAGCGGGTCGGCGAGTTCCTCCGCGGCATCCTCGCGGCGGGCGCGACCCGAGACTGGAACGCCGTGCTCCGCGAGGCGACCGGCGAGGGGCTCTCGGCCCGCCCCCTGGTCGCCTACTTTGCGCCCCTGGCCGAGTGGCTCCAGAAGGAGAACCAGGGCCGCGCCGTCGGATGGAGCTGAACGCTTGGATTTCGTGGTGCGTGGTGCGTGAAGACCGGAACCGGCCGGTTGATCCACGTCCCCTTCGAGTGCCTCGGCCTTCGCGCAACCGCCTCCTCAGCCCGCGACAGCGACGCACCACGATCCACTACGGGGTAGCCTCCGGCGCCGATTTGGCTCGCAGGTTGGAGAGGTCGGACTGGATTCGCTGCTGGATGTTCGAGAGGCTCATGATCTCGTCGTACAGTTGGTTGAGCCGCTCGGCAGCCTTGGCGTCATGGCGTGAGGTCCGCCGGACCGCCGCATCCTTCGGGGGCTGTGGCTGGGTCTGGGCCCGCGCCTGCTCGGCGTCGGCCCGGGCGCGGGCCGCGGCTTGCTCGGCGGCCGTCGCCCGCGCCAGTGCCTCCTGGGCGAGCCGGGACTGCCGGTGGTTGCCGATGATGAAGAACAGCACGAGGCCGCACGCCGCGACGGCGGGCAGCACCGACCGGAACGAAGTGCGGATCGCGAACGTCCGTGTTCGCCACAGGTTCATGAGACGACCTCCTGAGCGGTCCTGACTCACGTAGGTCAGGCTGGTCAGCCTGACTCCGCCGGCACGTCAGGCTGTCCAGCCTGACCTACGGTCTTGCCGGCGGCCTACCCGGGATCTTCCACGCGGGGCGATTCTACCGTGTGGGTGGGGACCGCTCCACCTCAACCTCAGCAAGCTCTCGGGCCAGCCCGGCCCGCCCGGGGCCCGGAGACCGGGCGGAAACCACCGACGGAAGCCTGATCATCACCGTGAGTTGCGCCCAGACGACCTCGGCTTGACCCCGCCGACTGGGAGCTTCGGTGCGCATTTTGCTGGCAAATGCCCGCCGGCCCGGATAGGGTCCGATGGGGGCGGGAGGGGGTGCTCCCGCGTGCGTTCCGCCGACCAGCACGGAGTCCGTCATCATGAGTACACCGGTCGAAGTCCGCATGGCCCGGAGGGTCTTGCGTCACGAGCTGGAGGCGATCCGGGGGAACTGGGGCTGGATCCTCGCGCTGGGGATCATCCTGATCGTGGTGGGCACGATCGCGGTGGCGATGCCGCTGGTGTCGACCCTGGCCTCGGCGTTTGCCTTCGGCGTCCTGCTGCTGGTCGGGGGTATCGCACAGCTCGTCGGCGTGTTCTGGACCCGCGACTGGAGCGGCTTCTTCCTCAGCCTGCTGATGGGCGTGCTCTACCTGGTCCTGGGGGTGATGTTCCTCCGCCACCCGGGCGAGGCCCTGATCGCCATGACGTTGCTCCTGGCCTGCGCGCTGATGGTCAGCGGGCTGTTCCGGATCATCGGCTCGCTGATGTACCGGTTCCCCTTCTGGGGCTGGACCCTGGCCGGCGGCGTGATCAACCTGCTGCTGGGCATTTATATCTATAGCCAGTGGCCTTTCGACAGCTTCCTCATCCCCGGCCTGTTCGTGGGGATCGACATGATCTTCACCGGCTGGACCTGGGTCATGCTGGCCCTGGCTCTGAAGGATTTGACCAAGCCGGCCGCCACGACCGGAGACGCCGCCACGGCTCCAGGCTGACCGGCCGGACCAACTATGAGCGATCACTTTCGACACGCTATGTTGATTTTTGTAAACGCAGCCATGTTCACCCTGGCGTTTTTCCAATCAGCCTAGTTAGGATGATCACTTGACTGCTCAGCACCGCCCTGGGTCGGAGGCGCGGATCGCGTCTTGGCCACGGACGTGGCGGCGGCCGGTCGATCGGCGGCCCCGCGCCGTGGTATGGCGCCTCGGGGTGAGAAAATCGTCTCGGTTCCGGAAGACCAGTCTCGGAGGGTTACGAGGGTGGGCGGCAACAGGATGCGGTGGGCTCAGTGCGCGCGGCTCTGGGCGGGCCTGGCCGTGCTCGGGGTCATGGTCGGCGGCGGGCGCGAGGCCCGGGCCGCCCTCACAGGTCTCACGATCACCGGGACAGGAGGAACGGTGACCGGTACCGATCCGAGCGTATTCTACACGTTCGATGTCGAACTCGCTGCCGGTTTCACGATGGCTCCCGGGGATAGCTTCCAGATCAACGGCCTCCTCGGCGCGTCACCCCTGAATTTCCCTCGCACGAATCCGAGCTTACCGAGTCCGGGCTCCGTCTCGTTCCAGCCCTCTCCGTTTAACAATGCGATCATCTCGGTCACGTCGTCTCAGGTCGTGGATTCCGAGAGGGTGTACACCTCGAGTGTCCAATGGGTCAATCCCACGACCTTGGCCGGGGGCCAACCCGGAGTCACGTTCAGCGGAGGAACCAACGGCCTCGACTTGACCAATGGGGGAGCCAACCCGTTCGCCATCTTCACGGTGGACATCCCCGCTGCCGCCATCCCTCCCAGTCTGACGCTGACCTACTCGGCTGTGTTGGATGGGGGTAGATTCATCCAGCCCGTGGGCAGCGCGGGGCCGATTGTCATCGACTTCTTCGCCGTTCCCGAGCCCTCCACGCTGGTCTTTCTCGTGTCGGCGGTGGCCGTGGTCCCGGCCGCGATCCTGTGGAAGCGGCGGCGACGGCGCGGCGCTCCGGTGGCCGAGTGAACGCGCCTCCGCGTGCCGAGCGGCTTCCCAACGGTCACGGCCTGCCAGCCCGACACGGAGATTTTCCGCCTGCGTGCGGCCGATCGAGGTCACTTCTGTGAACGACTGAACCTGGATCCCCGGATGATTCAATTTGTCAACGTGGGACGCCGCATCCCTCTTGCAAGAACGCACTCATCGTGCTTAGGATGATGAGTCGCTTGTTCCCGGACGTCCAAGGTGGACGAACTTTACGGAATGGAGAGGGGAGCATCATGAGACGGGGCATCCAGCGCACGACGATCTTGGCGGGGCTCACGATGTTCGTGACATTGGTTGCAGGCGTACGCGAGGCCCGGGCGATAGCGGCTCTCCAGGGCATCAGCATCACCGGATCGCAGGGACCAACCTACGGCGGTGATCCGTACTATACCTACACGTTCGATCTCAACTTGAACGGATACCAGTGGAATCAATCTGATTACCTGATCATCAGCGGATTCACCGGACTGACTGCGGATAGTATATCTCCAAGTTATTCAGCCGTGATAAATAGTTCAACTGTTTCCCTCGCGCCGAGCCAGCCGTCGGGATTCGGTGAACCCACCTTTGTGGGTAACGGCATGTCTGCCGTGGAATGGCAGGCGGGGTCGAATATTGCTCCGTCTACAAGCCCCTACGAATTCTCGATCGTCACGGGCCAGGAGCCCTCGAACTTTTCCCTGGCGTCCTCACTGAGCTACCAGGTCCAGGCGACGAATTCCACAACTGGGACCACCGGCCAGTTTGCCGCCAGCAATGAACCCTTCCCGGGGGGGCCATACCAACTGCAGCCATTGGCGGTTACCGTTCCCGAGCCCTCCACGCTGGTCTTCCTCGTGTCGGCGGCGGCCGTGGCGCCGATCGCGATCCTCGTGAGGCGCCAGTGGCGGCACTGCGGGGCTGCCGTCTGATCGTTGGCTTGGCGCGTCTGTCTCGCCCCCTCGTCCCCGCTGGGATCAGGGGGGCCACAGCCTGACCCCCGCTCGCCACGCCGCTCTAGAGGACACCTCAGCGGCCCGCGTTGACCAGGGTGTTCATGATCGTCTGGAACTCGGGCCGCGCCTCCAGGGCCTTGATGTCGGGGTTGTTCTTGACTCGATCGGCCAGCTTCGGGCTGGTGTCGATCGCCTCGCGCAGGAAGACGATGGCACGGCCGAGATAACGGCGCGTCAACAGGTCGCGATCGGCCTGGGCGAGCTTGGGATCGCCGCCGACGCGGGTGATCAGGCGAGCGAGGATCCGCGCGGCGTCGAGGCAGCCTTCGCCACGAGCGGCGGGGGGAACCGCATTGGGGACCTCCAGCGCATGGGCGGCGGCCTGGTGATAGGCGCCGAGCTTCAGGTCGACGTCGGCCAGCGCGACCAGGTGGGCGCCGAGCAACGCCCGGAGATCGTTGCGGCTGCGGCCAAGCTGCACGGCCTGGCGCTGGTGCGCGACGGCGGCTTCCAGCGTGGCCCTGGCCTCCTGGGACTTGCCGGCCTCGGCCAGCAGGTCGGCCTTGCGGTGCAGGACCAGCCCGAGCTGGCTCTGGAAATCGACCGCCCTGGGGACCTCGGCCACCAGGGTCTCGAGCTCGGTGGCGGCGCGGTCCAGAACGGGCGCCGCCTCGGGCAGGCGCTTGCGGTCGATCAGGAGCTCGCCCAGGTTGTACTGGACGATCGCCAGGTGGTGGCGGTCCTTGAGGGCGGCCGGTTTGCGAGCCGTCAGGCCCGTGAAGGTGTCCAGCGCGCGGCGCAGGGTCGGCTCCGCCGCCGGCCGGCCGAGTCCGCGCTGCACATCGCCCAGGTTATTGAGCAACTCGCCCCGATCGCGCAACCGCTCCGGCGACTGACTGCCGGCATCCTTGGTGTCGAGCAGGGCCAGCGCCCGCTGGTACATGGCTTCGGCCTGTTCGGGTCGCCCCGCGCCGGCCTCGATGGGGCCGAGGTTCCGCAGACAGCGCGCCTGTCCAACCCGGTACTCGACGTTGTCGGGATGGTCGGCGACCAGCTTCTCGAACATCCCCAGGGCGGCTCGGTACGACTCTTCCCCGTTGGGCTGGCCGGCCGTCTGGAGCGCGAAGCCCAGGCTGGCCAGCGTGCCCGCCTGGAGGCCGCGGTAACGGGGCTTCTCGGGGGACGTCTGGATCAAGGCCGCAGTGATCGCCCGCGATTGCTGGAGCGACGCGATGGCCGGCTTGAGATCCCCCCTCTCCACCAGGAGCTCGCCCAGGTTGCGATGGCATTTGGCCAGGTCGAGCCGGATCTGGACATCATCCGCGAACTTGGCGGCGATCGCGGCGATGGCGTCCACAGCCCGGCGGAAGGCCGCCTCCGCATCGCCCAGGCGGTTCTGGCCCAGCAGGACGGCGCCGAGGTTGTACAGCGCCCGGGCCAGCTCGCGGTGATGCTCGGGCCGGTCCGGGAAGTCCTGGGCCAGCCGCTCGACCAGCGGCAGCTCGCGGCGGAGCTGGGCCTCGGCGCCGGCCAGGTCGCCGGTATCCTGCTGGAGGATGCCCAGGCTGTTGCACACCTTGGCCAGGATCTCGCGATGGCGGGGAACCGTCGGGAACTCGGCGACGAGCTTCTCGAGCAGCTCCAGCGCGCGGCGGAAGTCGTCTTCGGCCGGCTGGACCTGGCCTTGATCGCGATGGACCAGGCCCCGGGCGTCCAGTGCCAGCGCCAGCTCGTTGCGGATCTCCCCGCGCCGGGCATCGGCCGCGTGGGCTCGTTCCAATTCGGCGATGGCCTGATCATACACCGGCCGGGCCTTGGCGAAGCCGCCGTTGAGCCGGATCAGGTCGGCCTGGCTCTTGAGCGTCTGACCCAGGCGGAGCCGCGCCTCGGCCGTCGCCGCCGGGTCCTTCGCGCCCGCGGCCACGATGCGCTGGGCCTCCAGCGCCTGGCGGTAGAGATCCTCGGCCTGGCCCTTGTCGGCACCCCGGCGGACCAGGAGGTCCCCCAGCAGGGTGCGGGTCCGCGCCAGCGCCGGACTGGCCTCCTGACGCACACCGGCGGCCAACGGCGCCAGCAGCTCGGCGGAGCGGCGATAGGAGTGCTCGGCCTCGGCCAGCCGGCCCAGCTTGCGCTGGATGTCCCCCATCTGCTGGTAAGCCCGCCCATGCTCCAGCCGCACGGCCGGGTCGCC
>JAJPJC010000226.1 GCA_021324445.1 Isosphaeraceae bacterium
CGACGTGTTCCAGGCGATCCGCCGCGCCGGTTTGATCCGCGCCCGGGTCGACGGCCAGATCCTCGAGGTCACCGAGACGCCCCCGAAGCTGGCCAAGACCAAGCCGCACACGATCGAGGCCGTCGTCGACCGGATCGCCATCCGCGACGGCATCCGGCCCCGGCTGGCCGAGAGCCTCGACCTGGCGCTGAAACTCGCCGACGGGCGCGTCCTGGCCCTGATCGAATCACCGGACGGCGGCTGGGACGAGCAGCTCATGAGCGTCCACCTGGGCTGCCCATCCTGCGGCACCAGCCTGCCGGAGATGGAGCCCCGCAGCTTCAGCTTCAATAGTCCCCACGGCGCCTGTCCGGTCTGCCAGGGCCTGGGATCGCGCGGCGTGTTCCAGCCCGAGCTGGTCGTCCCGGACCGTTCCCGATCGTGGGACCAGGGCGCCGTCGTGCCCTGGTCGCTGGTGTCTCCCTCCGCGAAGGATCGAGACGACTGGCCCCAGCGCGCCCTCGTCTCGGAATTCCTCGCTCGCCATCAGGTTGACAGTGCCGCGCCGCTGGAATCCTGGCCGGCCGAGACCTGGCGAGCGTTCTGGTCCGGGGAACCCGGGGGACCGTTCCCGGGACTGGAGACCCTACTCGAGCAGGAGTATCAGGACACCAGGAGCGAGGCCTTGCGCAAGGCACTCGAGGCGTACCGTGAGGAGGTCTGCTGCCCGGCGTGCGGCGGCTCGCGGCTGCGCCCCGAGGCGCGCGCCGTGCGCGTCGAGGGCCGGTCGATCCCCGAGCTGACCGCCATGCCCGTCGGCGATCTCCTGGGCTTCTTCCGCTCGGCGCGAGTCGATCCGTCCTTGGAGCCGGTCGCCGCGCCCCTGATCGGCGAGATCGTGGGGAGGCTCCAGTACCTGGTCGAGGTCGGCCTGGATTACCTGGCCCTGGGGCGGTGTTCGGATACACTCTCGGGTGGCGAGCTCCAGCGGGCCCGGCTGGCGGCGCAGCTCGGCTCGGGCCTGGTCGGGGTCTGTTACATCCTGGACGAGCCGACGGCGGGCCTCCATCTCCGCGATACTGCGCGACTGATCGCCAGCCTCCGCCGCCTGGTCGAGCTGGGCAACAGCGTGCTGGTCGTCGAACACGACGAGGCGGTCATCCGCGCGGCCGACTGGCTGCTCGACCTGGGCCCCGGGGCCGGCCCGGATGGCGGCTCGGTCGTGGCGGCCGGGCCTCCCGAGCAGTTGTCCCCGGCCAACGGTTCGATCACCGCGGCCTACTTGAACCGGGTGCCTCAGCCCCACGCCCACGCGGACGATCGTTCGCGAGTGGCGCGCAGCCCGGGATGGATCCAGATCCGCGACGCCGCTGTCCATAACCTGAAACACATCGATGCCCGGTTCCCCCTGGCGGCCTTGACCTGCGTCACGGGCGTCAGCGGGTCGGGGAAGAGCACGCTGGTCCACGATGTGCTGGCGCGCGCTGTCCGCCGCGCTCTGCATCGCTCAGTTCATCTGAATTCAGTGGTCAGTGGTCAGTGGTCAGTGGTCAGTCAAGACGGACAAGCTTCCCCGCCTCCTACGATCGATCAGCTCATCGAGGTCGACCAGGCCCCGATCGGGCGGACTCCCCGGTCGACGCCGGGGACGGTCACCGGGGTCTTCGACGCGATCCGCCGGGTCTTCGCCGCGACGCGCGAGGCCAAGATCCGCGGTTATGGCGCCGGGCGGTTCAGCTTTAACGCCAAGGGGGGCCGGTGCGAAGCGTGCCAGGGCCTGGGCCAGCGGCGGATCCCCATGCAATTCCTCGCCGATCTGCATGTGACGTGCGAGGAGTGCGGCGGTCAGAGGTTCAACCGCCAGACGCTCGAGGTGCGCTTCAAGGGGAAGTCGATCGGCGACGTGCTGGCGATGCGCGTCGACGAGAGCCGGACATTCTTCGACGCGGTCCCGCAGGTCCTTCAGGGGCTCGATGCCCTGCACGAGGTGGGACTGGGCTACCTGACGCTCGGCCAGTCGAGTACGACCCTCTCCGGCGGCGAAGCCCAGCGCGTCAAGCTGGCCGCGGAGCTGGGCCGGCCCTCCGGCGGCCACGCCCTGTACATCCTCGATGAGCCGACCACCGGGTTGCACTTCGCCGACATCGACCGCCTGCTGCGGATCCTCCACCGGCTGGTCGACCTGGGCCACACCGTGATCGTCATCGAGCATCACCTCGACGTCATCGCCGCGGCCGACTGGGTCATCGACCTGGGGCCCGACGGCGGCGACGCCGGCGGCCGGATCGTCGCCATGGGGCCGCCCTCCGTGATCGCGGCCTGCGAGGGGAGCCGAACCGGACAGGAACTCCTCCTGAGAGCCCGCACCGGATAGTATCGCGGGTGGAACATCCTGGAGAAAGAACCCAGCCATGAGACGTTGCTGTCGTCAATCCCTGGCCGCAATCCTCGCCGTGGCCCTGGTCGAGCTGGTTCTCCCGGCGCGCCTCCCCGCCGGGGCGGAGCCCGAGAGTGCCGCGAGGCGACCAAACCTGCTCCTGATCATCGCCGACGATCAGGGAGGGAACTACCTGGGGGTCGCGGGCGATCCGCACGAAGCCACCCCGAACCTCGACGCCCTGGCCCGGCAAGGGGTCTGGTTCGAGCGCGCCTATTGCAACGCGCCGCTGTGCACGCCCAGCCGGCAATCGCTGATCACGGGAAAGCTCCCGCATGCGATCGGCGTGACCCAGCTCACCACCCGCCTGGCCGACGATGTCCTGACCCTGGGGGAATGGTTCCGCGACCACGATTACCAGACCGCGGCCATCGGCAAGATGCATTTCAACGGCCCGTCCGCCCACGGGTTCAGGGAACGGATCGACCTGGCGGAATGGGAGAGTCACCTCCGCGACCATCCTCCGCGGGGCGGCGACCACCGCAGGCCGTGGCGGCCGTTCCTGGATCCGGCCGCAGTCTGGCTCAACGCCGCCTGCCAGTCGGCCGGCTTGCCCACCGAGGCGATGGACGCGACCTACTTCACCGAGCGCGCCCTGGATTACCTGAAACGACGGGGCGATCGCCCCTTCGCCCTGGTCGTCAGCTACTACGAACCGCACAGCCCCTTCCGGTTCCCCAGACGATGGCGGCCGCGATTCCGGCCGGAGCAATTCTCCGTACCCGCCGTCTCGAAGCAGGACCGTCAGGAGCAACCGGCTGTGTTTGCAAACCTGTCGCCGGACGAGATCCGCGGGATTCAGGCGGCCTATTACACGTCCCTGTCGTATGTGGATTCCCAGATCGGCCGGCTGATCCACGGCCTCGACGAGCTGGGACTCTCGAGCCGAACGCTGGTGGTTTACGTCGGCGATAATGGTTACATGCTCGGCCAGCATGGTCGGTTTGAGAAGCACTGTTTCTACGAGCCGGCCGTTCGGATTCCCCTGATCATGCGGTGGGCGGACCACCTTCCCCGCGGCCGTCGCATCACCGACCTTGTCGAGATGATCGATGTCCTGCCCACGGTCTTGCATCTGCTGCAACTGCCGATGCCGCCCCGGTTGCAAGGGATCGACCTGGAGCCCCTGATCCAAGGCCGGCTCGGGGCGCGCGGTCATGACGTGGTCTTCAGCGAGTATCTCGAAAACGAGGAGGCGATGGTCCGCTCCGACCGCTTCAAGCTGATCGTCGGCACCGGCCGGAGGTTGCGCCAGGACGGATACCACACCGGCAAACCCCTGCCGGGCCCGTACCAGCGGTTATTCGACATCGTCAAGGACCCGGGCGAGGCACGCGACCTCAGCGCAGATCCGGCCCATCAGGCGATCAAGGAGGACCTGCTCCACCGGATGTATCTCCGCTTCGTGACCACGCGGGAGGGACTCGACCCGATCCCTTCCGTGCTCACCGAGCTCGGGGCGATCCATTGGTGCCTGGTGCCCCGGGATCGTCACAAGGTGGAGAGAGACAAAGCCGCGAGTGGCGCACCATGAGCCCGCCGCGGATCGGCGTGGCGCGTGGCCCTGTGTGGTGAGAGGGGCGGGTCTCCGGTCGGCAGAGCCGGCCCTACAGAGGATGCGACCCGAGTCGACCGAGGAGCGCTTGTGCCCGCTGCTCGATCCCACGCCGGCCGGTCGAGCGCGCCAGGTCGCGCGCGGTACCCAGGAGTGACCGGGCCTGGTCGCGGTGCCCGTTGTCGAGCAGGGTCTCGGCGGCATCCAATGCCAAGGCGGCTCCGGCGGCGTCGGGGTGGACGAGGGAGCGATAGAGTTGCATTGCCGCATCGCCGCGGCCGGTGCGCGCCAGGATCTCGGCGCGCCAGACGTCGAGCGTCGCCCCCGTCGCGGCGTCGGCGGCCGGGTGGACCCGGTCGATCCAGTCGATCGCCGCGTCGAAGTCGCCTGCGCCGATCGCCCGGCGCACCAGGGGAGCGACCACCATCGCCGCCAGGTCGAGCTCGACGGCTGGGAGGAGCCGGTGCCGGACCAGCTCCGAGGCCAGGCGCGCCGTCCGGCTGTCGTCGCGCAGCCCGGCGGCCGAGGCGACGGCCTCGATCAGACGGGGATGCTCCAGGGCCGCGAAATCCAGCCGATCCAGCTCGGCGGGCCCGGCGCAGGTCAGGTCGTCGGGATGGACAGCGGTCGGATCGATCGGTTCCAGTCCCAGCCGCCGCCGCAGCCGGTCGAAAGGATAGCCCTGGTAGAGCCGCGCGGCGCTGGGGCGACTGCCGAGCTGCTCGCGGAACCGTACGACGGCCACAAGCTTGGCGCGCAAGACCCGATTGCCCTGCCGCGCCGCGCTGGCCGCACTCAACGGCGAGAGGCCCTCCAGACCCTGGCGCGGCCGGTGAATCCACTCATTCTCATAGAAGTGCTCGATCCAATCGCGCATCCGGTGGTCCGAGCCGGCCGGCTCGACTTCGGTCGGGACCCGGATCATCCAGACGTCGGCGTCCAGGAACGCCAGCGGCCGCGGTAATGCCTCGCGCCGGACCGATCGACGGCCGGCGACGGCCTCGATCCAGGGGAGCAGGAGCTCTTCGGTGCGTTGCAGGGTCTCGACGCGCGGGCTGGAGAGCCGCAACGTGCGCGACGCCCGGCTGTGATACACGGTCGCCAGAACCACCGGCAGGTCGCCGGCCCGCGTGGAGCGCGGAGCGCCACCCGGGACCGAGAGGCACCGATCCAGCCAATGGAACACCTCGATGTCGCAGTCGAGACCGGCCTCGGCACCGGGAACCTGGGGCGTCGGCACCGGCTGGATCTCGGGGAACTCGTCGAGCAGCCAGGTCAGCTCCTGGGGCTCCCAGTCCAGGGTCCCGGCGAACCGCAGGTCGTCGGCCAGGCTTTCGGCGCCTCCCCCCTGGCGGAGGACCTCCGCCAGCGTCCAGGCCTCGACCGCCCGGTCGAAGGCCGACTCCGCCTCCAGGGCGACCGCACGCTCCAGGCAGCCGACCGCCGCGCGATTGTTCCCCATCCAGGCCAGGCAGAGGGCGCGGTTGTACCAGGCCGCGGAGTCATCCGGATTCTCGGACGCCAGCCGGCCGAAACGGTCGGCCAACACTTCAAGATCCCCGTCGCCGGCGCCCCGACTCCCCAGCCGATCATCCCAGGCCGCGCGCCCCGCCGCGGAGGTGGGCCCGCGCAGCCGGTAGACGGCCCGGGCCGCCGCCGGCAGGTCGGCGGCCGACTCGAGCATGGCCAGCGCCTGCCCCGCCGCCGACGAGCGCGGTTCCAGCCGCAGCGCCCGCTGCCAGCTCGCCCACGCCGACAGCGGCCGCTGGGCCCGGAGGTGATCCCAGCCTTCATGCACCAGTGCCATCGACGACCCGACCGGTGAAGAAGATGGCATCGGAAGCCCCTTTCCTTCTCGGCACGGCTTCCTACGGAGCATTGCCTAAGAGCGTTCGGACAAAATGACGAGCAAGTCCTGTTTCCTGGTGGCCCGCCTGGAGGCCCCGCGGAGCCGATGTCCTCGCCCTGGAAGGCTGACACGGTGACAGGGTGACACGGTGAAGGGGTGTGGAGGCCCCGCGGAGCGGATGTCCTCGCCCTGGAAGGGCGGCGGTCAAGAGCCAGGGGTGAAACCCCTGGACCGGACGCGACGTCTCTCCTCCCCTGCCGAGCCCCGACGGGGCGACGGTACGACGGTTTCGCCCAATCCTCCAGGGGTTTCGCCCCTGGCTCTTGACCGCCGCCCCTCCGGGGCGTTCCGCACCGGCTCGCATTCCTTCCCCACGCTCTCACGAAGTCGGGGTACGGAGCCCCATGCGAAACTGGTTAAGCCGCCACAGTCCTTGGTCCAAACACAATCCTTGGTACGAACAGCAGTTGCCGTGTGCTGGGGTCCTTCTTCCGCCGACCACGCCG